>CP014761.1:2400000-2700000 GCA_001647635.1 Leifsonia xyli | reverse complement strand
ATGGGGTCCTTTCGGTGTGGTGGTTCGGGGATGCGGGGGGTCAGGAGACGAAACCGGCGATGGTGGCGCTCGCGCCGGTGAGGTCGCCGAGGCGCGCTCCGTCGCGGAGGGCCTGGACGAGCTCCGGCTCCTCCGCATCGTCGGCGAGCGCCACGTCGATGAGCGCCTCCAGCACCGCGGGCGGCGCGAACAGCACGCCGTTGACGTCGGCGAGCACGACATCCCCGGGTTGCACCACGACCCCGCCGCAGACGACCGGGATGTTGAGGCCGCCCGCGTCGATGTCGTGCAGCTTCGTGGTGAGCATGCTCAGCCCGCGCGCGTAGACGGGTAGCCCGAGCGGCGCGATCTCATCGAGGTCGGTGGCGCTGCCATCCACGATCGCGCCCGCGGCGCCCCGGAACGAGAGCGCCGACGCGACGACCTCCCCCAGCGGCGCGTGCCGGAGGTCGCCACCCGTGTCCACGACGATCACGTCACCGGCCTCCACGAGCCCCGCGGCATGGTGGAGCATCGTCGAGTCCGTGGACGTGGTGCGGACCGTCACCGCGCGTCCGACCACCCGGGTCGACCCGGTGAGGCGCGAGATGCCGGGGTCGGCGAAGCCCTCCTCCAGGTAGTGGCCGAGCGTCGGGAACGACACCCGCCCGAGCTTCTCCAGCAGGACGCGGTCGAGTGCAGGCGGGGTGGGGCCGATGCGGATGGGCACAGTGGTCTCCTCGTGTGGCGGTGCGGGGCGGGTCAGAGGCTGATGGAGGTGTTGAGCCGGCGGTTCTCGAGCACCGGGAGCACAGCGCGCACCTCGTCGGTGCGCTGCTGCGAGACGGTCGCGACCGCGAGGCCGTAGGTCTCCCCGCCCAGGGCGGAGCGGACGACGCCGAACGGGTCCACGACCATGCTCTGGCCGATGCAGTCCGGGGATGCGGAGCCGGCCCCCACGAGCCACGTCGTCGACTCGATGGCCCGCGCGCGCAGGAGCGTCCGCCAGTGGTCCTCCTTCATCGGGCCGGAGACCCACGCGGCGGAGACCGAGATCAGGTCGGCGCCCTGATCGATCAGGTTGCGCGTGAGCTCCGGGAAGCGGAGGTCGTAGCAGTTGACCAGACCGACGGACGCGCCGGCGAGTTCGACCACGACGGGATTGGCGTCGCCGGGGGTGACGTAGTCGGACTCCCGGTACGCGAAGGCGTCGTAGAGGTGGAGCTTCCGGTAGCGAGCCAGCTCACTGCCGCGCTCGTCGATCGCGACGATCGTGTTGTACGGACGGTCTCCGTCCGTCCCCTCGTAACCCGCAGCGATGATCGCCATGCCGTGGCGCTCGGCCAGGCCGCTGACGAACTCCACGAACCCCGGCCATTCGGCGCGCGCGATCTCGCCCAGCGGCACATCCACGCCGTCGGCCAGGAGCATGGCCTCCTCGGGCAGGACGAGCAGATCGACGTTCTCCGACGCGGCCTCCTCCACGAGCGTCTCGATCGTGCGGCGGTTGACGGCGAGATCCGTGGTGGGAGCGAGTTGGCCTGCGGCGACCTTCATGGCGGTCCTTTCGTGGGTCTGTTCGGAGAGCGTCGGGGTCACGCGGCGAGGACGCGCGCGTCGTCCGGCTGCCAGGAGACGGTGACCGGGTCGCCCGGGAGCAGGCGGGTGAGCGCGTCGTCCTCGCGGCGGCTCGGACGGGTCACGACGAGTTCGCGGCCCTGGTCGGCGCGGACGATGTACCGCCACTCGTCACCCAGGAAGACCGCGTCGAGGAGGGTCGCGGGGTGCGCCGGGGACCTGCCGTCCACGCCCCCCGGCCGCAGTTCGACCCGCTCGGGACGGACGGCCACGGTGACGTTCGCGCCGGGGCCGGCGGCACCGGGTGCGGCCGCCACGGTTCCGAGCCCCGCCACCTCGACGGTCGCCCCGGCGGGCGTGCCGTGATAGACGGCGTCGAAGAGGTTGCACGTGCCGATGAATCCGGCGACGAAACGGTTCGCGGGACGGTCGTAGATCTCGCGCGGCGCATCCACCTGCTGGACGCGGCCCTCCGACATCACGGCGATGCGGTCGGACATCGTGAGCGCCTCCTCCTGGTCGTGCGTGACGTAGACGAAGGTGATGCCGACCTCGCGCTGCATGCGCTTCAGCTCGACCTGCATCTCCTTGCGGAGCTGCTGGTCGAGGGCCCCGAGCGGCTCGTCGAGCAGGACGACCGCAGGACGCGAGACCACGGCCCGGGCGAGCGCGACGCGCTGCCGTTGTCCGCCCGAGAGCTCGCTCGGCTTTCGGTCGGCGAACCGTTCCATGTGCACCAGGGCGAGCGCGGCGTCGACCGCGGACTCCCGGTCCGGGAACCGCTTCCGGCCGCGGACCTTCAGCTCGAACCCGATGTTGTCGCGTACCGAGAGGTGCGGGAACAGCGCGTAGCTCTGGAAGAGCATGTTCAGGTCACGCTTACGGGTGGGGAGGGACTCCACCGACCGGCCCGCCAGCTCGATCGAACCGCCGGTGGGCGTCTCGAAACCGGCGATCATCCGCATCAGCGTGGTCTTGCCGCATCCCGAAGGGCCGAGGATCGAGAAGAACTCGTTGTCCCCGATCGTCAGTTCCACGGGCTGGACGACGGTGTTGCTGCCGAACGTCTTGGTGACGCCGGTGAGGCGGATGGCCGGGGGCTGCGCGCCGGTCGTGTCCTGGACGACGGGCGGTGCCGAGCTGGCGGGCGTGGTCATGGTGTCCTCCTCGCGTGTTCCGTGATCGATCGTGCCTAGGACGCCTTGACCTTGGTCCAGCCCTGCTGGAACCACGCGAGCGCCTTGCCCGGGTCGACGATGAACTCGCTCTTCGCGAGCTGCTCGTCGGTCGGGTACACGGCGACGTTCTCGAGGAGGGCTTTGTCCGTGATCTTCGCCTTCGCGGCCTCGTTCGCAGAGGCGCTGCCGCCGTCGTTCGTGGCCATGGCCGCGATCTCGGGCTTGAGGGTGAAGTTGAGCCACTTGTAGGCGGCGTCGGAGTGCGGGGCGTCCTTCGCGATGGAGAAACCGTCGACCCAGAGCGTGCCGCCCTCCTTGGGGATGACGAACTTCACGTCGGGGTTCGCCGCGGTGACCTTGGCGATGCCGCTGCCGCCGTACGCCTCGGCCACGCAGGCGTCACCGGAGGCCAGCAGGTCGGCGTAGTTTGAGGAGTTGTAGCCGGCGAGCAGCGGCTTCTGGTCGAGGAGCGCCTGGGTGCCCTTCTCGATGTCCTTCTCGCTGGTCGTCGTGGCCTTGAGCCCCTTGTACTGCAGGGCGGGGATGTACGCGCTCAGCATGTTGTCGAGCATGTAGATCTTGCCCTTGTAGGCCGGGTCCCAGAGCGCGTCCCAGCTGTCCACGGCCTTGCCGGTGCACTTCTGGTTGTACGCGAGACCGGTGGTGCCCCAGATCCACGGGACGCTGTACTCGTTGCCCTTGTCGTAGCTGGGGTCGGCGAACTTCTTGCCGAGGTTGTCGAGGCCGGTGATCTTCGAGTGGTCGAGCTTCTGCACGAGCTCCTGGCCGACCAGCTGCTGGACGGCGTACTGGCTGGGCTCGACGATGTCGTAGCCGGAGCCGCCGGCAGCGAGCTTGGAGATCATCGTCTCGTTGGCGTCGAACGTGTCGACGGTGACCTTGATCCCGGTCTCCTTCTCGAAGGCCGAGATCACCGTCTTCGGGATCTCGTCGGCCCACGCGTAGATGTTGAGCTGGGTGGAGGCGCTTCCTGTGGAGGAACCGCCGGAGCCGGAGGAGCACGCGGTCAGGCCGAGGGCGGCCACGGCTGCGACAGCGACGAGTGCTGTGGTGCGTTTCATGGGTCTTCTCCCGTTCATCAGGGGTGCGGGGGGTGGGCTAGCGGGTGGGGGTGGAGGTGGTGCTGGTGTCGGGCGGTGCTGCGGCGGTGGTGCCGGATGGGCTCGCCAGGATGCGTCGCATCTGTTGGATGCCGACGGAGAGGACGATGACGAAGGTCAGGACGATCAGCAGAGTCCCGAGGGCGTTGAGCTCTGGGGTGAGCCCGGATTTCAGCAGCGAGTAGACCCGCAGCGGCATGGTGGTGGATCCGACGCCGCTGACGAAGGTCGAGATCACGATGTTGCCGAGCGAGACCGTGAAGGCGAGGAGCCAGGACGCGAGGATGGACGACCGCAGCAGCGGGAACAGCACTCGCGTGAAGGTCTGCCACGGCGTGCAGCCGAGGTCGGCCGCCGCCTCGATGAGGCTGGGATCGAGGGTGCGGAACGCCCCGATCAGGATGAGGGTCGTCAGCGGCAGCGTGATGATCATGTGCCCGAGGACGAGGGTGAGGATGCCGAGGGGGATGTGGAGGAAGCTGAACACGCTGAGCAGCGCCACGCCGAGCACGATCTCGGGAACGATCAGCGGCAGGGCGATCGCACCGAGGATCGCGGCGGAGCCCCGGAAGGGGAACCGCACCATCCCGATGGCGGCCAGAAGCCCGATCACGGTCGCGACCGACGCGGCGAGCACGCCCACGATCACGCTGATCCCGAGGGTCTGCAGCAGGGCGCCGTCGCCGAAGAGCTGGCCGTACCACTCCAGGGTGAAGCCCTTCCACTGGTAGCCGCCGGACGCCGAATTGAACGAGTACACGATCACGGCGACGATCGGGATGTAGAGGAAGACCAAGACGATGCGGGCGATCCACGAGGTGACGCGATCCATCAGGCGACCCTCTTCCGTCCGCGGCGGGCGATGAGGCCCGCGACCGCCATTGCGACCAGCATGAGCACCAGGAGCACCATCGAGACGGCCGCCCCCATCGGCTGGTTGCGGAACTCCGTGTACAGCGTGACGATCAGGTTGCCGACCAGCTGGTCCTTGCCTCCGCCCAGGAGGACCGGGATGACGAAGACGCCGAGCGTCGGAACGAACGTGAGCATCGCCGCGGCGACGATCCCGGTGCTGCTCAGCGGCACGAGCACACGGAAGTGGGTCTGCCACCAGCCGCAGCCGAGGTCCGCGGCCGCCTCCTTCACCGACGGGTCGATCGCCCGCATGCTGGCGTAGATGGGGAAGATCGCCGTGGGCAGGAAGGCGTAGAGCAGTCCCATGATCACCGCGCCCTGGCTGGGGATGAGCGACAGACTGCCGGTGTCCACGCCGAGAGCGCCGAGGAGGCCGTACACCGGGCCGCCGCGGCCGAGCACTGAGATCCAGGCGAAGGTGCGCACCAGGAAGTCCGTCCAGAACGGGACGATGATCAGCAGCAACAGGAGCGACTGACGGTGCGGCGGCCGCGAGACGATGTAGTACGAGACGATGTAGCCGATCACCAGGCAGACGATGGTGTTGATCGCGGCCATGCCGAGGCTGTAGCCGAGCACCTTCCCGTACGCGGGATCGAACAGCTGCGCGTAGTTGGCGAAGGTGAAGCCTCCGGTGATCCCGCCGTACAGGTTGCTCTCGGCGAAGGAGTTCCGGGCGACGATCACGATCGGGATGATCGCGAGTCCAAGCACCGCGACGATCGCCGGCGCCATCAGCAGGAGACCGATCGAGGCCTTCCGTCGGGAGCCGCGCGTTCCGCCGCGTCGTCGGGCGGACGGCGCGGCGGCGACAGGCGGACGGTCGGCGTCAGGTTCGGCGCGGACGATGGTCTCTGTCGTCACGTCGGTCCTCCTCTGGGCGGGGTCTCGGGGGCTGCGGGGTTGTTCCATTGTTGGTGTCCTGTTCACCCGGCCGATACGCGAGGTGCCTTCGCAATCAGTGGCGTACTCGTTACATGCTTTCGCGAATCGCAGCGGCCCAGAGCCGGTGTCGGTCGGCGCGGGTGTCTCCCCCGGACACGAGAAAGCCCCCGGAACCGTGAGATTCCGGGGGCTGCGCAGCGATGCCGCCGCCTGCGTCAGATCGCGGACCACCCGCCGTCGGAGGCGAGCACGACGCCGGAGATGTTGGCCGAGTCGTCGCTGAGGAGCCACGTGATCGCCGCGGCGAGCTGCTCCGGCTGGGCGACCGATCCGACGTTGGTCTGCATGATCGGCCCGAGGCGCTCGCCGGCGAGCTGGGACCGGAAGGCGCCGTCCACGTTGGTGGCGACCCCTCCGGGCGCGACGGCGTTCGTGCGAACGCCGTTCGGCGCGTAGAAGACGCTGGTGTTCTTGGTGAGGCCGATGACCGCGTGCTTGGAGGCGGTGTAGGCGGCGCCCGCCGCCGAGCCGCGAAGGCCCGCTTCGGACGCGACATTGACGATGGAGCCGCTGCCCGCCTCCAGCATGAGCGGGAGGACCGCGCGGGTCAGTCGCATGATGGCGGTCACGTTCACGAGGAACACCCGATCCCAGGTGGCGTCATCCACCTCCGCCGTAGGGAGGAAGCCGTCCATGATCCCGGCGACGTTGGCCAGCGCGTCGACACGCCCTCCGGCAGCGTCGAGGACGGCGGCGATGGCCTCCTCGGTGGAGATGTCGCCGGGCACCACGGTGATCTCGAGGCCGGGGCTCTCTTCCGTGAGCGCGGTCAGCCGCTCGGCGGAGATGTCGCTCGCGATGACGCGGGCGCCTTCCTGCGCGAGCCGGAGTGCCGTCGCCTTGCCGATTCCGGACCCCGCCCCGGTGACGATCGCGGTCTTCCCGGCGAAGCGTCCGGTTTCGTTGTTGCTCATAGTGCTGTACTCCTCGTCGATGACATCGTCGGCGCTCGATCGGGCGTCGCTCCATTTATAACACCGAGTGCCATAATGACGACTGTGAACCCCGCCGATCCTGCGTCGAGCGCGCCCCGCCGCGGCCGGCCCGCCGATGTGGACCCCGAGAGAGTCGCCCTCCTGGCCCTGCGCCACTTCGCCTCTCACGGGTACGACGCCACCACCATGGAGGAGATCGCCGGGCTGGCGGGCGTCAGCCGCCGCACCCTGTTCCGCTACTTCCCCTCCAAGCCCGACCTGGTGTGGGGCGGGATGGAGCCCGTCGTCGAGCGCATGCGCCGGGTCCTCGACGCGGCCTCCCCCGACGAGAGCGCTCGCGAGGTCATGGCGCGGGCCGTCCGCGAGTCGCTCGCCCTGGACGCCGAGGCCATGGAGGCGACCCGGCTGCGACTGAGGTTGATGGCCTCCGACCCGGCCCTCATCGCCTTCGGTGTCGCGCGTCTCCGCGACAACCGCGACGCGCTCGCGGAGTTCGTCGCCCGGACGCTCGGCCGGCCCCTCTCCGACCTGCAGGTCGCCGTCCTCTCCGACGCGATCAGCTCGGCCAACTTCTCGGCCCTGCTGTGGTGGGCGACGAACCGGGACGACGGCGATCCCGCGTCGGTGGTGGTGGAGGCCCTGGATGTCGTTCTGGCGGGGCCGATCCCCCGGTTGCAGTAGCACGCCGGCCGGCGCCCGAACGGCTCAGGTTGTACCCGCAGTCGATGCGAAGATGTCGAGTCCGAGCGAGTGGGAGAGGAAGCGGGCCGCGCGCTGCCCTCGCACGCTGTTGCCGGCGGGGTCGAGTCGTGGAGAGAAGGTCCCGAGGCCGCCCTTGCCCGGTGCGACCGTGACGATACCGCCCGAGACGCCGCTCTTGCCGGGGATGCCCACTTCGAACAGCCAGTCCCCCGAGAACTCGTAGAGCCCGCTCGTCGCCATCACGGCGAGGGTGTCACGGCAGACGGATGCGTCGATCACCTTCTCCCGGGTGATCGGATTGACACCGCCGTTGGCGAGGGTGGCGCCCATCACCGCCAGGTCCTCGGCCGTCACCAGAAGTGAGCACTGTCTCGTGTAGACGTCGGTCGCCTGAAGCGGGTCGAACTCCACCCGCCCGTAGCTCTGAAGGAGCCGTGCGATCGCCCTGTTGCGCTGGTTCGTCGCCGACTCCGACGCGTAGACCTCCTCGTCGACCTCGAGCTCTCGGCCGGCGAACCGGGACAGGCCGCGCTGCACGAAGTCCCACTTCTCGGCGGCCGTCGAGCCGGGCGCGAGGCTGGTCGTCGTGATCGCGCCGGCGTTGACGAGCGGATTCCGCGGGTCGCCGTCGCTCAGTTCGAGAGCCATGACCGAGTTGAACGGGAGGCCCGTGTTGTTGACGCCGACGCGACGCGACACCTCGGAGTGCCCCAGTTCGTGGCAGACCAGGGCGAACACGAACACCTTGGAGATCGACTGGATCGAGAAGGGGCGGGCGGAGTCGCCGACGCTCGTCGTCTGCCCCCTGACGCCGCAGACGCTGATGCCGAAGAGGGCCGGGTCCGCTTTGCCGAGCGAGGGGATGTAGTCGGCGACCTTCCCGTCGTCCAGGCCCCGGTAGCGCTCGTGGGCCGTCTCGATGAGTTCGTGGACTCGTGCGGCCCCGGGTAGGGCTCCCGTGGAGACCGCGTTCCCTGGCGTGGGCACGGCGTCCGACTGGACGGCGTCGGTCGAGAAGTCGGGCAGCGGGGTCTGTCGCTCGAGGTAGGCCATCGGGTCCTCCGTCATGATCGCCGCAGGGCACCCGGGGACGCCCGTGCACGCTCATGATAGGCAGCTCGACGGGCGGAGGGCAGGGTGGCTCGGATGCACTCCATCGCATCGCGCGGATTCTCGTGTCATGCCCCCGCGTCAGTCACGGAAACGGTCTGCCATCCCGGCCGATCAGAAGAACGTCACCCGCCGCCGAGGTTCGGGTCCATCAGATACGCGTCACGCGCCTTCTGAATTCTGTCCGGATCATCCAGCGGGGTCGCCCGCAACATCTCCCAGACACGGTCGACGCGTTCCTCCGCTTGTTCCGGAGTATCCTCTGGAAACAATTCATCTGCCATGGCACACGCTCCCCGCAGATGCTGTCTGCTACACGACCCACCCGACCAGAACGATCGGCCGTCGCCGTCACAACCCAGGCTGCCGCATCGCAGCAGCGGGAGGCGCGGGAGCTGCCCGTATTTTCGACGCTACTCGCAAGCGTTCCGCATTACCAGCCGCACACAGCTGGCATCCCGTGCGAACAGTCACCCGGCCCCGACACGGAGAACCAGCGGTGAATCGGTTGTCCCGGGCAGGTACCCGTCTACCATCGGGTCGTGTCGACGATCGCAAAGGACCTGGCGGGGGCGGTTCGTCGCGGCGAGATCGCTGCATGGTTCCAGCCCCAGTTCGACGTTCGCGATGGCCGAATGGTCGCGGCGGAAGCGCTATGCCGGTGGGTCCACCCTGTCCGTGGTCAGGTCTCACCTGCCGACTTCATTCCCGCAGCCGAGGAATCCGGGCTGATCGAGGAAATCGGCGTCTTCATGGCGAGACAGAGTTGCCTCGCCATCGAACGCTGGCGCATCGACATCTCCGTGAACGTCTCGCCGCTACAACTGGAGACCGCAGCCTTCACGAACTGGCTCGAACACCAGCTCCGAGGAGTCAGCACAGGCAACAGCTCTCTCACGATCGAGATCACCGAGGAGCAGCCGATGCGGAACGTCGCCGCTGCGGTGCGCCGGCTCGATCGCCTACGGGCGTTGGGCGTCGGCCTCGCCATCGACGACTTCGGGGCCGGCCAGAGTTCGCTCAAACAACTCCGCCGGTTGCACGCGACGGAGCTCAAGATCGATCGGTCGCTGGTGGTGGACGAGAACGCCGCGGGCCTCATCACTCAAGCGGTCGATGCGGCGCGCACGAACGGGGTACGGACAGTCGCGGAAGGTATCGAGACCCACGAACAGCTGGATCGAATCACGCGTCTGGGATTCGACCGCGCACAGGGCTTTCTTCTTGGTCGGCCCATGCCACCGGACGCGATGGACCAGCTCGTCGCCGCTTGAACGGCGACCCATCCGGAACGCGCACACGCAATCGCCGCGCCGCTTCCGAGCAGGCGGATGAGCCGCCCTCCTGATCAGCACATGAGGCGACGCGCATGCTGAGGAACCTGAGTTAGAAACATCATGCCGAGCGGACACCTCGACCGTCGTCGTGATCCCTCCGGGAGGACTCAGCGATCGCGACCATCGTGAGGCGCGATCTCACGTGTGCCTCGTCGGTCACCCGCTGGGTTCGTTGCACGAGCCTGTGTGCGCGCACATTTTGAGCGCGTACCGTCCGGTTATGAACACTCAAAATCGCTCACCGTCTGCAGAACTCGAAGTCGGTGCCGTTCTCGCCAACGCACTGCCCGCCACCCTGCTCACCCCGGAGTCCCCCGAACGGTACACCGTGGCCGCCGTCTTCACCCGACGGCCCGCCAGGACCGAGATCGACGCTATCCATGACAACCGCACACGCGAGACTCTCAGCACAGCCGGCTACCCCACCGTGGAACTACGGGTTTCCGACCGCCGATTGGAAATATCCAACACCAACCTCGAAGAGCTCACCGGCGGGCTCGCCTCGGTGATCGCCGAGCGGTTGCACGAGATCAGCGTGGGTACCGCTGCTGCCCACGACCGGTTTGAAGCCGAAGTCCTGGAGAGGACGCAGCGGGAGGCCGATCGGACAGCGCTTGTCGCGCTTGCCGCTGCGGCCGTCACGTTCGTGCGAGCCGACTCTGCCACACCAGAACCTGAATCGCGCTGGGAGGATGAAGGCGGATCAGCCGCTGTGGGCGGACCTCGTGCCGATCGTGACGACCCCGCCACACCCTCATTGCCGCACTCGGCGTCGTAAGCCGCGGCGGGAAGACAGGTGGTCCAAGATGCGTGCACAAGAGGAACCACACCAGACGGGAAAGGGTTCGGACCGCGGCGGCGATGGGGCCATGAAGTCCCGTGTGGAGACTGAAGGCAACACCGACATCAACCGTGGGACCGACCGCGACAAGCGGTGGACTGACGCCAAAGCGGAGCATTGGCACAGCGTCGATTACACGGGCGAGACCCAGGCTCGCTCGGAGACGGAGGATCGCTCCTGACAGCGAGGCGGCCGGCCCCAGGTCGACATCGCCGGTTGATCCTCCCTCACCGCGTAGGTCGCGGAACTGCCACGGCGGGTGTCTGACGCAGCTCCAGCAGCGGGCAGCTGAAGGGATCCTTGTCGCCCAGCCCTACCCGGTTGATGTGCTGAGTCACGATCGCGTAGGAACGGAACAGGCTCGTCTCGGTGTACACCACATCGTTCTCCCGGCAGAACTCCCGAATCGTCGGCGCCGCGCGCCTCAAGTGCGGGCGCGGCATCGACGGGAACAGGTGGTGCTCGATCTGATAGTTCAGGCCGCCCATCAGGAAGTCCACGACGCGGCCGCCCCGGATGTTGCGGCTCATCAGCACCTGCCGGCGAAGGAAGTCCAGCCGTACGCCGTGAGGCACCAGCGGCATCCCCTTGTGGTTAGGCGCGAAGGACATCCCCATGTAGAAGCCGAACAGCCCCAGTTGCACCGCCAGGAAGACGGCCGCCTTGTCGGGCGAGAGGACCCACACCACCAGCGCCAGGTAGCCGACGATACGAATCGTCAGGAAGGCGATCTCGACCGGCCGCCGCTTGACCGGCTCGCGCGCCAGCACGCGGCGCACGCTGGACGCGTGCAGAGACAGCCCCTCCAGCAGCAGGATCGGGAAGAAGAACCAGCCCTGATGGCTGATGAACCAGCGCAGCGGCGCGGCCCGGTCCGCCACCTGCCGCGGGGTGAAGGCGATCACCGGTAGGTCGATGTCGGGATCGGAGCCCTCTTGATTGGGATTGGCGTGATGGCGCGTGTGCTTGTGCTGCCACCAGCCGTAGCTCATGCCGACGAACAGGTCTCCGAGCACGAGACTCACCCAGTCGTTCCACCTGCCGGATCGGAAGATCTGGCGATGCGCGCTGTCGTGCCCCAGGAAGGCGATCTGGGTGAAGAGGAAGGCGAAGAGCGCGCCGGTGAACATCTGCCACCAGCTGTCGCCGACCAACACGAAGACAGCCATCAGAGCGATCGTGAGCACCGGCACCAGGATCAGTTTCGTCCAGTAGTAGCCGTAGCGGCGTCTCAGCAGACCGGAGTCTCTGATCAAGGATGCGAGGGCGGTGTACTCGCCACCGGCCGACGGAGCTTTCGGCCGGCCGACGGAGACCTCAGACATGGTGACGTCCGATCACGTTCGGGGCGTCAAGGTCTGGGACGACGTACTCTCAGACTACTCGTGCAGGACCGGGGCCAGCTGTGAATTCGAGCCACATCCACTTCCACTACCGGGTGGACAAGGGCCGCGCGCACGCACTGTCGGCGCACACCGTGATCGTCGGCAACTTCGGGACCATCCCGCCATAGGCCGACGGCCGGGACGCGCGTAGCGTGAGAAGCATGTTGACGGTAATCGTGATCCTCCTCGTGGTGTGGGCGGTCCTGGCTGTCGTCGGGTTCGCGATCCAAGGGCTGCTCTGGTTGGCCATCATCGGCATCATCCTGTTCATCGGCACGCTCATCTTCGGTTTCGTCCGGCGCAGCGCGCGCCGCAAGAAGTCCGTCTGATCGCGCCACCCCCGCGGAGGTAGACTGGAGGGACAGTCGTCCTGGACCCCGACCGCTCGCCGCCGGCACAGATCGCTGCCGCACTGGTCAGGAGGACGCCATCGAACCCGCTCGAAGATCGCCGCCGCCTCTGCGTGGTCCCCGTGTCTGACCCGGGGTTCGCCGACGCGGTCGCGGCGCTCTCGGCCGCAGGAGCCGCAGGGACGAACCTCTGCCTCCCGTTCCTCGGCGCCCTCCCCGTTTCGCACGCCTCGATCTCCACCCTCGGCGCGCCCTTCGGGTCGGAGACCGTGTGCGCGTCCGACGATCACGCGGCGGGACTGGACGAACTCCAGATCGACTTCGGCGCCGGGCCCTGCTGGGACGCACTGAGAACACGCGCACCCTTTGTGGATGCGGACCTCGACCGGGCGTCGGAGACGGGTTGGCCGTGGCTCCGGAATGCGCTGCGCGAGAGGGGTGTGCGCGCGGTCTACGCCTTCCCCCTGACGATCGGACCCCTCGATGTCGGGGCCCTCGACCTCTACGCGCTGGAGCCCTCCGCGCTGAACACCGCGCAGATCGAGCGCGCCTCGGCCCTGGCGGACGCGGCGACCGCCCACGTCGTGCGCCAGGTCGTCCGCAAGCTTCCCGTCGCCGGCCACGACGACGACGACGATCCCGGAACGTTCTCGCGACGAGAGGTGCACCAGGCCACGGGCATGATCATCGCCCAGATGCGCCTCAACGCCGACGACGCGTTCGCCCTGCTCCGGGCCCATGCGTTCGCCGTCGGGCGACCTGTCCGCGACGTCGCGGCGGATGTCGTTTCCCGCCGAATCGTCTTCACCCCGAACGACGGCGCCGGCGGAGACTAAAATAGATCCATGACGGCCGGGAACAAGGAGCGGCGACTCGCCGAAGCCTTCGTCACGCTCGCCGACACCCTGGTCGACGAGTACGACGTGGTCGACCTGCTGCATACGGTCGTCGAGCTCTGCGCCTCGATGCTCGATGCCACGGATGCCGGCATCCTGCTCCCCAACTCCGCCGGCGAGCTCGAGGTCGCGGCGTCCAGCAGCGAGCGCAGCCATCTCATCGGTCTGCTTCAGCTCGGAGAAGGCGAGGGGCCGTGCGTCGACGCCTACCTGAGCGGGTCGCTGGTCACGGTGGACAACATCGCCGGGTCGTACGCCCGCTGGCCGTCGTTCGCCGTCGCGGCCGCGGAGTCCGGTTATGCGTCCATGCACGCCATCCCTCTCAGGCTTCGGAAGGACACCATCGGCTCGCTCAATCTCTTCCGCGATCGCACCGGGGGCTTCTCGGAGGACGACGCTGTCACGGCGCAAGCGTTCGCGGACATCGCCACCATCGGGATCCTGCACGAGCGCTCGCTGCGCGAATCGCATATCGCGCGCAGCCAGCTCCAGCACGCGCTCGATAGCCGGGTCGTCATCGAACAAGCCAAAGGCGTCGTGGCGCACTCCCAGAACGTCGACATGGACGTCGCCTTCCAGATGATCCGCACCCGCGCCCGCAGCACAGGAACCCGGTTGTCCGTGCTCGCCGCCCACATCGTCGCCAACCCGTTCGACGAGACGGCGAATCCGAAGCGGATCGAGCCCTGAGCCCGGGCGCCTAGTTCACCAGCTGGGTGGCCTCGACCGGTTCTTCGGTCACTGTCAATCCCGAGAGTCCTGACGCCGCTCGGAGCATCTCCTCGATCCACTGGCGGTTCAGCCGCGGCGGACGGCTCCCGGAGAACTGGAATCGGATCTCGGCCGTCGGCGGGATCCAGATGGTCTCTCGTCCGGATCCATCGTTCATCCCTCGGTTGTACGTGAAGGCGACCCCGTGCGCGCTCCGGAGTTGCGTCAGAATCGCAACCTTGAGGTGAGCCAGTGTCCGATCGTCGATCTCGATCTCGTGATCGGACTGTCCGTAGTACAGGATCCCCATGATGCCGCTCCCCGTCGACGCGTGGTCGGGCCTGGGAAAGGCGACATGCGTACCACGCTCGTGACCGGGGTCCGGGGTCGTGACTCACTCTAGTCACCTTCGCCGTCACCGTGGAAGGGCCGACAATCGGTCAATCACCCGTTTCGTCGGCTTCCTGCGCTCGCCACGACACCGTGCGAGGTGGGCGCACCTCGACGGCGTGACGGAGCCCCCATTCTCGGTCCTCGCCCTCCGATAGATGCGCCGGCGCGGCCTCGTCGCGTGGACAGCCACTCCATTCACCCCGACGGGAACGCGCGATTAAACCTCTGGATCTGCAGCGCGGCGGAGACGGCGAAGAGGATGGCGCCCACGATGACGCCCATCGCGAAGCAGATCGCCGTGGCGGCACCCGCTGCGCCGAGGAAGATCGCGACACCGGAGCCGCCGACGACCGCATTCACTGCGCCGACCATGCTCGCCATCGTCCCCACGACCCATCGCCGCGACGATCGCATGCCGAGCATGTCGTATGCATCGGAGGCGTCGTCCCCGGCCGAGACGAAGAACGGGGGCGCGGCAGGGTGCACCCCGGCGTAGTAGCGGCGGATGCGCGCCATCCCACGCAGCGCCCGGAGGTTCTCGATCGCCGTGTCGATGAGGCGGGCGATGGTGAACCAGCCGAGCACGAACACGGTCGTCAGAGCCGCGGCCGCGAACGGCAGGAACAGGTCGGGCGACGCGCCCGAGACGAAACCGAGTGACACCAGTGCGCTCGACAGCGTCACCAGGTAGAGCGACGACCGGCTGCTGGACTCGCTGATCGACGCGTTCGACGCGCCCTGCAACACGAAGTACTCGGTGTTCAGGACCCCGAGGAACTGGGCCGCGTCCGCCCCCTCGTCACTCACGGTCACACCCTACGACATGAGTGCGGCGCGGTGCCGTGTTCGTCGACACGCCTCCGATCGCCAGACGCCTGGCTCGATAGCGGTAACACTTGCCACGTGCAGCATCTGCGAATCATCGCGCCCGCAAACCTCGTCGACCAGGTGCTCACGACCCTGCAGGACAGCGTTGCGACGACGAACATCGTTCGCATCCCGAAGGCCGCCACGCGGCCGCCCGGCGACCTGGTGCTCTGCGATGTCGCCCGCGAAGGGCTGAGCATCCTGCTCGACCGGCTTCAGCAGCTCGGGGTGCAGCACGAGGGCTCGATCTCCGTCGACGACATCGGCGTCGAGATCTCGGATGCGGCCAAGCGTGCAAGCCGCGCCGCGCCCGGGCACGCCGCCGACGCGGTGGTGTGGCAGGAGATCGAGCAGCGCACGCATGAGGAGACCAGCCTCTCCCCCACATTCTTGACCTTCATGTCCGTCGCCACCATGATCGCCGCGATCGGCGTGGTCTTCGACGAACCCATCCTCATCGTCGGCGCAATGGTCGTCGGCCCGGACTTCGGCCCGCTCGCTGCCCTCTCGGTGGGTCTCGTGCGGCGGCGAGGCCGGATGATCGCTCAATCCGTCCTCGCACTCGCCGTCGGATTCGCGGTCGCCATCGCGATCACCATCCTGTTCACCCTGCTGCTCACCGCTCTCCACCTGATGTCGCCCGCCGACCTGCTGCACTCCCGGCCGCTGACCGACTTCATCTGGCGACCGAACGTGCTCAGCTGGGTGGTCGGTTTCCTCGCCGGCATCGCCGGTCTGCTATCCCTCTCGACCGCGAAGTCGGGCGCTCTCATCGGGGTGCTGATCTCGGTGACGACGATCCCGGCTGCCGCGAATGCTGCCGTCGCCCTGGCTTACGGGGCCACCGAGCAGTCCGTCGGTGCGCTCATCCAGTTGGTCATCAACCTCGCCGCGATCACGCTTGGCGGGGTAGCGACCCTGATAGTGCAGCGGATCAACCAGCGACGGCGGACACGACTCTGATTGCTCGGGCCCCGGACGGGGGTAGCCTCCCGATGGTGAGTGCGCATCGGTGCGAGCTCGAAGGAGTCCGAGAATGATTCGTCGTCGCTTCACTCTTCCCGCCATCGTCACGGCGTTCGCACTCGCCACCGTCGGACTCAGCGCCACCAGCGCATCCGCCACCACGGAAGCTTCCGGGTCACCGGGAGCCGTGAGCCACCAGTCCCAGTCGCGGAAGGACTGCGTCGGCACCGCCCGCAACACGACTTCGAAGATCTGGTTCACGATCGCCAATGGCGTGCTCAGCGACGTCTACGCTCCCACCGTCGATGCGACGAACGTGGAGACGATGCAGTTCCTCGTGACCGACGGCTCGAGCTTCACCGATCTGCAGACGCGCGACATGACGTACACGGCGACCTCGGACCCCACCGGCATGATGTGCACCGTCACTTCGACCGCGAAGAGCGGGGCCTACCGCCTCGTGACCACGTACCTCACCGACCCCGCTAGAGACAGCGTCGTCGTCCACACCCGATACGACGCTCTGAAGTCGAGCGCCACGAAGTACCAGCTCTTCGTGCGCCTGGATGCGAACGCCGGTGGCAACGGCGGCGGCGGTTCGGCGAACGGCGGGGCCGACACCGCGGTCGTCGACACCTCGACCGGCACCCGCGTGCCCGTCTCGTTCGACACCAACACCACGAGCCAGGCCAACCGAGCCGCTTACGCCGTGCCCTCCTACCTGGCGCTTCGAGCGGACCAGACGTTCTCGTCGGTCAGCAGCGGGTTCGTCGGAACGGCCAGCGACTCCATCAGCCAGCTCGACGCCTCGCACTCGCTGACTCCCGTGACGGACACCGCCACCTCCGGGAACGTCGAGCAGACCGCTGGCCTCCAGCGCGACCGCAGCGGGAGCGCCACCATCGCGCTCGGCTTCGGCACCGACCAGGCCGCAGCGGTCGGCACGGCCACGGCGACAGTCAGGACGAAGCTCGCGGCGCTCACAGCCGGCTACCTCGCCGGCTGGGTGAAGTACGACGCCTCGCTCAAGCCGCCGATCCTCACCGCCCCCGGTCTCGCCCCGAGTCAGCGGCTGACGGCGGTCAAGAACTACTACCAGTCCGCGAACGTCGTCAAAGCGTCCGAAGACAAGACCTTCCCCGGCGCCATCGTCGCGGGCCTGGACGCCCCGTGGGGACAGTCCATCGCCGCCAACGACCCGAACAACCTGTTCACCAGCGGCTACCGCGAAGTGTTCTCCCGCGACCTCTACGAGGCCTGGACCGCCCTCTACACCGACGGCGACCTCGCGACGGCGCGAGACACCGTGCGCTACCTGCTCACCAAGAGCCAGCAGGCCAACGGCTCCCAGCCGCGCAACTCGCTCCTCGACGGCACGAAGGCCGCCGACGCCTTCAACGACCAATTGGATGAGACGGCCTACCCCATCCTGATGGCCCTGCAGTCCGGCCTGGCCGGGACAACACCCTCTGGCCGCATGTGAAGGCAGCGGCGAACTTCCTGATCAGCCACGGCCCGAGCTTCGGCGTCGAGCGCTGGGAGGAGCAGACCGGATACTCGCCGTCCACCATCGCCGCCGAGATCGCCGGTCTGGTCGCCGCTGGCAGCATCGCCGACACCCACGGGGATGCGGCGAGCGCCCGCGTCTACCGAGCCACCGCCGACCAGTACCAGCGCACGATCAAGGCGTGGGGCGTCACCACGAACGGACCGCTTTCTCCGGCGCCCTACTTCATCCGCCTCTCCAAGACGGGGGATCCGAACGCCGCCATCAGCTACAACGTCGGCAACGGCGGACCCACCCTCGACCAACGAGCTGTGGTGGACAACGGCTTCCTCGAGTACGTGCGCCTCGGCATCCTCCCCGCCACCGACCCCGTCATCGCGAACTCGTTGGCGGTGACCGACGCGACCATTCAGCGCCCCACTGCCAGCGGACCGGGCTGGCTGCGCTACAACGGCGACGGGTACGGCGACTGCGTTGCCGGTTCCGGCACCAGCTGCACCATCACCGGCGCACCCTGGACCGACGGCAACGTGGGCACCGGCCACCCGTGGCCGGTGCTGGCCGCCGAGCGCGCCCAGCAGTTCCTCGCAATCGGGCAGGCGAGCGCCGCCTCCTCCGTGCTGGCCTCCATCAACCGCGAGAATTCCGGTCCTGGACTGGTCCCCGAGCAGGTCTGGGACCAGCCGAACCTGCCGCGCTCGCCGTACGGCAGCGACCCGGCCACCGCCTCCATCGGCTTCGTCAACGGCCGGGCCGACGGTTCCGCGTCGCCCCTGACCTGGGGTTCGGCGTCACAGGTCCGCCTGACCGCCGACCTCTCCGCCGGCCGCAGCCTCGAGCAGCCGTCGCAGGTCCGCGACCGCTACGTCACCCACACCCAAGGCAGCACCCCGCTCACGGTGACCTCCCCCGCCGACGGGACGGCAGCCGGCAGCACGATCACCGTGTCGGGAACCGCCGCATCTGGTGCAAGCGTCGACATCGCGGATGTGGCGACCGACGGCGACTCCGCCACGACGGTCAGCCACACCACGGCTGCCGCCGACGGCTCGTTCACCGCGACCATCACGTCCGCTGCCGGCACCAACGTGCTCGTCATCACGTCGACCGCACCCAACGGCGGCACTGCCCAAGCCGTGCGCTCCGTCGTCAACGACGTGGTGAACGGCACGCTGCTGTTCAGTGCAGACGACCCGACCGGCGACGACAACGGCCCAGGAACCTACGCCTATCCGACGTCCGGCGACTTCCACCCCGGCGCGTTCGATCTCACCAGATTCCAGGTCTACGACACCGGCTCGACCGTCACCTTCCGCGTGCAGACGGCCGACCTGACCCCCACGTTCGGCTCGACCAACGGCGCCCAGCTCGTGGACGTGTACGTCGCTCAGCCTGGCGCAGCATCCACCTCCACCACTGCCTCCTATCCCGGGATGAACTACCAGGTGGCGCCCGCCTGGAGTCGCCTCGTCGAAGCCCAGGGCTTCACAAGCAGCAAGATCGTGGATGCCTCCGGAGCCTCGACCGGCACCGTGACCGTCAGCGCGAACCAGGTCTCCCGCTACACCACCTTCAGCGTGACCAAGACAGCTCTTGGCGGCACGCCCACCTCCGGATGGGCCTTCACCGTCACGCTCACCGGCCAAGACGGCACGCACGGCGTCGACCAGACCCGCGCCTTCACGAGCACGCCGGGGGCGTACAGCTTCGGCGAGTGCGCGGCCGGAGGCTCGGGCCCGCTCTGCGCCGCCGACCCGAACACGGTGCCCAAGGTCATGGACACGATCACACCCAGCGGAGTGACGCAGGCGGACGAACTGGACTACGCGGCGCACAGCCCCGTGGTGGTGCGTGGCGTGGTGGTGCCCTGAGCGGTCTCGCATCCAGCGCGATGGCGCGCCATTGCGAATCCCCGCGGGTACTTCTCCAATCGCCCCGGAACCGAAGAACGGCGGCTGATCATCAGCCGCCGTTCCCATGTATCGAGTCTGTAGCGAGGGCGGGACTCGAACCCGCGACACCACGATTATGAGCCGTGTGCTCTAGTTGGCTCCCACGGAGGGGCGGTGTCTCCCCAGAGTTGGCCGAAACCTACGGGAAGCGGGTGCACTCGAGACGACTGTGATCACCAGGTCTCGCATCCAGTTGTGGGCAAAATGTGGGCACGCCGACCGGATGGATTAAGTCATACGACTGAAGCCGCGCGCCTGAGGGATTCCTAGCCTCGTTTATGCCGCCACTGTTGCGGGCGACAATCTGGATCCCATCGAACCCCGGAGGCAGCATGTCCATCCTCGATGCAGCCGCGAACGCGGCAACCAGCGGTGACAAAGAGAGCCTGAAGGACGTCCTCGACTTCCTCGTGACCGAGGAAGGCCTGGGTGTCACTCTGGTCAGCGCCGCGATCGAGCGCGCTCCTGGAACGCCGTCGGAGGCGTTCCTTCCCGTCCTGCGCAACGCCGTCACGCAGGAGTATCACCACGTCGAAGCGCTTAAGGACGCGGGCGGCAACGCCCTGGTGCAGAAGTACTGGTTCCCCGACGCGATCTTCGACAACGGCGGAGTCGGCCTGTTCTCCTCACTGGAGGTGATCGAGACTGTCGAGATCAGCCTCTACCTGCTCGGCGTCAGCGCGTACGCCCGCGGGCGCGAGGAGTTCGGCGCCAGGCTGTGTGCCGAAGCCCTTGGGACGGAGGCCGTGCACCGAGCCCTGGTCCGTCACGCGCAGAATGAGCTCGGCCGCGAGGTCGGCGTGCCCAACGACGTGGGCTTTGAGAACTTCGACTGGCGTACGCTCCGGCAGGTCCGTGATGCCCTCGAAGGGCTCGGCGTCGGCTACGGCGTCGAGACCGACGAGCCCGGCCGGTTCTACACTTTCCCCGGCGACCCTGTCGCCAACGGAGTGGGTACTCCGGTCAGCCACACCGTCCCGCAGTAGACCGACCAGCACTCTCGTGCTCGCGGGGTCCGGATGGCATGCTCTAGCTGAGCATCAACGGACCCCGCGAGGCATGGAGAAGGTGCTGGATGGGCAAGCTTTACGGGCGCTCCGAGGAGTTGAGCCTGCTGGACGACCTGGTGAATCGTTTACCAGAAGCGGGTGGCGCACTCGTCATCCACGGCGAGGCTGGTATCGGCAAGACGGCGCTCGGGGAGCATGCTGCCCGTCGAGCGGCCGCGCGCGGGTGCGCCGTCTCGTCGGTGACCGCCACCGAGTCGGAAGCCAGCGTGCCCTACTCGGCACTGCAGGCCCTGCTCCACCCGTTCGAGGTCAACATCCGCGCGATGCGGTTCCGGCCACGCACCGTGCTGGAGGCGGCGTTCGGAATTCTCGACGGGGCCGCCCCCGATCTGTTCGCCGTCGCGACCGCCGTGCTCGAGTTGCTCGGGGATGCCGCCGCGGAGACGGGCTTGCTCGTGTTCCTGGACGATGCCCAATGGGTCGACGGCTCCACAGCTCGCGTGCTGGGCTTCGTCGCCCGGCGGATCGCCGCAGATCCCGTGGCGATCGTTCTCGCACTTAGAGACGGATACCGGTCCCCTCTTCTGGACTCTGACGTGAACAGCCTCTCCGTCGAAGCCCTCACCCCGGAGGACTCTGAGGAGTTGCTTCGCGAACAACGCCCCGAGCTCGCTCCGCGGGCACGCCGCCAGGTGTCGGACCTCGCGAGCGGGAACCCGCTGGCGCTCCTCGAGCTGCCACCGAACCTCGCCGGTGACGACACGAGCACCCTCAACCGGACCGTGCACCGCGCGTTCCTCGACCGCTTCAAGGATGCGTCGCCGGAGACGCGGCGACTTCTCCTTATCGCTGCAGTGAACGATGGAGACAGCCTCGTCGAGGTGCGGGAAGCGGCAACCACCACGGGTATGGCCGAAGACATCGTGAACGCGGCCCTGGATGAAGCCGAAGCCCGTCGTACCGTCGGTGTCGATGGCGATCACTACCGGTTCCGGCACCCTCTCGTCCGCTCAGCGATCACCACTGCGGCGACTCCCGACGAACGCCGGCAGGCCCATGCCGCTCTCGCCGATGCTCTCCGCGAAGATCGTGACCGCTCGGTCTGGCACCGGGCAGCCTCGGTTCGCGGCACGGACGCTGGATCGGCGGCCGATCTCGAGGCGGCGGCGGACCGAGCGCTCGCTCAAGGCAACCTCGCGGTGGCTTACCGCGCCCTCGATCTCTCTGCCACACGGACCCCCGACCCTGATCATCGGGCGCGCCGCCGACTGCGGGCAGCACAGGTGGCGGTCGAACTCGGACGACCGGATGTCGCATCAGACGTGATCACTCAGATCCACGTCGACAGCCTCACCTCGAGCGACGCCACCCGACTCGCGCTCCTGGAGGCTTCGGTACAACCCCGCGCACAAACGCCCGCAGAACTGCGTTCCTTGATCCAACGCGGGCGGGACGCGGTCAACCGCGGAGACCTGGAACTCGCCATCGATGTCTCCCTCGTCGTCAGCGAGAACGTCGACCACGCCGGCTACACGGCAGCATCCGACCTTGCCGACCTGATCGCAGCACACATGAACGGCGATGACCCTCGGAGGCTCGCAGTACTCGCCGCGGCTGATCCCGGCCGGTATCTGCCGCAGGTGAGCGAAGCTCTGACCACCATCGACCCGCTTCGGATGACTCGGGGTGCCGAGCTGCTGATCCGGGTGCGCTCCAACGTCGACGCCGACCCCGCGCTCGCTCACCTGCAGCGACGCCTCCTCGAGTTCTACCGGTCACGCGGACAACTCCGTTCCATCGCGTTCCTGCAACCCGTGCACACGTGGATCGAGATCACGCTGGCGAACTGGCCCGAAGCAGCGCGGTCCGCCGAGGAAGGCTCCCGGCTGGCAAGCGAAATCGGGCTCCCACGATGGGCCACTGGAACCTTGATCGGCGAAGCCTTCGTCGCCGCCATCCGCGGCGACCGGCTTCGGGCCGATCACCTCATCCGTGAGTCCGAGGACGGCGCAACGATCGCGGGCGCGAGCGGCGTCCTCACCGGAGTGCAGCTCACGAAGGGGGTGAACCACCTCGCCCAAGGCCGATACGAAGACGCCTACATCGCGTTCCGCAGACCGTTCGACCCCAGCGACCCCTCGCATCACCCGGTGCAGACACCGTGGATGATCGGAGACCTGTTGGAGTGCGCTTCACACACCGGCCGGGTGGAGGAAGTGCGGGCTCTACTGCCAGGGCTCTCTCCGGCGTCCTCCCCATGGCGGACCATGGCGGAGAGCTACGCGCGCCCCTTTCTCGCCGACGGCGACGTGGCCACGGAGGACGAGTTTCAGACGGCCCTGAGGGGTGTCGTGGCAGGATGGCCGACTTACCGCACACGATTGACCCTCGAGTACGGATCGTGGCTGAGGCGCCGCCAACGCATCGCCGAAGCGCGCGACCACTTGCGCATCGCCCGCGAACTCGCGGATAGCTACGCGATGCACCCATTGTCAGAGCGAGCACGCGGCGAACTGCGCGCAAGCGGAGTCGAGTCACCAGCTATCAGAAACCGTCCGTGGGAGACCCTGTCGGCGCAGGAACTCCAGGTGGCGCGACTAGCGGCCGAGGGACTGTCCAATAGAGAAATCGGGGAACGGCTCTTTCTCTCCCACCGCACGGTCAGCGCCCACCTCTACCGCATCTTCCCGAAACTCGGCGTAACCAGCAGGTCGCAGCTCGCTGCGGCAATCGATCAGGACGGTTGACGAGACCATTGACGGCTAACGCCCGGACGGAGACAGTCACGTCGCCGAAGAGAGCCTCTTGGCGAAGTGGACGAGTGAGTAGTCGCCGGCTCTAGTGAGCGCTGTCTCGCGGTAGCCGCTGCGCCACTACAGCCGGATGTTCGCATGGGATCGTTCCCCCGGTGAACAGCCGGATCTCCTGAATGTGGGGGAAGACTGTCTCGGCCTCGCCGAGGGGAAAGGTGCCGATGCCGCTCCCCTGCCGGTCGGGCGCCACAGTCAACCGGCCGAGCTCCACGACCGCGTTCCGATGACGAAGACGCACCGCGCCGACGAGGCGGCTTCGCTCGCGGACCCCTAGGGCGATCACCTCCGGTTCGCTCAGTTCTTCGCAAAGCTTTTCGAGGGTCTGTCTCAGCGGCGGCAGGTTGAGGTCCGCGTACGCCTCCGCCTCCGTGACGTGGCCGCGCGCTGGAGCGTCATGATCTCGCCGGCGTCCGCGGCGCTCAATACGCCAGCGGTATAGGGGTGACCCATGTCGCACAGCGTACTGCTGCCCTCCGAAACCCGACCACAACGATCGGGTGAAGAGAGGGCTGGGAAACCCGGCGAAGTACTGCCTTCCCAGATCTTTATTAAATGAATTAACTAGGTTATCGTTCGGTCATCCCTTTCCGAGTTCGATGGAGAACAGGCCGTGGCGAATCACCGACGTACCCCTGCCCTCGCGCTGCTCGCTGCCACGGCGGCGACAGCTCTCACCCTGACCGGCGTGACCGCAGCGGCGGCATCACCCCGATCCGACGATCATCAACCCCCGGGCCACACAACCCCTGCTGTGGTTCATACGGCCGACATCCACGCCACGCGGGAGACGCGGTCCCTGAGCGCATACCTCGACTCCACGCTCGGTTCCGGCGCTCTCTTCGGTCAACAGAACACGACCACCAACGGCATCACCTTCACCGGTCACGGTGACGGAACACAATCCGACGTCCGTGCCGCGGTCGGCGATTACCCCGCTGTGTTCGGATTCGAAGGCGGAGACTACTTCGGATACGACAAGCCCGCGCCTCCGACGAACGACGAAATCACCCGGTTCGTCGGTGATATCCAGAACGCGCACCGTCTCGGTGGCATCGTCACGGTCAGCGCGCACATGCCCAATTTCGCCACAGGCAAGGGCTACTACGACACGACCGGGCGCACCGTCGGCCACGTCCTCCCCGGCGGCGACAAGAACGCCGACTTCCTGCGTTACCTCGACGGTCTGGCACAGGTGTTCGCCGGCGCGAAGGACGACCACGGACGACCGATTCCGATCATCTTCCGGCCCTTCCACGAGAACACCGGCAACTGGTTCTGGTGGGGCACATCGAATGCGACGACCGGTGAGTTCAAGGAGCTGTTCCGCTACACAGTGGAGCACCTCCGCGACGCGGACAACCTTCACAACCTGCTGTGCGCGTTCTCTCCGAACGCGTCATTCGGCGGCGACTCGTCGAGGTACCTGGCGACCTACCCCGGAGACCAGTGGGTGGACGTGCTCGGCTACGACGCCTACGACTACAACAACGCCCCGGACGACTCCAGCGCCTACATCGCTTCCACCGTTGCCGACCTGTCGATGCTTTCGACGATCGCAGAAGAGCACGGCAAGATCCCGGCTCTCACCGAGTTCGGCCGTAACGGCGACCGGACGCTCAAGCCGTCCGGCAACAAGAGCGTGCGCTGGTTCACCGACGTGATCCATGGCATCGAGGCGAATGCCGGTGCGAGGCGTATCGCGTACATGATGACCTGGGTCAACTGGGGCCTCGATCAGTTCTACACGCCGTATCCGGCATTCGGCACCACGCCGGCCCACGAGATGCTCAACGACTTCCAGGCCTTCTACGCCGACCCCTATACGGTCTTCCGCAACGACCTGGCGCCCACCCGCTACGACATCCGCACAACCGTGGCGCCACAAGCCCCGAGCATCCACATCGTCGCCCCCGCCGACGGCGTCCGGATCACCGAGCCGACTGTCACCATCCGTGTCAAAGCGGGAGCCGAACGACCCAAGACCGTGACAGCGGCAGTCGCCACCACCGCGACACCACTGGTGCTTCGCCCCGCCCAAGACGGGTACTGGGAGGCCAAATGGAACATCGGCGCTGAGAACCTCACCAACGCGTCGAGCACCCTGACCGTGACGGCGACGTACCCGAAGGGAGACACCCGAACCGCCACCTCCGGGGTCGTGCTGGGTGCCCCGCCCACCTTCGCCAACGGCGTCGTCGATGACTTCGAGGGATACGGAGACAACGCCGCCCTCCAAGCCGCCTACTCGTACAACAACGCTCAGCCCTCCGATCTCAGCCTCGACCCCGGTACCGCGTCGCACGGCAAGAACGGCATCCGCTTCGCGTACGACTTCACCACGCGCGACTACGGGGGATTCGGCAAGAACTTCGCCTCCACGGAGGACTGGTCCGGATTCACAGCTGTGCACCTACACCTGGTACCCGACGGATCGAACCAGAAGTTCGTGCTGCAGTTCTCGACCGCTGACGGACACACGTTCGAGGCGTACCCGTCGCTGGCAGGCACGACACCCGAGAGCCTCGACGTCCCGCTGTCACAGTTCCAGGACAAGGCCGGCGCCCGCCCGGCTCCGACTGTCTCACAGCTCCAGGGCGTGACGCAGTTCTGGGTCTATCTCAACAGTGTCGGCGCGCCACGAAGCGGCAGCATCGGACTGGACGATATCCACGCAGAGTAGTTCAGCAGCAACAACCGGCCCGTCGCCCATCCAGGCGGCGGGCCGGTCCCATTTCTACCGCGGAATCGGGCCGGGTTGCCCGACAGCCGGGTTCCGTCGACCGGTGCGGCGAGCCCGCCGGCGGGGTCGCGGAACATCGCTCGTCGTCGAGCGCGAAAGAGGAGACCTTTACCGAGCCTCGGATCCCAGCCGTGCAGCAGTTCCGGTGCGGCGCTGCACCGCATCGACGATGTTCACCGTGTCACAACGGCACGTCAAGCTGCTCGCCGAGCCCGTAGCCGCTGGCGCGGGTGGCCGCAGCGTCCATGAGCAGGTGATTGACGCTGTTGAGGACCGGCCACGATACCAGCGCGTCCGGATCCAGATCACGCTCGGTGGTGACTGACAGGGTGACCCGATCGCCGGGAAGCAGAGTCACCAGCATGTCGGAGACGGTTGCGGCTGGGTCCAGCCGGTCAGGGAAAAGACTCACGTCCTTCAGCAGCGTGCCCGCAGCGATCTCGATCTCGTAGCCCTCCGCCGTACGGGTGACCGTCGATGTGAAACGCGGAGCGCTCAGCTCGAGCGATCGGTCTTCGGCGAAATACCAGAACGCGAGCCGTGCGTGCCCGCTCTCCGCGACAAGCACCTCCCTGTCGGGGCGCGCAGGTACGGCGATGTCGGCGGCCAGAACGTGCGTCGACGCCGAACGAGGCGGCACGTGAACGCTGACGTACTGGACTGCGTACTCCTCGCCGTCGAAGCCGACCCTGCGCACCGAGATGATCTCGGTCCACGGCGCGGGACTGTCATTTCCGACAACGAGGGCGAGCTTGTCCCCCCGCGGCTGGATCGTCAGCAGGCGCGGCGCGTTGAGCGCACGGAGCGCGTACCAGAGCGGCTTCCGGCGCCGGCTGCTGTCGACCGCGGACCAGCTCGTGACGGGCCAGCAGTCGTTGAGCTGCCAGATGATCGTCCCCGTGTTGCGAGGGAAATGAGAGCGGAAGTGTTCCACGCCATAGGTGATGGCGTGGGCCTGGTTGAGCTGGGTTGTGAAGTGCCAGTCGTCGAACGAGGTCGGCGCGGGAAGGTGACGGACGAAGCCGCGCTCGAGTTTGCCGTTGCCGTCCTCGGCTTTCTGGTGGTGCAGCATACCTGGCGAGTCGGAGGCCAACGGCTCGTCATGGATTGCCTCCCGGATGGTGGACATAGCCGGCGGAGCCTGAAAGCCGAACTCCGACACGAACCGGGGAACGTGGTCGCGGTAGGTGGTGTAGTCCTGCCGGTTCCACACCTCCCAACTGTGCACGGTCCCCTGGTCGGGGTCTTGCGGATGGGCGGGGTCGGTGGGTGAGAACGGGCTGGAGGGCCGATAAGGTCTGCTCGGATCGATGCTGGCAAGAACCTCGGGCAGCAGCCGCGAGTAGTAGCCGTTCCCCCAGTCCTCGCCAGGAGCCAACAACTCCTTCCAGCCCCATTCGTAGAATCCTTCTATGTTCTCGTTGCTGCCGTTGTAGAACACCAACGAGGCGTGCGGTGCGAGGCGGGCCACGTTTTCCCGGGCCTCGGCTTCCACCTCGTCCCACAGCTCCGGCGCTTCCGAGTACGCCGCGCATGCGAACAGGAAGTCCTGCCACACCATCACGCCCGCCCGGGTGCACTCCTCGTAGAAAGTGTCGGATTCGAAAATCCCCCCACCCCAGATGCGCAGAAGGTTGAAACCGGCCTCGACCGCATCCCGCACCCCGGCGGCGTAATCTTTCTCCGTCACACGGGGCAGGAAGCAGTCGTCAGGAATCCAGTTAGCACCCTTCACCAGGATGCGCTCCCCGTTCACATAGAAGGAGAAACCGGTCCCGAACTGATCCGGTTCGTCTCGCGCCTCGATACTCCGGAAGCCCACCGACCGGCGGTACGCGTCCAACACGACCCCGTCGTGGACGAGCTCGACGTCGAGATCATAGACAGCCTGTTCACCGTATCCGCGCGGCCACCAGAGTTCTGGAGAGTCCACCCGCAGCTTGAGCGAGCTCTCGTCATGACGGGCACTGAAGATCGTGGCGACCTCGGCACCGTGCCCACGCAGCCTCGCGCGCACCGTGACCGGCGCATCCGAGGTTCGCTGGATCGCGACCGCAATCGAGACCACTCCCTGGCCCCCCGGTGTCACACTGGTCACGGGGACGACCGAGGCCAGGCGCGCCCTCGACCACGCGTCCAGATAGATGGGCCGCCAAATTCCCGCGGTCACGAGATCTGGACCCCAATCCCAGCCGAAGTTCGCGGCCATCTTACGGATCGCGTTGTACGGGTGAGCGTTCCCGACATACGGTTTCGCACCGATCCGAGACTCTGCGCGCTCAGCCCAATCGAGCGCCGAGGCGAAGGTGATGCGCAGATCGTTGTCCCCGTCGCGCAGGAGCTCTCCCACATCGAACCGATAAGAGCGGTGCTGGTTACGGGTTTCCCCGATTCTCCTCCCGTTGAGATCGATTGCGGCGATCGTGTCCAGACCGTCGCAGACGAGATCGACGCGCTCGAACGTCCCAGCCGGGGCGTCGAAGGTGTTCTCGTATGCGAAGTCGCTCCGGCCGATCCACTGCAGTTCCGACTCGTTGGAATCCAGGTAGGGGTCTGCAATCAGACCCGATGCAAGCAGATCGGTGTGGACGCTCCCGGGCACGGTCGCGGGGAAGTAATCGGTCAGACCGTCCGGGACCGGACCGGCGACCGCGCGCGCCCGCCACGGCCTGTCGAACTCAATCCTGGTCATGAGTCATCTCCTTGATCAGCGCTGGGGAATCGTCGTCGTCCGATCGCCTGTCGTGGCGTCTGTCCATGAAACCGGGATCGGCGAGCCGACTTCGCACGTTGCCGTCCTTCTCGGTGCTGAGCGCCTCCCCCTTGCCTCATCCAAGACGTCGGCGATGCTGACGCGGGCGCCGCGAAAAGCGGAGCTGACGCTGGCTTCCACCATCGCAAGGCTGGGGATGTTCTCGTGAATGATCGTGGAAGGGAGCGCACCGAAGCGAAGCGCGGCCACGAATTCATCGAGCGCTCCGGCAAGGCCCTCGGTCAGGGAAGGCTCGATGAAGGGATCGAACGATTCGCCGGCGTACTCCGCTGCGGGCGCCCCCTCGCCATCCCACAGAGCGGATCCGTTCGGGCCGCTCGCACGCCATCGCCCGTTCCACGACGTCTCCAGCCCCGGAGAGCACCAGCTGCCCTGGTAACTGAACCGCTTCCCGTCCGTCATCTCGAAGATCGCGGAGGTCGCGGCGGCGCCCTTGTACCAACTCCAGGCCGGATTGAACTCTTCGCAATATACGGCGACCGGATCCGCGTCCAGCAGATAGCGTGCGGCATCGAAGGGATGGATCGCCATTTCGAGGAGAAACGGATGATCCATCTGGTCACGGAATCCGCCGAAGCGCGTCGCGCGGAAGTGCTCTGAGGTGAGAAAGCCGACGGGCCCGCACCTCCGGATCGCGTCGTGGAGAATGCGGAGGTTCCGGTCGTATCGTCGGCTCTGGCTCACCATGAACAGTTCGCCGGCCACGTCAGCCGCGGCAGCTAGTGAAAGCGCCTGCGCGACCGTCTCGGCAGCTGGCTTCTCGCCCAACACCGGTATGCCGTGGGAAAGTGCCTCTACTGTGACCGCATGGTGGGCGGCCGGAATCGTCACGTCGAGCACCGCATCCGGTGCCACGTCCGAAATGAGCTGCGACAAGTCGTTCGAGTATGCCCGCGCATCCGCCACATACTGTCCGGCGGCCGCTTCGGCGGCGTCCACGTTCAGGTCGACGACACCCACGAGCTCGATATCAGAGTGCAGCTGGAGGGTCTGGAGCCAGGTCTGTCCCATCCCGCCCGCTCCGACTTGGACGATTCGTACGGGGCGGTTCGGGTCTTCCAGGGTGCGAAAAGCGCTGGCACTCACCGGGTACCCGCCTGCGCGAAGGCCTCCGTCTGTGCGTGGCGCAGTTCGGGCATCTCGCCATCCCCGTGGACGGGTCCAACCCATCGGGCTCCGTTGGCGATCACGCGCCGGATGTCAGGGTGGAAGTACACCGGGTACTCCTGGTCGCCGGGGCTGAAGTAGAAGATCTTCCCGCGCCCTCGGCGGAAGGTGCAGCCACTTCTGAACACTTCGCCACCGCTGAACGAGCTGATGAAGATCAGTTCGTCCGGGACAGGGATGTCGAAGAATTCCCCGTACATCTCCTGTTCGGGAATGACGATCGGCTGCGGGACACCTTCCGCGATCGGATGAGTCGGATCCACCGTCCAGACCAGCTCCGTGTCGTGCGCGCCACGCCAGGCCAGGCTGCAGGTCGTGCCCATCAGCTTCTTGAAGATTTTCGAGAAGTGCCCGGAATGGAGGACGACAAGCCCCATGCCAGCCAGGACCCTCTCGTGGACCCGGTCCACGACAGCATCGGCGACGTCGTCGTGGGCCATATGGCCCCACCAGGTGAGCACGTCCGTCTGGTCGAGGATCTCGTCGGAGAGCCCGTGCGAAGGCTCGTCGAGGGTGGCCGTTCGAACAGTCGCATCAGTCCCGAGCGATTCGCGTAGCCCCTCGGCGATGGCTCCGTGCATCCCGGAGGGATAGCGTTCGGCGATCGTCGCGTCGGTTTGCTCGTGTCGGTTTTCGCCCCATACCGTGACTCGGAGTGGGCGGCCCTGATGCGTCATTAGCGTCCTTCTATTGGGGTCGATCGGCGGTTCCCCGACGCGGTGATCGAGGAAGACAGAGGATGATCGGCTGGAATCACCCCGAGCAGGGCAACCCCGTCGAGCGGGTCTCCCCGGGGAGCGACGACAGCGGCGGCGGGCCAAGCCTGCCGAAGGGCGACCTCGAGCTGCTCGCGAATGAACGGGTTCTTCATCACACCCCCGCTCCAACTGATCACCGGGGAGTCCTGGGGGCTCCAACCGGTGCGTTTCAAGCCCGTGGTCACCGACAGCGCGAGTTCTGAGGCCGCTGCCCGGGCGATGCGTGCTGCAACCGCATCCTGCTGAATACTGTCCAGGACGTTGTGGGCGAAGGAGGCGACCCGTGCGATGCGGTTCGGATCCGACTGGAAGCTGACATAGGCGAGCTCCGGGTCCGGGAAGTCGCGACGGAGTGCGTCGAGCAAGGAGGTGTGCGGTCCGCGCCCATCATGCGCTCGCATCGCTGCTTCGAGACCCGCCCGGCCGATCCAATAGCCGCTCCCGGAATCGCCCATGATGTTGCCCCATCCGTCGATCCGCGCTTGGCCTGTCGGACCGACCGCAAGGGTCACTACTCCGGTTCCGGCAGCGATGACCGCACCGTGATCTCGTCCGACGCATGCCAGGTAACTGGTCACCGAGTCGTGGGCGACGAGAACACGCACGACACCGAGCCCCGATGATCGCGCCACAACGTGTCGGGCCAGCCGCTCCGGATCGGTCAGACCGGAAATCGCACAGGACACCGTCGTGTCGACGGGGCTGCCCTCGAGCACTGAGCCGACCGCATTGACGATCTGCTCGGGGATGCTCTCGCTCGTTCGCAGGGGGCCGAGAGTCGTGTCGATGACGACCCCTCCTTCGACGACCCGAGCCCGGATCCCCGTTTGCCCGGCGTCCAGCAGTGGCCGCCTCACCGCCCGTCGCCGACCATCATGCTGGTGAAATGCGCGCGAATCCGTTCCGCCGCGGGCTTAGCGAACGGGCAATAGTCGTCGTTCCGGGGAGCATCGACGACGTCATAGAGCCGGGCGGGCCAGTCCCACAACATGAAGCCGCCGAACCAGGGCCGCTTCGCCGTTTCTGCAAACATCTCTGCGTAGTAGGCATCCTGGGTTTCAAGGGAGACGTCACCCTTGAGCTCCCAGTCGTTTGGTCGTGCTGCCGATCCTTCTCGCGAGGGACAGCCCGCCTCCAGGAACAAGAACGGCTTTCCAGCGCTGAGAACCGTCTCCTGGATGCGGTCCAACTGGGCCGTCCAAGTTCCAGCCGGGTAATAGCCGCTGGAGGAGATCACATCGACGGCGTCCCACCAGGTCAGCCGGTCTTCCTGGTACTTGTCGCAGTTGTAGGTGATAGCCCCCGAGTACACCTGCCGAACCTTCTCGATCAGGGTTCGCCATTCGCCCTCTCGGCTGTCGGCGCGGACCATCTCGCAACCGATGCAGAACAGAGGGCACCCCTCAGTCTCGGCGATGCGGGCGTAATGGAGGATGAATTCGGTGTAGGCGGCGAACCATTCCGCCCAGGTGGGCTCACCGGGCACGTCGGCGTCGAAGAAGCCGATGTGCGCTCGCCAGGTGCCGGACGCGCAGTTGACGACGGGTTTCAGGCACACCTTCAAACCGAGCTGCTGTGCGTGGCGGATCGCGGATCGGAGGTCGTCGTCCGTGACCAGCGGTGCCGAACCCCAGCGAATCGTCGTCGACTGCGCGTTCTCCTGCACCCCCTGGAAGGCGATCGTCACCCAGTTGCCGCCCAGGCCGGCGAGCTCTTCCATGCTTTCCCCTGCCGCAGGCGAGCTCCAGTCCTCGGTGTGGCCGACCCATCCCCAGGTGACACCTGCGAACTTCTCGGTGGTGAGAGAGGGGTGGCTCATTTGACAGCTCCTGCCGACAGTCCGCGGTAGATGAACCGCTGGAGGATGAGGAAGATCACCAGAGTCGGGACGATCACGACGATCGCTCCCGCCGAGAGGATCTCCCAGTGGGCCCCATAAGGACCGGTGAAACGGAACAACGAGGTCGAGATGACACCCAGATCCGGATCCGGCATGTACAGGAACGGGATATAGAACTCGTTGTAGATCGCGATTCCCTTGATGATCACCACGGTGGCGATCGCGGGCCGCAGCAGCGGGAGGATCACCTGGAGATAGATCCGGAAGTGACCGGCGCCGTCCAGTCGTGCCGCCTCATCCAAGGATCGCGGGATCGAAGCCATGAACTGCAGAAAAATGTAGATCGCGATGATGTCAGTGCCGACGAACAGAGCGATGGCCGCCCAGCGGGTGTCGAACAATCCGAGCGCGTTGACGATCTGGAATGTTGCGACCTGTGTGGTCACGCCGGGCACGAGCGCGGCGAGCAGGAACAGGGACAGCACCAGGCCCTTGCCGCGGAACTGGAAGCGGTCGATCGCGTACGCGGCCGCCGTTCCCAGAAGGATCGTCCCGACGATCGAGAACAACAGGATGAAGGTCGTGTTGAAGAAGCCGAGCAGCATCCCGCCCTGGGTGAAGGCAAGCGAATAGTTGGCGAGGTTGAACCAGTTCGACGGAGGAGTGAACGCGGTGGTCACTGCGTACTCGTGCGAACTCTTCAGTGAGGCGAACAACAGGGTGGTCAGAGGCAATACCACCACGATCGCCGCCACGATCAGGGACAGGTAGACCAGCGTTCGGGAGAGGACGCGGCTCATGCGAGGTCCACATCGTCGTCTTTGATCAGCAATCGCTGGACGACCGTGACGATCACCACGATCAGCAGGAGAACGACGGCCATGGCCGACGCCAACCCGAACTTGTTGTTCACGAAAGCCGTCTTCACCGTCTGGATGACGAAGGTGGTCGTTCCGTTCGCGCCCCCGAGCATGATGTACGGGATCTCAAAGACGGCGAGGCTGCCCGAGATCGCGAGGATCGATGTCAGTCCGATGATGCGTTTGATGCTGGGAAGGATGATGTAGCGGAACCGGTGCCAGGACGAGGCGCCATCGATCTCGGCCGCCTCGTAGAGGTCGGGATTGATCGACTGGATCGCGCCGATGAAGAGGACGACGTTCAATCCCATGTACCGCCACACCGAGACCCCGGCAAGGGACCAGTTGACCACAGCGGGATCTCCCAACCATTGGCGGGTCAACCCGTTCAAACCAAGGAACTGCAGGGTGAGGTCGAGGGTCCCGCCGGGCTGGAAGAAGAACAGGAAGATGAAGGCAATCGCGACCCCGTTGATCAAATAGGGGAAGAACAGGATGCCCTTGAAGAGATTCCGCAGCGGCAGCTTGAAGCTCAGGATCGTAGCGAAGTAGAGCGCCAAGAGCAGCTGTACGGCGGCCCCGAGGAGGTAGTAGATGCTGACGAAGAACACGTTGAAATACACCGGGTTGGTGAAAATCGTCACGTAGTTCTGGAGTCCGACGAACGGCTTGTCGGGCTCCAGGCCATCCCAGGACGTCACGCTGTACCAGAACATGTTGCCCACAGGGGCGTAGGTGAACACGATCAGGAACGCGAGCGGGATCGCCAGGTAGAGCCACGGGACCAGCTGACGCACCAGCGGCTTGCGCTTGCGCGGAGTCTTGTTGCTGAGCTCGGCAGATGCCAGGTCGGTTGTAGCGTTCACGACTCCGGCTACCGGACGGGAGAGGGTCATCGTCGTCGATACCTTTCTCAAGGTCCGGGCGCGGCGCCCGCCGCGCCCGGACCGTCGGGGATGGGAGTCAGTTGCCGGCTGTCTGGATGCCGTTCGCCCATTCCGAGTTGAGCTGCTTGAAGTAGTCCGCCTTCGTTCCCGGAGCCGCACCGCGGGCGATGTCGACCATCTTCTGGTACCAGGTCTGGTCGGTCAGCTGCAGATTGGCCGCCTTCTGGATGCTCGGGAGCAGGTTCTCCTTGCCCTTCGGGGCCGGGGTGAGCTCGAAGGTCTTCACGCCCAGCTGGTCGAATGCCGCCAGCGTGGCCGGCATCGTGCCGCCCTTCTTCGGGCTGATCCCGCCCTGGTCCGCGGCGTAACCCGAGTCGTTGACGAAGAAGTCCAACCACTTCTTGCTGGTCGCCTGGCACTGCGAGCTCTTGTTGATCGCCACGTTGTAGTCACCCGAGAGCACCGAGGTGAACTTGCCATCGGTTTGCACGGGCAGCGGCCAGAACGCAATGTCGGAGGCGGACGCACCTGCCTGCTTCGCGGCATCGTCCATCTGAATGACGGACCAGGAGCCGAGCATCATCGTGGCGATCTTGCCCCCACCCAGGAGCGTCTTGCTCGTGTTCCAATCGGTGGTGGCGGGATCTGATTCAGTGAGCTTGTCGTGGACGGCGTCGAACAGGATCGAGTTGCCGACGTAGAGATCCTTTCCATCCGTCCAGGGGGCTTTGTCGGTCGCCAGCTGGTTCTGTCCGTCGGCGCCCTGGACGGCTCCGAGGAACTCGTTGCTGTAATTGGTGAGCGGCCAGCCGTCTTTGTAATTGGTGTAGAGCGGGACAGCGCTGGTCTTGGACTTGATGGCGGCCAGATCGGCCATGAACTCATCCGGAGTGGTCGGCGGCGTCGTGACCCCCGCCTGCTCCCAGATTTTCTTGTTCACTACGTAGCCGGTGGCATTGCCGGTCTGGGAGATCCCGTAGGTCTTGCCGCCGTATGAAGCCGCCGCAGTGAAGTAGTAGTCCTTCGAGAGATCGTTCGAGTCGCCCAGAGGGGTGAAGAACTGGGGGAACTGCGAGGGGGTAATCGTGCTCGGGATGAGCAGAACATCCCCGTAGTCTTTCGTGTTCATCCGCGTGCGGACGTCGCCGTCGTAGTTCGTGATGGCCTGGAACTTGACTGTGTGGCCCGGGTTCTGCTTCTCGAACGTCTTGGCGTAGTCGGCGAACGTGGTCTTCACGATGTCCGTGCGGTTCGTCAGAACGGTGATGGTCTTGCAATCGCCGTTGTCTTTCAATGATCCACCGGCGGCCGCGTTGCCGGATGAGGAGCATCCGGCAACGACGAGGGCGATCGAGCCGGCGAGGGCAAGAGCGCCGAGAGCTCGTGTGGTTTGCATGTCATTCCCTTCATTGCAAATGAGTGCTAGGCGGTGATGCTTCGTGTCCACACCAGATGTAAATTTAGTTACTTACCAAAGGTGCTGCACTGATAGTCTCTTATCGGCGCGACCATGTCAACAGTCGCTCTGCGTTCGGATCTGATTGAAGGAGACGGCCGTGACACTCCAGCCGGCGCGACCCGCGTCGAACAGCACTCGCCTTCTCGACATCGTCCGTTCGGCCGGGCCGATCAGCAGAGTCGAGCTCGCCAGACGGATGGCCCTCACCCCCGCCGCCGTCTCCTTCATCGTGCGCGCACTGCTGGACGAAGGCCTCATCGAAGAGGTCGGCCAAGTCGCCTCCGCCGGGGGCAAGCCGCGCACGCTTCTCGCGATCACCGCCGGCGCTCGCTACGGGGTCGGCGTTCACCTCGGACCCAACGAGACGACATACGTGGTCTCCAACATGGCTGGGCGCGTCGTCGGCACTCAATGCGTGTCGCGTCCGGCGCGGCTCCCCCTTCCGAGACCGTCGATGTGGTCAGCGAGGATGTGGGCGCCCTCCTCCGCACCCTCGCGGTCGACCCCGCTGGCGTTGTAGGGATCGGCATCGTCGCACCGGGACCGATCGACTACCCCGGCGGCCGCATGCTCGGCGGCCCCGGCACGGCCGAGTGGTCCTCCTACCCCTTGCGGGAAGAGCTCTCCCGACGGACGGGGCTGCCGGTCGTCGTAGACAAGGACGCCACTGCCGCCGCGATCGGAGAGTTCTGGGGCGGACGTGTGGATGCACCCCTCTCCTTCGCCTGCGTCTACATGGGCGAGGGAATCGGCTCGGGAATCGTCGTCAACGGCTCAGCATTCCGCGGTTCCGCATCGAATGCCGGCGAAATCGGTCACGTCTCGCTCGACGTCCACGGCGACACCTGCCGATGCGGGAATCGTGGCTGCCTCGAGCTCTTTGCCGCACCCACCGAGGTGGTGCGCAAGGCGCGCGCTCGGGGAATGGACCTACCAGGCGGAGACACCATGCCGGTAGCACGTCTGTTCGACGAGATCTCTAGGCGTGCGGTCAGCCAGGATCCGCTCGCCCAGGAACTCATCCAGGAGTCGGCACAGTACATCGCCGAAGGCGTGCTGACGTTGGTGAATATCACCGACCTCGACCTCGTCGTTCTCGCCGGCCCCGGCTTCGCTATCGCGAGCGCCATATACGTCGGCGCAATCCGCGCCGTTCTCGAAGACCGGTTCTTCGCGCGTCGGGCTCACACCATCGACGTTAGGTTCTCCAAGAATCCGCGCGACGCCGCAGCTCTTGGCGCGTCAGCGCTCGTCCTGCAGCATCAGCTGGCCCCGCGATCGTGAGGAGTCGCAGCATGACAGATAACGCGCCGCTGGGTCTGGTGCTGGAACTGGAGCAACAGTACGGCGAGGAGCCGTACTACCACGAACTGACAGCGGGTATGCAAAATGTCCTTCTGGGTGCAGGCACGTCGCTGGTGGTGAAGATCGTTCCGGACGCGGAAACCGAGCTGGAGACCTACCGCTACTGGAAGGACTCCGGGGCAGTTGCCGGGGTGTTTCTCCTGAACCTCCGCATCGACGACCCACGGGTCACTCTCTTGACCGAGTTGAACCTGCCGACCGTCGTCGTCGGCTTCCCCGAGACCGCCGGACAATTCCCCGCCGTCTGGACGGACGACGCGTCGGCGATGGAGCTAGCGGTTCAGCGACTGTTCGACCTCGGTCACCGGCGTATAGGCAGGGTGAGCGGACCAACGCAGCTCGCGCACACCATCATCCGCACCGCCTCGTTCGAATCCAAGTGCGCCGAACTCGGCGTCATCGGCGACATCAACGAAGCACACGATTACACGGAGGCGAACGGGCGCGCCGCGACTGCGGCGCTCGTGGCACGAGAGACCCCGCCTACCGCCATCATCTACGACGACGACGTGATGGCGATCGGTGGACTCGAAGAGCTAAAAGCGCGCGGACTCGCCGTGCCCGGCGACGTCTCCATTCTGGCGTGGGATGACTCCCCCTTCTGCATGCTCTCCGAGCCCCCGCTAGCCGTGATGGGCCATGACATCCAGTCCATCGGCGAGTTGTGCGCGCGATCGATGCTCTCCGAGCTCTCCGGGGTCCGCGAGTCGCACGAGCGGGCGATAGCAACCTTCGTGAAACGCGAGTCCGTGGGGCGAGCTTCAAAGTCCTCGACGACGGGCAGCTGACCAGACCATCTCGGGCCCCCGTGGTGATGGTCTCATTGCACGGGCGAAGGTGACCCAGAGAGTCGCGCATTGTCGACGATCGCTCATCGAATAGTCCGTAGTGCGCGACCTTGACCCCACGCTTCCCGGCTGAGTAGGTTCCGGGGGGCCGACGCCAAGCCCCCCATAAACGTTGGCCGCCGGAGGCCTAGGCCGTTCCGGCGAGGGTCTGAGCATTCGGGTTGCTCAGACCCTCACCCGGCTACCGGGAACTGTGCGCCTTCTCAGGAAGCTATGTCCGCGGCGCTGCAATGGCCCTGGCACCGATAGCGAGCGCGGCGCTATCGTGTGACCCGATTCAGGTACACCTCGAGCAACTGGGAGCAGATAATGGCTGGCAAATTCGAACTGTACAAGTCCTCGAACGGCGAATACCGCTTCCGACTCAAGGCCGGTAACGGCGAGATCATCGCCACTTCCGAGGGGTACTCCTCGAAGGCGTCAGCAAAAAGCGGAATCGAATCCGTGAAGACCAACGCGCAAGACGCCGAGGTTGTCGACCTCTCGTAGTGCTGACATGAGATAACAACATTGCGGACAGCGGCCCAAGCGGTCACACTGAGCCTGCCGTGCGCGGTGTCAGGCGAGGCCGATACTCCCCGATCCACCCTTCCGTGATCAGCCAGGCAGCTGCCGGACCAGGCGGCGCGCCAAGGCGAGAGCGGCGACGGCCGGCCCATCGGCGCCGAGGTGAGCCGCGTTGAGGTATACGCCGTCGATGAGGTTCGCGAGCTCATCCGCACGACTCTGCTCGCCTCCGGACCGCAGAACCAGGTCGATCAACCCGGTGCGCACGTCGGCTCGGCAGTGAGTAGCAGCCAGTTAGGCAGGCTGCACTGGCGCAGCGAATTCGGCGGCGGCGTTCCCGAACAGACAGCCCCGGAAATCGGTGCGACCCACGTCGGCGGCGACCGCATCCAGGATCCCGTCGAGAGGATCGCGCGGATCCGACCGCCCGACCAAGATCTGCAAGCGTCGGGTGTGGTCCTGCTGCGGAGGGCAGTGCTTTTCAAACTGCGGTGTGAGCTGGCCGAGCGTGCATCGTAGGTCGCTGACGCACCTTGCCGTGCCAATCGCGCTCTGACGCGCCCTTCGGGCTACCTCGCCAGAGCGCGGTTGGCACTTACGGTGCTCCCGTTCCCACCGACTCCCTCTATCGAACAGCCCACACAAACAGGTTGACCACCAGGGAGCACAGATCATGAACAACGCGAAGGAACGCACCGCAGGAATTCCAAGCCGAAGCACTCAACGCGTCGCTGAACCGCCAAGTTCAACAACACGCCAATAGCAGCCAATGGGGGTGGTTCCTCGACTTCGCCCGCTCCTTCCGCAGGTACAGCCTGAACAACGTCCTCGTGATCCTCGCCCAACCGGACGCGAGGATGGTCGCCGGTTCCGGCAATGGCAGACCAAACGCCGCCAAGTCCGCAAAGGCGAGCACTCGATCAAAATCTTCGGCTACAGCACAACGAAGACCACCAGCGCGGAGGAGGGCAGCGGCGCCGGAATACCCGGCCCGACGGCTCACCGGCGAGCACGAGGCCATTTGTTGGACCACGCTGACGACGAATCGCCCGACTACTTGCGAAAACGCAACTAAAGCATACGTTTGCAATGGCAACGGCGGCCGAAGGTGGACGCGTCGACGAGCGAAGGAGTCTCTTGATTAGCCATCAGCAAACCCAGCGATGCGGTTCGGCGGTAGACAAATGATGGGGTGGCCGATGTGGCTGTTGATCCTAGTTTTCGTTGTCGCGGCAGCCGTGGTGTGGGTGGCCGGCATTCAGCTTTCCCGCACTACAGATGTGCTTGACTCGCGCCTCCACATCGGTAGTGCGCTCGGCGGCTTGATCGTTCTCGCCATGGCAACAAATCTCCCCGAGATCGCGATCACCGTGAGCGCCGCCTTCTCCGGTGACCTCTCGGTCGCGCTCGGCAATATCCTGGGCGGCATCGCGCTTCAGACCGCGGTGCTGGTCATCCTGGACGGGTTCGGCAAGAGAGGAAAGGGCCTACGACCGCTCACGTATCGGGCGGCGTCGCTGGTCCTGGTGCTTGAAGCAGTGGTGGTCGTCGCCGTGCTGACGATCGTAATGGCAGGCAGCCAGCTTCCATCCCTGGTATTCCTTCGCCTGACTCCCGATGTCGTGCTGATCGCCGTGGTGTGGGTCGTCGGGCTTCTGCTCGTGAAGCGCGCGGGGAAGCAGTTGCCGTGGGAGCAGAAGGGAAACCCGCCAGACGCGTCACCCCATATCGCCGGGCACCGCCGTAGCAAGCCCGAAGCTCCTCATCAGAACTGGAGTACCGCCCGCGTCTGGCTCGTATTCGGCGTCTCCGCGCTCGCCACGCTTGGAGCCGGCGTCGTTCTGGAGGTGAGCGGAGATGCCGCGTCGAAACAGGTGGGCCTCTCGGGGGTTCTCTTCGGCGCCACTGTCCTCGCTCTGGCAACCTCACTGCCCGAAATCTCGACGGGGCTGCAGGCGGTCAAGCAGGGCGATGACAACCTGGCGATGAGCGACATCTTCGGTGGCAACGCCTTCCTCCCGGTGCTCTTTTTAATAGCAACTGTGATCTCCGGACGTGCGGTACTGCCCCAGGCGAACGCCAGCGACATCTACCTCACTGCGCTGGCGGCTCTCCTCACGCTCATCTACTGCGTCGGGCTGGTGTTCCGTCCAACTAAGCGGATCCTCGGAATGGGTGTGGATTCCTTCACTGTGCTCCTGGTCTACCTGCTCGGCGTCGCCGGCCTCTTTACCGTCGCCGCGTCCTAAAGGGGAGAGAGAAATCGCACCATCTAAGGAATCCGATAACCCGCTTCCTGCGCGTCTAGGGCCCGGGCATCGTGACTGGCGCCGCCGACGACGACCCGGCCGGAGTTGCGCCATACACCCAGGAGGGCGGCGCCTACGGCAGCGCGCAGCTTTCGACCGTTCCGGTCGCGCTGCCCATGATGATGGCGGTCCGAGAGAGGTGCGACCGGGTGGCGCTCGCTACAGGTGACAGCCTCAGAAAACTCATCCGGCGCCGGTTCGGTCGCGTAGCACAGACTGTCATCGGAGTTCTTCTAGCTGCCCTCATCGTTGCCAACGTGCTCAGCCTCTCAGCCGACCTGATGGCCATCGGCCGGGCATGCGCCTTCTCGGGGCCGGCCCGGCACCGCTGTGGTCAGCGATCGCCGGGGCCGAGATCGCTATCGCCTTGGAGGCAGGGTCGTTCCGCTGGATCGGACGAATCTTCAAATGGCTGTGCCTCGCCCTCCTGGTTTATATCGGCGTTCCGTTCGTCACGCACGTCGACTGGGCCAGCGTGCTTCGCGGCGTGTTGGGAACCCAGTTCCGGCTGGAGCCGGCCTATCCCGCTCTTGCTGTGGCGGTGCTCGGCACGACGGTTAGCCCCTACATGTTCGTAACCCCATCCGAACTGTTGGTGTTCTCTGCGATCGTGAACGGCATCGCCGCGGGACCCTTCGTCGTCATCGTTGTGCTGATCGCCCGCGACGGCAGGATCATGGGCGAATACCGTAATCGGTGGCTGTCACAAACCCTTGGCTGGACCACCGCGATCGTCATGTATGCCGCAGGCGGATTCGGTGCCTGGTACACCCTGTTCGGCGGCGGACGATGGGAACGACCGCGCGGTTGCGCAGTTCTCGCGCGTGCGCAAACGATTGGCGGTACAACTGAGAGAGTGGATGCCGAGAATGTCGAACTGCAGGATGTGGATGCTGCGCTCATCGCCGTGGACGTCATGATGGGTGTCGCAGCTCGATCGGTGGCCGAGGTTGAAGACATCGTCACCTCCCCGCAGCTGCGAGTGCTCGTGACCATCGCGACCCGAGGCCCGCAGAACCTCGGCGAGATCGCCACAGAGCTCGGCGTTCACGCCTCCAACGCAACACGCACCAGCGAAAAGCTTGTGCACGCCGGGCTGATCTCAAGGACCGAGGATCCCGTCGACCGACGTTTCGTCCGGCTGACTCTCACAGGCCAAGGCGCCGCACTTGTCGACCAGGTGATCGGGCACCGCCGCAAGGCGCTGGCGAACGTGTTGGCAGCGATGAAGCCAGAAGACCGGGCGCGCGCGACCGACGGCTTCCGCGCGTTCGCCCGCGCCGCCGGAGAGCAGCACGCCGACGACGGCCGGTTCACCCTTGTCCGCCCGGGCCTTACCGGAGACGCGCAGGCCTAAGCGGCTCCGCACCGCCAGCAGGCGCCGGGCCCCTCCCGCATGGCGCCACACTCAGGGCACACCGACGTGAGCCAGCAGGCCGCGTCGCCGCCCTCCACCTCGGCCGCTCCGTTCTCGTAGGCGGGCGCCGAAGCGGGGGAGCCACGTGTTCCCAGTGGTTCGCCGAGCGAGAAATACCTGTGGAAGCTGTAGACGATCGGCTGACATACCAGCGGGTCGATGCGGTCGCCGGCACCGACGATGCGCGGATCGGCGTGCACGCGGACAACCTCGGCCTCAGCGATAGCGTAGTCACCATTCACGCCGCGCGTCAGTCTCCGCACCTCCGCCTCCAGCTGCAGCAAGCACTCACGCACCCGCGGCGGGCCGACGAGATCGGAGGGCTGCCGGGTCAGGCCCGCAGCGGCGAACTTGTCGGCACTATATGCGTACCGGTCGGCCTTCTTTTCCGGGACCTCCCTCCGGCCGGTCAGGCCGGCGATCCGCTCGACGGCAGACCACAGTGGCGGCGACGGGAAGTTCACAGTCAACTGCGGCCGATCACCAAGATTGACCAGAGTCTGACCGTCGGTCTCCAGCCCAAGAACCAGCATCCGACCGAGCGCCCAATACGAGGACGCGGGAGCGAGGTTCGCGCTGCCGTCCCCGTTGCTGGTGGCCAGCAACACCACCGGTGAGGCCGCGTAAAGATTCGGAGGGTTCGCCACGGAATGAGCTCCTCCCCCGCCTTCCCCAGCCCGGTAGCCGGGCAAGAGGTATCCGCCCTGGATTTCATCCCCATCCAACTCGGTTCCCAGGTTTTCATTGCGCAATCGCAAACGTTGCGTAACAATCATCATATCGACGTGGCGACACGCCGCTTCCCCCTGGAGGTGTGTAATGTCCGATGACACCATCCCGGTGCTAGTCCGAAGCTGGGGGCTCAAACGCCGCAGCGGCCTGTGGGGCGAGTGCCTCGCGGAGTTTCTGGGAACATTCGTCCTCATCGCGTTCGGCGACGGTGTTGTCGCGATGGCGGTGGCCGCGTTACCGGGATCAGGCCGCACTGAAGGACCGACCACATTCTTCTTGGGAACCGGTGACTGGCTCCTGATCACGTGGGGATGGGCGATGGCAGTCGTGTTCGGCATCTACGTCGCCGGCGGGGTTAGCGGCGCCCACCTGAATCCCGCCGTGACACTGGCGTTCGCAGTGCGCCGCGGCTTCGCGTGGGTGAAGGTGCTTCCATACATGCTCTCGCAGCTGCTCGGGGCCTTCGTCGGAGCAGCCCTCGTGCTGGGCGTGTACGCGGCCGCGATCGGTGCCTTCGATACGGCGAGCAAGGGACCCAAGGTCAACGGGCATACGCTTGCCTCCTTCTCGATCTTCGCCACCTTCCCCGCCCCGTACTATGACGGCAACATGTGGGGGCCACTGTTCGATCAGATCGTCGGGACCATGTTCCTGGTGCTGCTCGTCGTGGCGGTCATCGACCTCAGGAACACCGCCGTCCAATCGAACCTGGGGCCACTGATCATCGGCTTCGCGGTCGCCGCGATCGGCATGTCTTACGGCGCCAACGCCGGATACGCCATCAACCCCGCCAGAGACCTGGGCCCACGGCTCCTGGCCTGGCTCGCAGGATGGGGCGATCTGGCCGTGCCCGGAAACGGGCCCTGGTTCAGCGGATACATGTGGGTTCCCATCCTGGGACCGTTGATCGGCGGGGTCATCGGTGTGCTGATTTACGATCTGTTCATCGGCGATGTCCTGCACAGCCGCCTGCTCCGCGCCGGGCGCCCCGCCCCGGAAACCACCGGGCCACCCTTCCAGCCACCCGGACCGGACACCGAAGAACCTCGGGCCCATTCCCCGGCCTGAGCCACCCGTCGGGCAAACGACCGGTGCGGGCGGGGAGGGGTGCTCCCCCACCCCCCTCCCCGCTTCGGGAACCTTGCAGACGCGATTACCCGACAGTCCCCGACGCGGGCCGACGGCTGACGGTGAGGGCAGAGCCGAATGTATCCACGGGCGCCGCACCCGCCCTGCCACCGGCGGGCGGAGAGCCGGGTTGCGACAGTGAGCTACAGTCCCCACTCATCGAAGTTGTCCTCGTCGAGCACAAGCGAACCGACGCCGATGGATCCGCCGGTCGGCGCGTCCTCGTCCACATCGACAGTCTCGAATCGCAGGTGCATTCGCCCTGTGACCAATACGTCGAGCGTCCGCCCCGCTACCGGCAGTGAGACGAAGTCACCTCCACTGATCACAGCCGACTGAATGCGTTGCCGTACGGACGCCAGGTCAGCGAGAGGGCCGAAGCGCCTGCCTTGAATGTGAACGTACGACACCATCACTTCGACTACCGTCTGCTCCCGGGCACCGGACCACTGCGGTCCACTGACAAGCTCATTGCGCATCCGCAATCATCAGGCTGCATATTACCGAAGGGCTTACCCGGCGACCATCCTGTCAGCGTGAGAAATCGCTCAGAGGGGCGACCTCTCGCACAGAGCGCCGCGCGGGAACGGAGGCGGCAGGAAGGACGGGACGCTCAGCTTCGGCGACAACATTCGATCGACACCCTGCAGGGATGGTCGCCGACCCGACACTGCCATGCCAAGAACGGTTTCGTAGCCACCATTCGCTCCGACGCGTTCACACGCCGACTCCCAAGCCAAATGAAGCTCTATTGAGCGGATTCCGAGAGCGGGCGACTACCCAAGCCCTGCGGGAGCGAGGCGTTCGCTGGACGCTCGCCGAAAACAGTTGCATTTGCGCAACTGAATGGTTCAATGGGCGGCAAACCAAGGAGGGACCCAGTGGACTTGACCGGCAAAAGCGTCGTGGTGACTGGAGGCAACAGCGGAATCGGGGCCGCAATCGTACGGTGCTTAGCCGCGGCGGGAGCCGCCGTGGTCATCGACTACGTGGCGCGGCCGGAGGACACCGCGGACCTGGTCGCAGAAATCACCGCCGCGGGAGGACGCGCAGTCGGGGTCGAGGCTGACGTCAGCTCACCGGCAGACATCGACAAGCTCATCCGGACCGCCGTCGACGAGTTCGGGAGCCTGGACGCGTTCGTCAACAACGCCGGCATCGAAAAGCGGCACAGCCTTTTGGAGGTCACCGAGGATGCCTTCGAGGAGGTGATGGCCGTCGATCTCAAGAGCGCGGTCTTCGGCACGCAACGGGCCGCGAAGCAGTTCATCGAACAAGGCTCAGGCGGCATCGTCGTGAACGTATCGTCGGTGCACGAGGACTGGCCGATGCCCGGCAACCTCAGCTACTGCGTGGCGAAAGGCGGGATGCGGATGCTGACCCGCACCGCCGGAGTGGAGCTGGGACCGCACGGCGTGCGTGTGGTCACCGTCGCACCCGGAGCGGTGAACACGCCGATCAACTCCGCCACGATGAAAGACGACTCGCTCCGCCAGAAGCTCGAGAACAGCATCCCGCTGCGCACGGTGGCCGACCCCTCGCAGATCGGCGACGTCGTTGCCTTCGTGATCTCCGACGGCGGCTCGTACCTGACCGCCACCACCGTCTTCGTGGATGGCGGCATCATGCACGGAAGTGTGGGCCTGTGAGCGCACCGCGGATCGAGGACTACGCGATGATCGGCGACCTGCACACGGCGGCGATGGTGTCGGTTACCGGGTCGATCGATTGGCTGTGTCTGCCCCGGTTCGACTCCGCCGCGTGCTTCGCCGCCCTGCTCGACACGGAGGCGGCGGGACGGTGGCGGATCGCACCCGCCGGTAGCGGTCGTTGCACGCGTCGCCGCTACCGCGGCGACACCCTGGTCCTGGAGACCGAGTGGGAGACCGCGGACGGGGTCGTGCGCATCATCGATTTCATGCCGGTGCGTGACCGGGCGGCCGACCTCGTACGAATCGTCGAGGGCGTCTCCGGGACGGTCGCGATGCAGTTCCAGCTGATACTGCGGTTCGACTACGGGCATGTCGTTCCCTGGGTGACCAAGACGGACCGCGGGGTTCGCGCCGTCGCCGGCCCGGACGCGGTTCTGATCTCCTCAGACGTGCCCCTGGCCGGCCACGATTTCCGCACCGTCGCCGACTTCACCGTTAGCCCGGGCGACCGCGTCGCGTTCACGCTCAGCTGGTACCCCAGCCACGAGGAGGAACCAGAGCCAACCGATCCGGAGACGGCGTTGGCCTCGACGGAATTGTTCTGGACCCGCTGGAGCAGTCAGAGCAACGCGTACGGGGCACATCGCGACGCGATCCAGCGCTCACTGATCACTCTCAAGGCGCTGACCTACCTCCCGACCGGCGGCATTGTGGCCGCGCCGACCACCTCCCTGCCGGAGCAGCCCGGCGGGCCGCGCAACTGGGACTACCGTTTCTGCTGGCTGCGCGATGCGACCCTCGCCCTGCAATCTCTTCTGACCGCCGGCTACACCGACGAGGCCAGTTCGTGGCGCAACTGGTTGGTCCGCGCCGTCGCCGGTGACCCCGCCGACCTGCGCATCATGTACGGACTGGACGGTCGTCGCCGCCTCCCAGAACAGACACTGGACTGGCTGGCCGGGTTCGATCATTCCACGCCCGTCCGTGTCGGCAACGCCGCCGCGCAGCAACTGCAACTCGATGTCTGGGGTGAAGTTCTTGATGGCCTCTCTCTCACCCGCACCACGATCGGCGCAGGCGAGGAGGCGTGGGACGTGCAGCGGGCCCTCGTCAGCCATCTGGCTGAGCACTGGCAAGAACCGGACAACGGGCTGTGGGAGATGCGCGGCCCACGCCAACATTTCACCCATTCGAAAGTCATGGCATGGGTTGCCGTCGACCGGATGATCGACGGCGCCCACCAGTTCAATCTCCCCGGCCCGGTACGCCAGTGGGAGCGGCTGCGGGCGAAAATCCGCCGCGACATCCTGGAAAACGGCTTCGACCCAAAGCGGAACACGTTCGTGCAGGCATACGGGTCGAGCGATCTAGACGCCTCCCTGCTGCTGATCCCCCGGGTCGGGTTCCTCCCGCCCGACGATCCACGAGTCGTCGGCACAATCGAAGCCATCGAGAAAGACCTCACCGACGACGGGCTGGTCCTGCGCTACCGCCCCCAAGCCAGCGACGACGGCCTCCCGGGCGGGGAGGGGGTGTTCCTCGCCTGCTCGTTCTGGCTGGTGGACGCACTGATCGGCGCCGGCCGACGAGACGACGCCGAAGCCTTATTCCAGAGACTCCTGGATTTACGCAACGACGTCGGCCTGCTCAGCGAGGAGTGGGACCCGCATACTGCCCGGCAGCTGGGAAACATGCCCCAGGCGTACAGCCACTTCGCGCTCGTACGCAGCGCCTTCCATCTGCTCTCTGGCACCACGACCACCACCCAAGACCGCATCCCGATCGGCAAGGAGTGACCGATGACCCCACCCCATGTGCTCGTGCTCGGCGCCGGGTTCGCCGGCTTCACCGTGGCCAGGGCGCTGCAACGGGAGGCCGCCCGTAACCGGATCCGGCTCACCGTGGTGGACCCGCAGCCGTACTTGACCTACAAACCGCTGCTACCCGAGGTCGCCGGCGGCGAGACCCAGCCGCGTGACACCGTCGTCCCCCTCCGCCACCCGCTTAGGCACGCCGAGCTGGTGCCGGGGTCGGTCGCCTCGGTCGACACGGGCGGCAGAGTCGCGGTCATCTGCACCCTCGACGGCACACAGCGACCCATTCACTATGACCATGTCGTGTTCGCGCTCGGTGCGGTGACGAAGACGCTGCCCATCCCCGGTCTGATCGAGAACGGAATCGGTTTCTCCAGCATCGAGGAGGCCGCCTTCCTCCGTGATCACGTCCTTGACCGTATCCAGTTCGCCGCCGCCAGCACCGACCCGGCCGAGCGGCGGCGGGCGTTGACCTTCGTGTTCGTCGGCGGCGGCTACACCGGAGTCGAGGCGATCGCCGAACTCCAACGACTCGCGGTCACAGAATTCCGTCGCTACCCGGAACTGTACGGGGAACGCATGCACTGGATGCTGGTCGAGGCGGCTGGGCGCATCGCCTCCGAACTCACCGAAAAACTGTCCTCGTGGACGCTCGACCTCCTCCGCCGCCGCGGCATCACGGTGCTGCTCCACACCGAAATGAACAGTTGCCACAACGGCGAAGTCGTCCTGAGCGACGGCTCCACCCATGCGTCGGACACCATCGTGTGGGTCGCCGGCGTCACCCCGAACCCGGTCCTCGATCACATCGACGTGCCCCGCGGCCGCAAGGGCCACGTGCAATGCGATGCGTACCTGCGCGTCGTCCGCAACGACGGGACCCCCGTCGAAGGAGCCTGGGGTCTCGGCGACAACGCGCAGGTGCCCGACCTGACCGTGCATCAACAGCCCGCCTTCTATCCCCCGAACGCGCAGAACGCCATCCGCCAAGCGAGGACACTCGCTCGCAGCCTCCGGAACGCCCTCGCCGGCGACGCGCCCGTCGCATACAGGCACCGGTCGTTGGGCACTCTCGCCAGCTACGGGGGCATGCGCGGCGCCGCAGTCCTGCGCGGGCTGCCGCTTCGTGGTCTGACCGCCTGGGCTGTCGACAAGGTGTATCACGCCCTCGCACTCCCCAGCCCAGGACGCCGGCTTCGGCTCGTGCTCGGCTGGATCGGCAACGGGCTCACCGGCAACCAGGTCGCCCCGGTCAGCTCCTTCCCGGACCCGAAACACCGTTTCCGTCGGGCAGCGAACGAACAGGACAGCAAATGACCCCACGCAAGACCACCACGGCCCTCCATGGCATCGACCGCATGGTCCGGAACATCGAGACGGGACGCTTCGAGCGCTCCCTGTCCGGCCTGTCAGCGGCCGGTTCCCTGGTGACCGCGGCGGAGATCTACTTCGAGCACGACAAGGCCAGCTTCGGCAACCCGTGGATGTGGGCGCCGATCGCGCTCGGACCGGTCGGCGCCGCCGCCGGGATCGCCGGGGCGTTCAGCAAGCGGGCGGCCAAGACGTTCCTCCCGATCGCCGCGGCGACCATCGTCGCGAACGGCCTCCAGGGCACCTACCTGCACGCCCGCGGCATCGCGCAGAAGCCCGGGGGGTGGCGTAACGCCCTCTACAACCTGGAGATGGGTCCCCCGCTCCTTGCGCCCCTGCTCGTCACGGTCGTCGGTGGGATGGGACTTCTCGCCGCGATCCTGAGGCGCGAGAAGTGAGCACCCCGCCAGTGCAGCGCGGGGACGACGTGCCGGAACGGTTCCCCGGGTTCCGTGTGCTCGACCAGGCGCGGCACTGGGACGAGGAGACCCGGGCCGTCGTGCTGGCCCGCGTGGGCCGCCCCTCCGACATCCGCTTCTTCGACGTGACGGAGCAGGCGACGGCGACCGCCCTGTTCGACGAGATCCTCGGCCAGGAAGGCGACGACCGAATCCCCGTGACCGCGATGGTGGATGCGCGACTCGCCGAGAAGCAGACCGACGGCTGGCACTACGACACCATGCCGACGGACCAGGAGTCGTGGCACCGCACCCTCGCCGCCCTCGACGACGACGCGCGCGCGGCGCACGGGTGCACCTTCGCCGACTGCGACCACGAGCGCAGGCGCGCCCTGCTGGAGGTCATCCACACCGGCGACGGCGACTGGCACGGGCTCCACCGCGGGCAAGTGTGGAGCCTGTGGACGCGCTACGCCTGCACCGCGTTCTACAGCCATCCCCGCGCCTGGGACGAGATCGGCTTCGACGGTCCCGCGTACCCGCGCGGCTACAAGAACCTCGGAGTAGGGAAGCGGGAGCCGTTCGAGGTGGAGGACGCCCATCCCGCCCAGCTGCCCATCACGACGGTCGAAGGCGACTCGTGACCGCGCTGCGCGGGGCCGCTGCGGCGGCTCTCGACGGTGTCCGCGACCGCAACCAGTCGGCGTGGCTGCTCACGCCCGACGGGTCGCGCACCCGTCCGGACCTCCGTGACGGGATGCGCCGCTACGCCGACACCGACGAGGTCGACATCGCGATCGTCGGCTGCGGCGCCGGCGGCTCGGTGCTGCTCCAGCGCCTCGCGCGCGCCGGCTGGAGCGCGGTCGCGTTCGACGCCGGCCCGTTCTGGGAACCGGGCCGCGACTGGGTGAGCGACGAGGCCGGATCGCACCACCTCTACTGGACCGAGCCGCGCCAGATCGGAGGCGGCGACCCCGTCCCGCTCGGCTCCAACAACTCCGGCCGCGGCGTCGGCGGGTCCATGGTGCACTACGCCGGCTACGTCCCCCGGTTCCACCCGAGCGACTTCCTCACCCGGACGAACGACGGCGTGGGAGCCGACTGGCCCATCTCCTACGACGAACTCCGTCCGTTCTACGAGGACATCGAGAACGAGCTCCCCGTCGCCGGCGAGGACTGGCCGTGGGGCGACCCGCACTCCTACCCGCACGGACCGCACCCAGTCTCCGGCAACGGCGAGACATTCCTGCGTGGGGCGAACGTGGCCGGGATCACGGCGAAGGTCGGCCCGGTCGCGATCACCAACGGCCGGTTCGGGCACCGGCCGCACTGCATCTACCGCGGCTTCTGCCTCCAAGGCTGCAAGGTCAACGCCAAGGCGTCGCCGCTCATCACGCACATCCCGGACGCGCTCGACCACGGAGCCGAGGTGCGCGCCGACTGCATGGTCTCCTCCATCGAGGTGGATGAGCGCACCGGCCGCGCGATCGGCGTGCACTACTTCCGCGACGGCGTCCCGCGGTTCCAGCAGGCGCGGATGGTCGCGATCGCCGGGTACTCGATCGAGACGCCGCGGCTGTTGCTCAACTCGGCCTCAACGCGCTTCCCCGACGGCCTCTGCAACGAATTCGACCAGGTCGGCCGCTACCTGATGGTCCAGGGCGCGCCGCAGACCGCGGGCCGGTTCTCCGACGAGATCCGGATGTGGAAGGCGCCACCGCCGGAGGTCAGCACGGAGCAGTTCTACGAGACCGACCCGACGAAGCCGTACAAGCGCGGCTACTCCATCCAGACGGTGTCCCCGCTGCCGATCACCTGGGCCGAGCACGTCATGGCGCAGGGCCACTGGGGCGCCGACCTGCGCCGCTACATGTCCGACTACGTGCACTGGGCGTGCCTCGGCGCACTCTGCGAGTTCCTCCCCCAGCCGGACAACCGGGTGACGCTCGCCGACGAGAAGGACCGGTACGGCCTTCCCGTAGCGCACTTCTCGTACACGCAGTGCGACAACGATCGGGCACTGGCGAAGGCGGCGCAGGCGACCATGGAGCGGATCCTCGAGGCCGCTGGCGCGCAGGAGACCATGACCGTCCAGCGCTACGCCCACCTCGTCGGCGGCGCACGCATGGCCGCCGACGAGACGGAAGGGGTTGTGGATGCGAACTGCCGGACGTTCGCCGTCCCGAACCTGCTCATCACCGACGGGAGCGTGCTGCCCACCCAGGGCAGCGCCAACCCCGCCCTCACCATCATGGCCGTAGCCGCCCGCGCGGCCGACCGGCTCATCGAGCGCCCGGAACCCTGAATCGGGCGACCTAAGGAGAGACACACATGGCACAGACGGTCAGCGAGTTCGTGATCGGACGGCTGCGGGAGTGGGGCGTGCGACGCGTCTTCGGCTACCCCGGCGACGGGATCGGCGAGTTCGACGGGATGCTCGGCAAAGCGGAGCGCGCGGGCGAGGGCCTGGAGTACATCCGCCCCACGCACGAGGAGATCTGCGCCTTCATGGCGACGGCGCACGCGAAGTTCACCGGCGAGGTCGGCGTGTGCATCGCCACCTCCTCCCCCGGCGGCTTCCACCTGATGAACGGCCTGTACGACGCGAAGATGGACAACCAGCCGGTGGTCGCGATCGTCGGCCAGCAGGGTCTGAACTCGTTCGGCACCTTCAATCAGCAGGAGAGCAACCTCGAGCGGGCGTTCGACGACGTCGCCGAGTACGTGCAGACGATCGTGTCGCCGGAGCAGGCGCAGGCCGTGGTCGACACGGCGTTCCGCACGGCGATCACCCGTAAGCAGCCGTGCGTGATCATCCTGCCCCACGACGTGCAGGGGCTGAAGATGGCGGAGCCGGGAGCGGAGATGTGGGTCTCGCGCTCGAGCGCCGTGGCCCCGTCCACCGCGATCGCGCCTCCACTCGAGCAGCTGCAGGCAGCCGCCGACATCATCAACGCCGGCGAGCGCGTCACCTTCCTCGTCGGCGCCGGTGCGGTCGGCGCGACGGATGAGGTGCTGCAGGCCGCGCGGCTGTCCGGCGCCGGTGTCGTCACGTCGCTGCGCGGCAAGCAGGTGGTGCCCGGCGACATCTCCTTCCACACCCAGCAGGTGGGCCTTCTCGGCTCACGGCCCAGCTACGACCAGATGCGGGAGTGCGACACGCTCGTGCTGCTCGGCACGAACTACCCGTACGGCCAGTTCCTGCCGGAGACGGGACAGGCGCGGGCCGTTCAGATCGACCTCCGTCCGGAGCAGCTGGGGCTGCGCTACCCCACCGAGGTGAGCATCTGGGCGGACGTCAAGACGGCCCTCGCCGGCCTCCTCCCCCTCCTGCGCCAGAAGGACGACCTGTCCTGGCAGGAGAAGGTCGCCGCGAAGATGCGGGACTGGGATGAGGAGCTCGCTGCCCAGGCCGAGAACCACTACGACGACGGCGTCAACCCGCGGAAGGTCTACGCGCAGCTGAACAAGCGCCTCCCCGCCGGCGCCATCGTCACCTGCGACGCCGGCACCACCGCCGACTGGTACGGCCACTACATCCGGCTGCGCGACGGGATGCGCGGCGACCTCTCCGGCCGCCTCGCCTCCATGCTCGCCGCCATGCCCTACGCCGAGGCAGCCAAGTTCGCCTTCCCCGACCGGACCGTGGTCTGCACCATCGGCGACGGCGCGTTCCAGATGCTCGGGATGAACGAGCTCATCACCCTCAAGAAGTACCTGTCGAGGTGGGACGATCCCACCTTCGTCGTGCTGGTGCTGCACAACGACGACCTCACCCAGGTCTCGTGGGAGATGAGGACCGAGGACGGCAACCCCGTGTGGCCGACGTCGCAGGACGTCGAGTCCGTCGACTACGCGGGCTGGGCCCGGCTGCTCGGGTTCCAGGGCATCGCCGTGCACTCCGACGACGAGATCGAGGCGGCCTGGGACACCGCGCTCGCCCACCGCGGTGTGACCGTGATCGACGCGTACACGGGCAAGAACATCCCACCGCTTCCGCCACACATCACGTACGAGTTCGCCAAGAACACCGGCCTCGCACTGCTGAAGGGCGACCCGGACGGCATCGGCGCGATCAAGGACTCCGCCGCATCGCTCATCACCGAGGGGGTGGAGCGGGTGAAGGACGCACTGCACGTCGACCACCACCACGACCATGGGAACTGATGATGGGGCGCGGCTCCGCGCCATCACGACGGATGCATTCGACGTCCCCACTGCTACCGGTGGGCGCGAACGGCCTGAAAGCGACGGCACAATCACATGGAACTCGACCGGCCTGATCGTCGTGAGGCTGTGCGCAGGCGACGAAACCGGGCTCGGTTTCACCCACGCCCCCACCGCCGCTCTCGGAATCATCCGCGACGTCCTCTGGCCGATCATCGACGGGATGGACACCCGCGACACCGAACGCCTCTTCTGGGCGATGGCCCGCGGCGTCCGCAACATCGGGTGGCGTGGCCTGTGCGCGAGCGCAATCGCGGCCGTCGACATCGCCGCGCACGACCTGGCCGCTCGGCTCGCCGGAGTACCGCTGACCTCTTACCTTGGCGGAGCGCACGACACCATCGCCGCCTACGGCAGCGGAGGCTTCACCGACTACACCGACCGAGAACTGACCGAACAGCTGAGCTCCTGGGCCGAGCACGGACTCCGCGCCGTTAAAATGAAAGTCGGATCCCAGCCAGACGACGACCCGCGCCGCGTCGCCCTCGCCCGCGAGGCCATCGGCCCCGACGTAGAACTCTTCGTCGACGCGAACGGCGCCTACGAACGCAAACAAGCCCTCCACCTCGCTGACCGCTTCTCCGACCTCGGCGTCACCTGGTTCGAAGAGCCGGTGTCCAGCGACGACCGTGCCGGTCTGCGCCTACTCCGCGACCGGATGCCCGCCCCAATCCGGGTCGCGGCCGGCGAGTACGGATACACGCCGGCTGACTTCCGTGACCTCGTCACGGCAGGATGCGTCGACGTACTGCAGGCCGACGCCACCCGTTGCGGCATCACGGGCTTCCGTGTCGCCGCCACGCTCGCGCGCACACACGGCATCCCCCTTAGCGCCCACACAGCACCCGCCTTACACGCCTCCGTGGCCGCCGCATTCGACGGCGCGATCAACGTCGAATATTTCCACGACCACGCCCGCATCGCAGGAGCCTTCTTCGACGGGGTCCCGGCCCTACGCCATGGCGACCTGGTACCGGACCGGGCGGCCCCCGGACACGGGCTCGAACTCAAAGAAGCGGACGCCCGTCCGTATCGGGTCGCATCCTTCACCCGCGCAACTGACCCGAGCGCGGCCGGCGAAGCACCCGACATCCAGCAAGAACAACAAGGAGGAACGAGATGACATATCGGCTGGTTCGGCTTCCCAGCGGCCGAGAAGTGGGCATGACCGGCCTCGGCGACCCCGCCGGAGAACGCTTAGCCGTGCTCCTACACCCGACACCCGGCGCCTCCGGCTTCGACCCCGCACCCGATGTGACGGCGCGCTCAGGGCTCCACCTGCTGACCTTCGAACGCCCTGGCTACGGGGCAACCGAACAAGAAATCATCAGCGTCGCCCAATGGGTGGACGACCTCGCCGGCTACCTGCGCGAAGCTGAGACAAGCGCCCGAGAACGGCCAGCGCACACCACCTATGGCGGAATCGGCGTCATCGGCTGGAGGGAAGGCGGAATCTACGCAGCCGCACTTGCCGCCCGTCACCCACACCTCGTCAATCGGCTCGTCCTAGTCGCAGCGCCCGCCCCATCACGAGCGGCCAACGGGCCGGCCTGGCAGGCCGAACTGACCCCCAACGGCGCGTCCGGCGAGCCGCTCGGTTACCCCGACCGCGTGAAGCGGATGCTGAACACCGCGTTCACACAAGGGGAGGCCGGTACCATCGTCGACCATCACGCGTTCGAAGAGCCCAGCCCGACTCCCCTGCACGTGGAAGCCGACACGCTCATCCTGTACGGGACCGTGGACGCCTACGCCACGGTCCACGACGCACAGTGGTACGCCCACGCCGCGCCCCAAGCGCGAGTCGAACGCCTCAGCGGCGGTGCAGACATCATCGGACGACACTGGCAGCGCATCATCGACTTCGTCAACGCTGAAGCTAACCACGGATGACGGTTGCCCCGCTCGTCAAACATCCCCGGCGGAGCCTGGGCAGCGTTCGCAATCGGGGAATGCGATATTCCTGACTCAGTTCTGCTTGTGGTGGCGATGCTCTCTCTGGTGCTCTGCAGAATCGGAACCCTGCTCGCTTGCCGAATAACGCTCCGACGCCGGGTAGTTGCCGATCCGCTGGTGGGTGCTCCGCACCAGCGGCTCTGTCCCCTCGCGTTCCGTTCCAATGTACGTACCGAGGACATCGGGTTGCGGGCCCTCGCTCTCTCGCTCGGTGTACTGACCATGTACACCGCGTGGCTCAGGTACCTCGGGATCCGACTGCGTGTAGCGACCCTCCCGGTCGTCCCGCCCTTCTTGCTCTCCCATGACGTCACCGCCTCCTAGTTGCGATATCGCAATTGTCCCACGCGATGCAGAGAGACGCCAGCGGATTGTCGGGGTCGCATCGCCTCCGTGGATGGGGCCGCCTGACAGCGCATCCATTGCCCTCGGTGACCGGTTGGACATACCTCTGCAAGCCGTGGAAGGTTCCCCTAACGGACATTTCGCCCTCGAACTCGATATTCCACCCCGGGTACGAGGTCGCCGAGACCACCGATGAGAACCCCGAGCGCGTCGCGATTCTCCAGCGCCTCACCACCGCCTACCTGAGATCAGCACTGAAGGTCGACGAGTCCGCGTGGGAACGGGCCGTCTCGACGATCGAGGCGTCGACAGGCGACGCGTCCACCGGCGACGCGGTTGGGATCGAGCGCAAGGCGGCCTGAGTCGGTGGCAGCGCGGCGGGGCAACCGCCCCGCTGCCACCGGAGGGATCACCGCAGGGTGAGAACCGCCTTACCGGCGACCCGCCCCTCGGCCAGGGCCTCGATCGCGCGAGGGAGCTCCTCCCAGGGGGCGCTGAACCCGAGGTCGGCCCGCAGCCGGCCATCGCCGAGCCGCCCCACGAGGTACCCGAGGTCCGCGCTGATAGGCGATGGCGCGAAAGCCGAGAAGTACGTCCGGATTGTCGCGTTCTCGTGCCCGAAGAAGCTCGTCAGGGACACCCGACCGGGCTCGCGGTCGGAAGCGCCCACGAGGACAACCGTCCCGGACGGCGCGACCTTCCGGATCGCGGCTTCGACGGCACGACCGCCGATGCCGTCGAGGACCAGGTCGAACAGTCCTGGGGCGTCGTCGGCGTCGGAGACCACCTCCTGCGCTCCCAGGGCCGCGAGCTCCCCGGCAGCACTACCACGCCGTGAAACCGCGACCACTTCCGCCCCGCCCAGAGCCGCGAGCTGCACCTGGAACCGACCGAGGCCGCCCGCGGCGCCCAGGACGAGGACGCGCCTGCCGAGCAGCGCGCCTCCCAGCCGGACGGTGTTGAGGGCCGTCCTTCCGGCGATGCCGAGTGTGGCGGCGGCGGCGAGGTCCACCCCGTCCGGGATCTCGGCCAGCCGATCCGTCGGCACGGCGACACGCTCCGCCCAGCCCGCCTGCTCGACGAGCGCCACGACCCGCGAGCCGATCGCCGGGCCCGTGCCGTTCGCCGCGGCGCGGATGACGATGCCCGCGATGTCCTGACCCGGCCGCCACCCGACCGGGCGAGAGCGGAGGAGAGCGAGCTCGCCCCGGTTCAGGCTGAAGGCGTGCACCTCCACGATCGCCTCATCGGGGGCTGCCGCCGGTTCGGGCGTGTCACCGCGGATCACGATCCGCGCCGGATCTTCAGGTGCATTGAAGACTGCTCGCATGTGATGCCTACCTTTCTGTCGTTGCATGACCACGGTAAGAACCGGGAAAGCCCACGACCAAGGGCCACAATGGAATCGGAACGATCACTCACGGTGATCGTTCGTGGCCCGGGAGGATCGATGGAACTACGACAGCTCCGCTACTTCGTGGAGGTGGCGGAGTACCTCCATTTCGGCCGGGCCGCGCAGAGCCTCGGGATTGTGCAAGCCGCCGTGAGCCAGCAGATCAGCCGGTTGGAGCGTGAGCTCTCCCTCCAGCTGTTCGACCGCTCGCACCGTCGGGTTACCCTCACGCGCGACGGGGAGGTGTTCCTGAAGCACGCGCGGAAGGTGCTCGCCGCGGCGGACGAGGCGCAACGCATCGCAGCCGACCTGTCTGCCGGGCGGCGCGGTGAGCTGCGGATCGGCACCAGCGAGCTTCTCGGTCCGCGCCTCGACGCGATCCTCGAGGCCTTCCGGGCGGGGCACCCGCAGGTCCGGCTGAGCTTCGACTCGAAACCGACCGCCTCCAAGCTCGACGACCTGCAGGAGGGTCGGCTCGACGTCGCCTTCGTGCGTGCCGCCGAACCCCGCGCCGGCATCGTCGTGCGGCGGCTCTGGAGCGACGACCTCTTGGCCGCGGTGCCGGCCGGGTGGGCGGACCCGTCCGGGACGATCGACCTTGCGCGCCTCGCCGACCTGCCGCTGTCTCTCGCCGACGGGAGCCGTAACCCGGGCTTCCACGCTCTTATCTGGGAGGCGTGCGCCGCCGCGGGGTTCGCGCCCCGGCCCGGTCCCGCCTTCACGACCCCCCAGGACACGCTCAGCGGGCATGTCGCCGCGGGAGAGTGCTGGACGCTGCTCTACTCATCGGCCCCGCTGACGGCTCCCCCGAGCGTCCGGGTTCAGCCGACGCACCCGCGCATCGCGGTACCGGTCCAGGTCGCGTTCCGGGCTCCCGTGCAGCGGAAGCTGGTCGCCGACTTCGTCGAGGCGAGCCTCCGCCATCGCAACGGATCGTGAGCCCCTCGCTGATGCGCTCCTACTCGAGTGCGATCACGAGCTTCTCGGCCGAGACGCCCTGGCGCATCAGATCCAGCCCGAGCTGCGCGGCCGCCAGGTCCGAGCCGATCACCCGCGGCTGCGGGACGGGGCGGTGTTCCCCTCGGGCCAACGCAACGGGCAGGTAGCCGCCCCACAGCGCCGCCCCGACGGGGCTCGTCGCGATGGAACTTCCCCACACGAAACGCGCGCGAACCCGGCTGACAGCGCACCTGGCCTGCAGCGAAACATTGGAGAGCACCAACCGTGCGAGCAGCCTGCTCCGTTGCCAGGAGAGTCCCCCACGGCGCGGTTGGTCGTAGAAGGAGACGGAGGGGCTCGTGAGCGCCACCCTCCTCGCCCGGGTTAGCGCGGCGATGGCTACGCACGGTTCGGCAGAACCGACCGCGATGGCGACCACACCCGCAACGACCGAGCCGCGCACCGCCTCCACGATCGCCCGAACGACATCAGGCGACCGGTAGTCGAAGACGGCCTCCGCCCCGAGCGCCCGCACTCGCTCATGGTTGGCTGGGGAGGCGGTCGTGATGACCCGGTAACCGGCGGCCTTCGCCAGCTGGATGGCGTTGCCGCCGACCGACGTGGCGCCTCCCCACACGACTACGATCTCGTCTCGCGCGGCCCCAGCCCCGAGAGACGAGTAGTCGAGCCCCAGCTGCCCGGCCTCGAAGAGCGCGGCAGAAGCCGTCGAAAAGGCGAGCGGGAGGACAGCCGCCCGCTCGAACGGAAGTCCGGCAGGGATGCGCGCGGACATCGAGGCCTCCACAGCCACGTACCGCTGGAACCCGCCGCCCGCGCGCGCGTCCCGGCCCTTTTCGATGCCCATTGCGTAAGCGCACACACGGTCTCCGACGGCGAAGGCGTCGACACCGGGGCCGACGGCAACGACCTCGCCCGCGACGTCCTCCCCGAGCACGACGGGGTAATCGAGCCAGCCGTACATCAGCCGCCCGTTCGATTGGACGATTGCGTCGAGCGGATTGATAGCGACCGCCCGCACTCGAAGGACAAGTTGGCCGACTGCGGGTTCGGGGAACGGCGCCTCGCGCACCGCTAGCTCGCCGTACGGTCGATCGAGCATCGCGGCGACGTTGGGAAGAGAGGCGGGGATCGGCACGTGAGCTCCATTCGAGTGACGACACGTAATGTCATCACTGTACCTCTGACGACACGATGTGTCATCATGGGGTCATGCCCCGCTGGTCTCCGAACGCTGCGCTCCGGCTCGAAGAGGCCGCCATGTCCCTGTTCGACGAGCAGGGCTATCAGGCGACGACCGTGCCGCAGATCGTCGAGCGGGCCGGTCTGACCACGCGTACGTTCTTCCGCCACTTCGCCGACAAGCGCGACGTCCTGTTCCTCCGGGAAAGAGAGTTTCCCCAGGTGGTCGGCGCATCGCTGGCCGCTGCACCCCAGACGATGAGACCGCTCGACCTCGTGCGCCTCGGCCTCCGCAATGCGGCACTCGAACTCGAGCCGCTGCGACGGCCGATAGCCAGGCGGCGCCGGATCATCCGGCGCGAGGCGCAACTCCGGGAGCGGGAGCTGCTACAGTACGACCGCCTATCGAACGCCGTCCGCGCGGCCCTCCTCGAGCGCAGGACGGGCCCGCGGGAGGCGCTCCTCTTCGGCCGGCTCTCAGCGCTCGTCTTCGAGCTGAGCCTCGACGAATGGCTGGACGACCCCTCCCGCCGCCTGGCGGACGTCGTCGAGGCAACATGCGCCGACCTCCTGCCGAGCCGATGACAGTTTGAATTCTAAGCATTGAAGTTCTAACCATGTCGGCGAGGATCGAGCGACTGAACCAGTTGGTCCGAGTCGTCGGCTCCGCCGGCCGGTCAGCCGGCGACGCGTGGGTCCGCGACAACGCAGCCATGGCCGCCGCGCAGCGCGAGCTGTTCGGAACCCTCGTCGAGGCCGAGCAGGATCAGCTCATCGCCCTTCTCGAGGAGGTTCCGCACGCCGACCCATCGGCAGCGCCTCCCTCGTCCGCCGGTCGCTCTCGCGGCTGAGCCGGCGCCACCCAGTTCCCCTCACTCAGAAAGCACCGTCCTCGTTTCGGGATGACGGGCGTCATCTGGTCGATGACCGCGACGGAAGCGCTCTACTACGCTCTCGGTGTCGCGCTGCTCCCACGGTCACCACGGGCCCTCCGATGCGCGGCCGTCGAAGCCGCCCAGGCCCCAACGGCCGGAGCGCCCGCAGCGGCCTAGGGCCGGCGGGTGGCATCAGCCGATCTCGTCGCTTGCGATGCTGATCTGGGCGTCCCCGGGGGTTCCCGCTCCGGGGCGACCCGGGCCTAGCTCAGAGGCGGCGATGATGGCGAGGAGTTTGAGGCGGTCGTCCGACAGCGTGCCCGGCTCCGCGGTGTAGAGGACCAGCTGACGCACCCCGCCCTCCGGAAGGTGCAGGTCGAGCGACTGGAACGCCAGTTCGAGATTCCCGACATGGGGGTGGTCGAGGTGTTTGAGGCCGTCGTGGCGCATCAACACGTCGTGGGCCTTCCAGTGGCTTCGAAACGCCTCGCTGCCAGCTGAGAGTTCCCGGACGAGGTCGCGGAGCGGCCGATCGCCCGGGTCTCGTGCGATTTCGGCCCGGAGTAGCGCCACAGTGGAGGAGCCGGCTGCCTCCCAGTCGACGAAGAAGCGGCGAGCGCCGGGGTCGAGGAACGCATAACGGGCGATGTTGGGCCGACCGGCCCGGTCCACCGTCTCGCTCCGAAACATGGGCGCGAACAAAGCCCGAGCGACTGCATTGCTCGCCACGATGTCCGTGCGGCCGGTGCGGATGAATGCCGAGGAGAGGGTGATGGAGTCGAGCGCCCACTGCATCGCGGCCGGCACCGCGATGTCCCGCCGATCGGCTCGCGGGCGACCCTGCCCCCGCGCGGCGCTCGCGAGGTCGAACAGGTAGCGGCGCTCGTCGTCGTTCAGTCGTAGCGCACCGGAGACAGCAGCGAGCACCTCGCTGGACACACCGCCGATGTGTCCCTTCTCGAGCCGGGTGTACCACTCGGTGCTCACCCCGCGAGAACCGCGACCTCCTCGCGACGCAGCCCGGGCACCCTCCGGCGGGTACTCGCCGGAAGACCGACCTGCTCGGGTGTGATCCGCGCGCGGCGGCTCACAAGGAAATCGCGGATCTCGCCGCGGCGCACGGGTTCCGGCTGCACGCGACCCAGGATACCCAGACTCCGCGACCCGAGAGGGGTCGTAGATCTACCCCCATAGACGCGACCTCCAAGCCCGCCGCCGAACGCGTTGTACTGGTGTCGGGCACCACACCGGGGCTCGGGAAGAAACAATGGAGGAACGACAGATGACGAACGAGCTGCACACGCCCACGATCGCACTGGGCACCTGGGCCTGGGGAGACAGCGGCGATGTCGGTGACGGGTACTTCGGGAGCGGGCTGACCGGGCCGGCGCTTCAAGGCATCGTCGATAGAGCGCACGCCAGCGGATTCACGCTCTGGGACACCGCTGTGGCGTACGGCATGGGGCGAGCCGAGTCCACCCTCGGTGAGGCGCTCGCGGGCCATGATCGCAGCGGGTACCGGTTGTCCACGAAGTTCACGCCCCAGCTTGCCGGTGAGGGGGAGAATCCCGTCGCCGACATGCTGGAGCAGAGCCTTCGGCGGCTGCGCTCGGACTACGTCGACTTGCTCTGGATCCACAACCCGGCGGACGTCGCACGCTGGACACCCCTGCTGATCCCCCTGCTCGAGAAGGGCGCGGTGCGGCACGTGGGCGTCTCGAACCACGACCTGGAACAGATCGAACTCGCCGACTCGATCCTCCGGGGAGCCGGCTTCCGCGTTGAGGCCGTGCAGAACCACTTCAGCCTGCTCTACCGGAACTCGGAGCGCTCAGGAATCCTCGACTACTGCCGAGAGCGTGGAATGGACTTCTTCTCCTACATGGTTCTCGAGCAAGGCGCCCTCACCGGAAGGTACAGCCCCTCGTCGCCCATGCCCGCGGGGACCAACCGCGCAGCGGCATACAACAGCGTGCTCCCCCGCTTGGAGGCGTTGACCGAACGGCTTGACGCAATCGGGAGCGCTCGTGGCGCCTCCGCGGCCGACGTCGCCACCTCGTGGGCGATCGCTAAAGGCACCACGCCCATCATCGGGATCACCAAAGCCGACTACATCGACGGTCTCGTGAGAGCGCGCGCCCTCACACTGAACGCCGACGAGATCGCCGACCTCGAGGCGCTTGCGGACGCAACCGGGGTGGACACCCGCGGTTGGTGGGAGCAGCACGCATAGAGGTCAAAATCCGGCTCGCCGACACCTCTTGCCCTCTTCATCGAAGGCGGCTGTCCCCACGCCGGAGGCGGCCGTCGAAGGCCGCACCAGTCACAAAAACACTACAACGAATTTGTGCGGTGATGCCCGCGTCGGGACCCCCCCCGCAGCTATTCAGTGTTTCACGGTCGACGACTCGTTGTCCGTCGACGGCGTCGAGTGGAGGTTGACCAGGTTGGCGTCGGGGTCCTGAACGAAGGCGGAGCGATTCCCCCAGAGCATCGTTCGGGGCCCCATCACCAGTTCACCCTCGCCGAGCGGGAGACTATGAATGAGTCCGTCGACATCGTCGACAAGAAATTCCACGATGACGCTACGCGCCTTCGGTAAGCCTCGTCGAGGCCGCGTCGCTGAGAACGCGCCGCGCCGGTGTGCCGTCCTCCATCCCCGCTTGGGCAGCTGATCGCCGGCGCAGTCGGGCTTCGCACGGCCGCCTCGACAGCCTCCGTCGACGACGTGGTCGTCCGCGGCTGATGCGCCGCAGGATGATGCGTCGTGGAAGCGGGAGGACGCCGCTTCCGGGTAGCCAGATACCGTCGATCGTGGAGGACCGCGACCAGTTCGACGGCGGGGGACCTAGGGTGTGACCGCGTTCTCGATGAGGTGCAGCTGCGTCCCATCGGGGTCGATGAGGAATCCCGCCCGCTGACCCCAGGGCTGCCGCCGCACGGGATGCAGCCGCGGCCTGCCGGCGGCCTGCTCGGGCACCCCCGCGGCCGCGATCCGCCGGTACAGGTCGTCCAGGTCGTCGACGCGGACACTGCACATGAAGGAGCTCTCCTCCGGCACCAGACCGGGCAGCGGGAAGAACTCGAGCTGCAGCTCCCCGCGACGCAGGATCAGCCAGCGGTCTTCCCGGTAGGCAGTCTCGAATCCGAACCCGCCGTAGAACGCGACCGTGCCGTCGAAGTCGCGGGACGGCAGATTCGGCACCGTGCGATCGGTCATATCCGAAGCCTAACCACCCCGCCCTGGTTCCCGGGAACCCCCGGCATCACGGGTTGCAGGCGTCGCACCACTGCGCGCTGATCGTCGCGTGCGGCCGCGGCGACGGTCGTGTCGCGTCGCACATCCCGCAGCCGAACACGTCGGCGGTTATTCCGGCGGTCGGCTCCCCGCAGACCTCGCAGGGCAGGCCGCGTTCCACTCCGACGACGCCCCATCCGGGCGTCCGGCACGCGGGACACGACTGGGTGAGCCGGTAGGCCATGCGCTCGGCGAGGCCCGTGAGCACGAGTCGGCGCTCGGGGTTCCCGTGGGCGCGGTAGTCCGGCCCGATGTGGACGGGGCCGCCGCGCGCCAGGAGCTCCGTCACGGCGGCGCGGAGCGCGTCCGGGTCGGCGAGCCCTTTGCGGGCCACCACGCCTGTCCCGTCCTCGACGAGCGCGACGGCGTACGTGGCGGGGAACCCGAACCGGCCGGCGGCGGCCAGCGCGTCCTCCGCTCCGGCGACCGTTGTGGTGCCGTGCCCCCGGACGGTCACGACCGCGTTCTCGGTGAGGGTCATCTCGCGTTCCCGGTCGTGGAACAGCAGCAGCTCGTGGTGGCGTGCGAGCACACACCACGTGCTGGTGTAGGTCGCCTCGGAGGCGAGCGCGTACGGGCGACCGGTCAGCGCGGCCCCGAGCAGGGCTTTGCCGAGGGCCGCGCCGAGCGGCGTCCGAGTGCGTTCGACGTCGCCGGTGAAGGTGCCGAACTGGTCGGTGTCGATATCGTCCGGGGCGACGACCCGGGCCGCCAGCCGGTCGCGGAAGGCGTCCGCGGCCTGCCGTTCCTTGCCGTGCCGGGTGGCGAACACGACGGTGGCGCCCCGATACGGGTTAGCGGCGTCGATCACTGGAAGTACTCCGGGCGGGAGACGCGGGTGTCGGTGATGAACATGACGCCGCTTCCGCCGTCCAGGAGGGTGCGCAGCGCGTCGATGAGGGTTGCGGCGCGCTCCGGCGGCAGGACGGTGATGGTCATGCCGAGCGCGTCGTGATCGTTGAACAGGTGCGGGCCGTTGTGGGCGCCCGAGTGGCCGACCCCCGAGACCCCCGCGACGCTGGTGTAGCCGGTGGCTCCGGCGGAGCGGACGAGTTCGCGCACGGCCGCGCTCGTGTCGGCGGGCGCGATCACTTCGATCCGGGTCATCTCGGCGAGCTGCGTCATCAGAAGGTCCTTTCGTCGGTGGTGAAGCCGTAGCGGCCGTAGCGCCGCCAGGGATGGTGGGCGTCCGCGCGCGCGTGGAGGCTGATCCACTCGCCGTCGAGGAGCGCGCGCAGGGCATCGGTCGCGGAGATGATCCGTCCTATCCGGTCGAGCGGCGCCTGGATGAGGACGCTGAGCCGCAGCGGGGCGTGCAGCAGGCGCTCCCCCGCCGCGACGGACTGCCACGGCAGGCCCGTGCGCAGGTCGCCGGTGTGCCCGGCGAGCACGCCGAGGTCGCCGACCGGGTTGTGCACCGTCTTGCTGCCGGCTCCGTAGCGTTCGGGGCGGATCGTGGAGAAGTAGTACTGTGCGTTGATCCACTGCGCGACGATCAGCGGCGCGGTCATGATGTTCTCCAGCGCCGAGCCATCCGGGTCGGCCGCCGGGTCGTAGTCGTGCAGGAAGACGCGGCGCCCGAGGTCGATGCCCCGGCTGACCGACCGCGGGGCGACGAGCAGGGCCGCGTTGTTCGCGAGCCCGAGCTCGGGATACATCTCCGACCAGTCGGTCGCCCGCCGGCGGACCCGTGCGAGCGGGGTGTCCCCGCCCGCACCGGGGAGGTCGATGCTGCGCTCCCTGGTCAGCTCGTCCGCGGCCTCCGCAGCCGCGGCCTCCAGCCGGGCCACGGCCTCGCGGTGCGACTCCGGGACGAGCTGCCGGTCCAGGACGGTGAGGGTGTCGGTCGTCGTCTCGTGCTCGGCGGCGGCGAACCAGGTGGTCGGCGGGATGCTCAGGTCGCGGTCGGCGAGCCGCCGCCGGACGTCCGGGTTGTTGAAGATCGCCGCAGCCGCGCGGGCGTTCGCTCCGCCCGGGTTCCCGCCGCAGGCCCCGCAGTCGAGCGCCGCCCGGTAGAGGTTGTTCACCGTGGCGGAGCGGTGGCCGGTCAGCACCACCAGCGGGGCGAACCGGGTGAGGCCCATCATGCGCAGGATCGCCTCGGCGGCGACGGCCTGCTCGTCCAGGCTCATCCGCTCGCAGACGTCCACGACCGTCTCGACCGTCTCCTCCCGGTCGCCGCTGCGGCCGGGGACGACGGCCCGGCCGAGCGAGGCGAGCAGACCGCCCCACCCGGACAGCTCCGCCCAGCTGAACGCGGAGGCGGGCGTTCCGGCGACCTGCTTGACCGTCCTGCGGGCGGCGCCGGCCAGTGCGGCGCGGGCCTCGGCGCGGTGGGCGTCGTCCGGCTCGACGGCCCGCTCCCCGGTCGCGTAGCCGGAGCTGAGCAGTGCGGGATACTGCTCCCTCGCCTCCTGGGCGAACAGCGCGGTGTGACGGAGAGGCACGCCGAAGAACCCGGCGAACCCGAATGTCTGGACGTCGGCGCGCCGTTCGAGGTGCCGCCGGATGCCCTCCGACCGTGTGTCGATGCAGAACGCGAGCTGCGCCTCCGCCGCCGGTGCGGTCCACGCGGGCTGCTCGAGGGCGTCGAAGAGCCGGTCGCGGTAGGTGATCTCCGCGGCGGTCTGCCACACCATGGCGCGGGTCGCCGCATCCAGCAGCATCAGCACCCGCACGGTGACGGCCGCAGCCTCCCCACGGTCGCCGAAGCACGACTGCGCGATGCGGTCCACCCACTCGGGGTCGATGCCAGCGGCCGCGGGGCCGGTCGTGCCGGCGCCCACCGGGTCCACGCCGAGGGCGGAGGCCAGGCTGAGGCGGCACGCGACGAAGTCGGTGAGCGTGGCGTCGCCGACGTGCGTCGCCCGCCACGCGAGGTGGCTCGCCCAGCCCGGCAGAGCGCGCAGCTGCGCCGCGAGCACGGGCTCGATGCCCCGCGGGTCGCCGGTGCGGTGGTGCAGGATGCGGGAGATCGCGTCCTCCGGGCTGTCCGGCAGCGCGGCCAGGATCCGCCGGACGCGCCCGGGCAGGGTCCGGTCGTGAGCGGTCAGCTCCCGGAAGCGGTTGTACAGCGTCCCGGAGACCGGTGGCGCCCAGATCGGGTCGGCGAAGAACCGGCCGAGCGCAGCGGCCAGGTACTGGTCCAGCGGCGTGCCGGCGTCGTCCTCGACCCCGCCCCCGCCCGCGGTCGCGCCCGACGGGGGATGCTGCAGCGCCGCCACCGCCACGTCGTGGGCGGAGACCGTGCGCCCGGCGGCCGCGAGTTCGCCCAGACCGGCCAGTTCCGGGATCAGCTGGCGGAGGGCGGCCCGCAGCGCGGACGGGGAGATCTCGCCGTCCGTGTACGACCGGAGGTAGTCGCTCTCGGGACGGGTCGGAGTCTCCCCCAGCGCGGTCGCCAGCTCGCTCATCGGGCGGCTCTCGTGCCCGGCGACCGGGTTGACCGCGATGAAGGACGTGAGCGGCCAGGTGGGGGTGACCGTGCGTGCGGCGCCCGCGACGCGGGCACGGATCTCGGGTGCGGACAGCAGGCTCATGCGATCTCCTGAACAGGGCTCGGGGTGATAGGTAAGGCGGGTCGTGCGGTGCGCCGGGGTCGCAGCCGGGGCACAGGCGCTCCGGCAAGGAGCGTCAGCCAGCCGTAGGCGCGCGCGGCGCGGCCGGCGCGCAGACGCGGCAGCAGCGACATCCCGCCCGCCAGCAGCAGCGGCACGAGCACCGCCCAGCCGGGCACCGGGCGGAGGGCGGCGGGGATGTCGGAGGACACGAGAACGTCGAAGGCGTGCACGATCGCGACGTAGACCGCAGTCACGGCGACGGCGGCCGGCACGGCCAGGATGCGCGCCCAGCCCGGCCATCCGCCGTGCGTGAGCACACCGGAGAGCAGCACCGCCACGGTGGTCCACCCGTAGGCCGCCAGCAGCAGGCCGGAGGTCGTGACGGGCGCCGCGAGCAGGAGCACGGCGGCGGCGATGCCGAGACCGGGGACGACCACCGCGACGGCCCCGGCGGTCGCGCGCCGGCGGGCGGAGGCGGGGGCGGCGGCGGGGGCGGACCGGGCCCGGCGCTTCTCGTCGATGTGGTCGCCCGCGCGGAGGAACAGGGTCGCCTTGTAGATGCCGTGGCCCATCAGGTGGAACACCGCCGCGCCCCACGCCCCGACGCTGAGTGTCACGAGCATGAACCCCATCTGCGCGGTCGTCGACGCGACGAGGCGGCCCTTGAGGTCGGGGCGCACCAGGTAGCCGGCAGCGCCGGAGAGCATGCTGGCGGCGCCGCAGACCGCGAGCAGGATCACGGCGGCCGGGTGCGCCGTGATGGTGTCGGAGAAGCGGATGACGAGGAAGGCGGCGGCGTTGACCAGACCCGCGTGCATGATCGCCGAGACCGGCGTCGGAGCGGCGAGCGTCACCGGCAGCCACGTGTGGAAGGGCACCTGAGCGGCCCGGGAGGCCCCGGCCACGACCAGGAGCAGCGCGACGGAGACCGCCGCCCAGCCGGGCAGCGCCCCGGTCGCCGCGCCGAGCCGGCTCCAGGTGACGTCGCCGCCCGCCGCCGCCGCCAGCGCCGCGGACGCGAGCCAGAGCGCGATGTCGCCCGTGGCGAGCTGCGCGGCGGTGCGCGCGATCCCCTGCCGGGCCTGCCGCGAGGCCGGGTAGGTGGCGAGCAGGAGGAGCAGGGCCGCACCTGCGACCGTCCAGGCCGCGGCGAACCATAGCACCGAGGGCGAGAGCACCACCCCGATCGACGCCGCCGTGAGCACGTTCACCCAGACCACGAACCAGCGCTGGCGGGTGTCCGCGCGCAGGTGCGCGACGGAGAAGCTCTGGATCCACACGCTCAGGCCGGCCACGAACACCGCGGCGATCGCGGCGAACCACCCGACCCGGACGGCGCCCGTGCCCTGCAGCACGAGGAGCACCCCGGCCGCGAGGACGCCGAGGGCCCCGATCCCGACGGCCGTACGAGCCGCCCGGCCGCCGGCGATCTTCGGGATCGCAGCGATCCCGGCTCCGATCAGCCAGACCGCAACCGTCATGCCCACGAGAATCATCAGCGCCCTCCAATACCGGAATTATAAGATGCGTTAACCATAACCGGAAACAGAAATCGTGTAAACCATCTCTTGAAACGGTCACTTGGCGTCTTACGCTGGGAGGGTGACGCACTGGACCTTTCTCACCAACCACGCGCACGTGCTCCTGTGCGTGGCGGAGGTCCCCGACGTCCGCGTGCGGGAGATCGCGGAGACCGTCGGCGTGACCGAACGCGCGGCGCAGCGCATCCTCACCGAGCTGGAAGAAGCCGGCTACATTTCCAAGACGCGCGACGGCCGCCGCAATCGCTACTCGGTCAACCCCGGAGTGCGCATGCGCCACCCGATGGACCAGGAACACCACATCGGCGAACTCGTCGACCTGCTCGCCAAGCCATCCACCTCTCCCACCCCACAGGACTAGGGTTCCGCGGCTGATCGGGCGGTTTGTCCGAACACGCCCATTCTCCCTTTGGCACACGGGCCGGAGGCCAAGGTTGCAGTTCACGTGAGTGGAGGTGGACTCCTCGTGCTCACGCGTCGAGTGCGAGTCGGGATGCTGGAACGGCGATGCACGGAAGGCAGAAGCCGTGCTCGATGGGGTACTGGGGATCGCGAACGTATGCGACGCTACCGGAGATGATGCGGGTGCGGCAGGTCCGCAAGCTCCTGGTTGGCAACAGGACGGGACCTCTGCTCCCGCTGCTTCTGCGCAGTCCGCTAATGTTTCGCCAGGGTCGGACCAGAAAACGGTTTGACTGCCGACAGTGAAGGTTACTTCGCGGCTGTTGTTGGGCAAGACGGCGCATTGCGTGCAGGGGCGTGATCTGCTGAACGAGACTGTTGGGCCCACACAAGTAGACATGCTGACTAGGGGGTGCCTCCTTGGCGGAGGTCCCCACGGTGTCGACCAAGGTACTCGCTGAACGGGCCGACTAGGCGGAAACCTGTTTCCGGAAACAGGCCGCGCCGATCAAGCCGAACTACGCACCGAAGGATCCAAGGCGATCAGGCGGAACGCCATCTTTGGTTTCCACCAGCCCGTCTGACAAGCGGTCGGATGCGGTCGAGGTCACCGCCGCTAAAGAGTGCTTCGTCGAAGAGATGATTGCTCTGCTGACGCGAAACTCAACGTTATGCGGAGTCGTGTTCAGATTGCTCGCGACGCAGGGGCTGCAGTCGGGTGAGTTGGGTGACGTGTGCGGGGGTGAGCTCGGCGAGCGAGTTGACTTGGAGGAGTTTCATGGTGCGGATGAGTTGGTCGGTGAGGATGTGGATGGTGCGGTCCACGCCTTCCCGCCCGCCGGCCATGAGCCCGTAGAGGTACGCGCGGCCGATCAACGTGAACTTCGCGCCCAACGCGTAGGCGGCGACGATGTCGGCGCCGTTCATGATGCCGGTGTCGATCGCGATCTCGGTGTGGTGGCCGACTTCGCGGGCGACCTCGGGGAGCAGGTGGAAGGGGATCGGGGCGCGGTCGAGCTGCCGGCCGCCGTGGTTGGAGAGCACGATCCCGTCCACGCCCAGGTCGGTCAGCGTCTTGGCGTCCTCGACGTTTTGCACGCGACCATGGTCGCCGGGTTTAGGCAATGGCAGGCCAAGGGCCGCCAGGTACGCAAAGGCGAGACATCGATCAAAATCTTCGGTTACAGCACCAAGACCGCCAAGCGGACGGACGAGGACAACTTGATCGACGAGGAGGAGCGCACCGTGCACTATTGTCCGAACTGCCCAGAACCCTGAGGTCTGGCTTTGTCAAGCTCATTTGGCCCATTGTCGTCGCCTCCATTTGGCCCAGGTCAGGCTCGCGAGCGTTGGGGTCGATGCGGAGCCGACGTGCGCCAGCGCGACCAGTTCGGCCGTTTGTAAGTGGGTGTGTAGGTGAAGCGGGAGCGAGTGAGAGAAGCGAATCTGTCGGTCCTTGTGAACGGTAAAACGCGGGGTCAGGGTCGCGCTCGTTGGGGGGTCAACATCGCGATCGCGTTGGGGACGCTCCCTGCCTCAAGAAGCGAATCAGATGCTAACGAAGAAGTTGCTGGGCCGCGTCGGGGGACGGTTGGCGCAGGTCATGGCAGCCGTCGGATTGGTCACGGGCCTGTTTGTGGTGGGCGCTCCAGCCGCGTCCGCTGCGTGTTTGTCGGTGCAGAGCCAGGCTGAGCAGACTGCGCAGGTCCAGAGCCGGCCCGCGCATGCGGTCGTCACTCCGTCCTCGGCGACGGCGAACTCGACGACGAACTCGGTCCAGCCTCGGATGATCCAGTGGGATCCATATGACTGGGCGGCGATCACCACCTATCAAAAGTGCCTGAACCGGATGAACTATCTCAAGGGGATCCGTCCTGACATCACCCACTCAGACTGCCAGCAGTTCAACCAGGGCGGCTGCGGATCGTCGTCCGCCTCTTGGATGGTCATGGTAGGGACGAATTACTAGTCGTGACTCTCACTCTGACGCCTGTTCGCGCGGGCGATGATGTTACCGCGGTCGGGCGTTTGATCGTGTGCCAGGAGCAGCCCGGTCTGCTCCTGGCATACGATCGTGTCCCGCTCGAACAGGTGGGTTCGCTTGACTGGGCTGCTGCCGTCTCTTTGACCAGCCTGCCGGATGGTGTAGCGCTCGGAGATCTGATCCGCATTACTGGGCAATGGGATGGTCGCCGGCTTAGTGCTGCCGAGGTCATCTCCGAAGAGGAGATCTCAATACGACCGACCGCGGTTGGGTCGGCCTCGTTACCGGACGCGCCGAAGCCGTTTTCGGGCGCCGGAGCTCAGATACTTCGTGAACTCGACGTGGCCGGCATCCTCTCCGGTCGGCGGATTGAGTATCACCCTATGCGCGACACCGTTCTGGTCAGCGTGAGCGACCCGCAGCTCGCCCACGAAATCGTGGACCGCCATGCGGCCCCCGATCAGTTCACTATTCGACGCAGCAGGTGGACAAGCGAGCATCTTCGCAAAGCCAGAGGGCTGGCGCTGTCCGTTCCCGAAGGGGAACTCTTCTCCGCGGGCGAGAGTTACGACGAGGACGCTGAAGCACACATCACCCTCAGCGTGAAACTGATTCGTGCGAGCCTGGTCGCTGCGATGGTGGAGCTCCCCTCCGGGCTGGTCTCCATCACCAGCTTCCTGCAGCCCTCGACGCCAGAACGAGGCTGACGCGCTCTTGGCCCGATCAGTTCAGCTTCTGTTGGTTCGTGTGTGGGCGAGCCGGTAGGACTCGGTTCCGGTCTCGATGATGTGGCCGTTGAAGGTGAGCCGGTCGACGATCGCGGCGCAGAGCCGCGGGTCGGTGAAGGTTTTGGTCCAGCCGGAGAACGATTCGTTGGAGGCGATCGCGACGGAGGCCTTCTCGTCCCGTTCGGTGAGGACTTGGAAGAGGAGTTCGGCGCCGCGGCGGTCGAGTTCCATGTAGCCAAGTTCGTCGATGCAGAGCAGGTCGACGCGGCCGTAGCGGGCGATCGTGCGGGCGAGTTGTTTCTCGTCGGCGGCCTCGACGGCCGATCAGACCGCGACCGGGTCGCGGTGGCGATGACGTTGTCGCGGTAGTGGCCGGTGGTGTCGTCGAACACCCCGCCGATTTCCTCTTCGCTTCACACCTGGGTGACGTGTCAGGGTCATCGGCGCCGCCACGGCCACGACGGCCGCTAGCGTCTGATCGACCCCTCACCGCCGACCTTCCGTGTTGATGCGGAGGGCCTCCCGGAGAGGGGTCGATACCAGTCAGTCCGCCGTGCGCAGGCTCTCCAGTGCGTCGAGGACGAGCTCGAGGCCGAACGAGAACTCCTCGAACGGGTCGTAGCCGATTCCCATGAGGTGAGCGCCGGACTCGTTCAGGTACGGGAACTCGGCGGGCGGAAGCTGCGGGAGGTACACATCCGCCGTCATGTCCGCCAACTCGTCGGCCGTGGCGAAGGGCAGGGTCGCCTCCTGCAGGGCATACCCGTAGACGTGGCTGTTGATCAGCCAGTTGGCATGCGTCGCCATGACAACCGAGAAACCTCCCCGGCGCAGGCACGCGGTCACGGCCTCACGGTGCCGCAGATTCGCCGGTCCCGGGGTGGTCCGCGACTCCATCAGGCTGATGGCCCACGGGTGGCGCGCCAGGACCCGGCGCGCCGACTCAGCCTCCACCCGCATCGCGGTGCGCCAGTCGGCGTCGAGCGGCGGCAGCTCGATCTCCTCGAAGACGACGTCGATCATCGCGTCCACCAGCTCGTCCCTGTTCGCGACGTAGTGGTACAGCGACATGGCGCCAGCGCCGAGCGCGCCGGCCAGCCCGCGCATGCTCAGTCCGTCGACGCCGTCGCGGTCGGCGATGCGGATCGCCTCGGCCACCACCCGTTCCTTGCTCAGGCTGGGAGCCTCAGCGGCAGGCTGACGTCGTCGTGCCATCGAACTCCCTCTCTTTTTCGATCCAGGACTTGACAATCGTACAGCGTACGTTTCATAGTACGGTGTACGACGTACGGTGTACGAATTGGAAGCAAGCGAGAGGACGGCATGGTGGAGCTCGAAACACAGCGCGGGGCGGATGCGGGGGCGATGCCTTCCGCGGGACGGATGCGCGCTCTGATCCAGGACCGCTACGGACCGCCGAGCGTCCTCGAACCGACGGTGGTCGACATCCCGGTGCCCGGCCGAGGCGAAGTGCTCATGAAGGTGCAGGCGGCGTCCGTGCATCCCGGCGACGTCTTCATCATGTCCGGCCGGCCGCGGATCGTCCGGCTGGCGTTCGGGCTGCGGAAGCCGCGGCGCCCCACTCCCGGCATGGACGCGGCCGGCGTCATAGCGGCCGTCGGCCAGGACGTGACCTCGCTGCGCATCGGCGATCGGGTGTTCGGCAGGACCACCACAGGGTCCGTCGCCGAGTACGCCCGAGCACGTGAGACGGACCTCGCGCCCCTCCCGGATCGCCTCTCGGCGGCCCAGGCGGCTGCGGTCCCCACATCAGCGATGACTGCCCTGCAGGCGTTGCGCGACATCGCGAAGCTGCAGCGCGGCCAGACCGTGCTGGTCACCGGCGCGTCCGGCGGCGTCGGCTCCTTCGCGGTGCAGCTCGCCGCCGCGATGGGAGCGGACGTCACCGGCGTGTGCAGCGGCCGGAACGTCGAGCTAGTCCGCTCCCTCGGAGCTCACCGGGTCGTCGACTACGGGACGACCGACCTGGCCGGCGTCGGCACGCAGTTCGACGTCATCCTGGACAACGTGGAGGCGCAGCCGCTCGCGGCGATGCGTCGGATCCTCGCCCCGAACGGGACCCTGATCCCGAACAGCGGCAACGGCGGCCCCTGGATCGGACCGCTGGGCCGCATCCTCGCAGCGCGCGTCCGGTCCGCCTTCACCCGGCAGCGGTTGACGCCCTTCACCTCGCGCGGTAACCGGGACGACCTGCTCGCCCTCGCGGCGATGCTCGCAAGCGGCCAGGTCACCCCGGTGATCGACCGCGCATTCACGCTCGCGGATGCCGCGGACGCCCTCCGCCAGGTGGCCACCGGCCACACGCGCGGCAAGATCGTCGTCGCTCTCTGAGACGACGCCCCACCGAAACGAGGAGAAACCACCGTGTCACTCACCCATCAGCCCCAGCCTGCGCTCGCCCGCCCGATCGTCCCGATTCACGGCAAGATCGCCGCCGCGTGGACGAGCTTCATGTTCCTGTACCTCTACGTGGACGTCCTCAACTTCTACAAGCCGGGTGTCGTCGCCGGCATCCTCGACGGCTTCGTCTGGAAGTTCGAAGTCAGCCCGCCGCTTCTGACAGGGATACTGGCCTCCGTCACGATCCCCGCTGTGATGGTCGTGCTCTCGGTGATGCTTCCCGCCCGCGCGAACCGCATCGTGAACACCGTCGTCGCGGCGCTCTACGCACCGTTCTCCGTCTTCAACGTCGCCGGAGCCACCGCCGAATGGCTGCCCTTCTACGCCCTCTCCATCGGCGTCGAGCTCGCGCTCCTCGCCCTCATCGTGCGATGGTCATGGGTTGCAGCCCCCGGGGCGACAACCGCGTGCGGACCGGAACCTCGACGAGGACGCTCCCCGCCGGAGGGAGAGACCGGCGCTGATTCGAGCCGCGCCCGATCGGAGCGATCCCTGGTGACGCGACATTTCGTGCCAGGCGCTCCGAAACCGGGAGAACGACGAAACGGCGATCCGATGAGGACCGCCGTTTCCAGTGTTTTCAACTGTTGTAGCGAGGGCGGGACTCGAACCCGCGACACCACGATTATGAGCCGTGTGCTCTAACCACCTGAGCTACCCCGCCGTGGCATCCCTCCGTCGTGCGGTGCGGTGCGCCGCGCGGCGGGGAGACGGAGCCCCCTGTGGGAATCGGACCCACTACCTCTTCCTTACCAAGGAAGTGCTCTACCAATGAGCTAAGGGGGCGCAGCCGAAGCCGGCCGGAGAGGCCGTCGCTTTTCGGCAACCGTACGAGGATACCATCTGCGACGGCCTGCTCCGAACCACCGGGTCAGGCTGCCTTGGCCTGCTCCGAGGCGCCGTCGAGGGCGGCGAGCTCGTCGGAGGTCAGCTCCAGCGAGACGGAGGCCAGCAGGTCGGGCAGCTGGTCCGTGGTGCGGGCGCTGGCGATCGGCGCGGTGATGGTCGGCTGCGCGGCGAGCCAGGCGAGAGCGACGGATGCGACGGACGCGTCGTGGGCGGCCGCGACCTCGTCGAGGGCGGCGAGCACGGAGCGGCCGGTCTCGTCGAGGTACTTCGCGGCTCCCCCAGCGCGGGCGCTGTCGACGGTCACGCCGTCGCGGTACTTGCCGGTCAGGAAACCCGCCGCGAGCGCGAAGTACGGCATGACGCCGAGGCCCTCGCGCTCGGCGATCGGACGGTATGTGGTCTCGTAGGCGCGCTCCACCAGGTTGTAGTGCGGCTGCAGCGCGACGGCGCGGTGCAGGCCCTCGCGCTCGGTGATGCGGAACCACTCCTCGATGCGCTCGGGCGAGTAGTTCGAGATGCCGATGTAGCGGACCTTGCCCGCGTCGACGAGGCCGGACAGCGCGGCGACCGTCTCTTCCAGCGGAACCGACTCGTCGTCGAAGTGCGCGTAGTACAGGTCGATGTACTCGGACTGCAGGCGCTCGAGCGAGGCGTCGGCGGCGCGGCGAATGTTGTCGGCCGCGAGGCCCTTGAAGTCGGGATGCTGGCTCACCTTGGTGGCGAGGACCACCTGGTCGCGGTTGCCGCGCGCGTCGAACCACTCGCCGAGGATGCGCTCCGAGTCGCCGCCGGTGTTGCCCGGGACCCACGCCGAGTAGCCATCCGCCGTGTCGACGAAATTGCCGCCTGCGCCGGTGTAGCCGTCGAGGACGTCGAACGAGGTCTGCTTGTCGGCCGTCCAGCCGAAGACATTGCCTCCGAGCGACAGGGGGAAGACCTCCAGGTCGGAGGAACCGATGGTGCGGCGAGGTGCGGTCATGCGTCTGTCTCCTTCATTTCCGTCTGTTCTTCCACGCTAACGCGGGCGTCCCGGCGCTATTCCTGTTGCGCCTGAAGATGTGGAAAGGTTGCAGGCTGCCCGTACTGTGGACAGATGCGCACCACCGACGACGCCCGCAGCGACTCCCGCCGCGATCTCCGCGCGGACTGCTCCCGTTGCGTCGGCCTCTGCTGCGTCGCCCTCGCGTTCGCCCGGTCCGCCGACTTCGCGTTCGACAAGGCCGCCGGCGACCCGTGCGTCAACCTCGACGCCGGCTACCGCTGCCGCATCCACCCCGAGCTCCGCGAGCGCGGCTTCAAGGGCTGCACGGTGTTCGACTGCTTCGGCGCCGGCCAGCACAGCACGCAGGGCACGTTCGACGGCGCCACCTGGCACGACGCCGACGTGCGCGCCGACATGTTCGCGGTGTTCCCGATCATGCGCCAGCTCCACGAACTCCTCTGGTATCTCGAGGACGCCCTGGCGCTCGCGCCTGCCGCATCCCTCCACCCGGCGCTTCGCCGCATCCGCTCCGAGGTCCGCGCCCTCGCCGACGCGTCTCCCGACGTCATCCGGGAAGCGGACGTCGACAACCTTCGCGATCCCGCCGCGCTCCTCCTCCGAGATGCCGCGCGCCTCACCCGCGAGGCCGGGCCGATCGGCTCGGGACCCACCCGGGTCGCGCGCTCCCGCATCCGCCCCGGCGCCGACCTGCTCGGCGCGGACCTCCGCCGGGCCGACCTGCGCGGGGCCGAGCTGCGCGGCGCCCTGCTCATCGCCGCGGATCTCCGCGATGCCGACCTCTCCCGCGCGGAACTGATCGGCGCCGACCTGCGCGACGCGCGCCTGGACGGCGCCGACCTGCGAGAGGCGATCTACCTCACCCAGCCGCAGGTGAATGCCGCCGTCGGCGACTCCCGCACGGGCCTGCCCGAGATGCTCGACCGCCCGAGCCACTGGCGCTGAGCCTGCGTAACCCCGCATGGGGGTAGTGCAAACGCTTCCACTCCCCTCGCTATACTCGCCGTGTGCACGGTCACACCCGCGCACCGGCGGACGCAAGCGCTTCCACCGCACGGCGAACCGGAACCGATCAGGAGGTGGGATGCCCGGCATCGATGACGTCGCCCGCCTCGCCGGCGTGTCCACCGCAACGGTGTCGCGCGCGCTCAGCGGCAACGGCCCGGTCTCGCAGACCACCCGTGCCCGCGTCGTCCAGGCGGCGACCGACCTCGGCTATGTGGTGTCCTCGAACGCCTCCAGCCTGGCCTCCGGCCGGACGCGCAACATCGGCGCCGTGGTGCCGCACCTCAACCGCTGGTTCTTCACGTCCGTCATCGAGGGCGCCGAGCGCGTCCTCCTCCGTCGCGGGTACGACCTCACCCTCTACAACCTGAGCGGCGACGGCGACGAGCGGCAGCGCGTCTTCGAGCACCACCTGCTCCGGAACCGGGTGGACGCAGTGTTCGCGGTCTCCCTCGAACTCGCTGAGCAGGAGGTCTCCCGCCTGCTCGCGCTCGGCAAGCCGCTCGTCGGGGTCGGCGGTCCGCTGCCCGGCGTCAGCACCCTCCGGATCGACGACGTCGCGGTCGCCCATCTCGCGACCGACCACCTGCTCTCCCTCGGTCACCGCCACATCGCGCACATCGGCGCCTCCCACGAGTTCGACCTCGACTTCCACATCCCGACCAGCCGCCGCCTCGGCTACGAGCAGGCGCTCACCGAGGCAGGCATCCCGGTGGACGAGCGCCTGCACCGCGCCGCCGACTTCACCCTGCCCGGCGGATACGAGGCCGCGAAGCAGCTCCTCGGCACGCCGCACGAGCGCCCGACCGCGATCTTCGCGGCGTCCGACGAGATGGCGATCGGCGCCATCCTCGCCGCACGGGACCTCGGGCTGAACGTCCCGCGCGACGTGTCGGTCATCGGCATCGACGACCACCCCCTGGCGGAGTTCTTCGGGCTGAGCACCGTGGCGCAGCATCCCGTCGCCCAGGGCGAGCGCGCGGCCGACCTCCTGCTCGCCGCCCTCGACGCGTCCCGCAGGGGCGGCCCCGCCGCCCGTCCCGACCCGGTGAGCCACGTCGCGCCCGCCGACCTGATCGTGCGGTCCAGCACCGCCGTCCACCCCTGACCCCCCACCCCAACCACACGAACACGAGGTGACCACCATCTCCGCAGCAACGAACCCCGAAAGCGCGCTCATCCCTTCGGCCCCGGCCGCGAGTGGTGGCGCTCCGCCGTGATCTACCAGGTCTACCCGCGTTCCTTCGCCGACTCCGACGGCGACGGGATGGGCGACCTCCCCGGCATCACCAGCCGGCTCGGCGCCCTCCGCGACCTGGGCGTGGACGCCGTCTGGCTGTCCCCCTTCTATCGCTCGCCCCAGCACGACGCCGGCTACGACGTGGCCGACTACCGCGACGTCGACCCGCGCTTCGGCACCCTCGCCGACTTCGACGCGATGCTCGCCGAGGCGCACAGCCTGGGCCTTCGCGTCATCATCGATATCGTCCCGAACCACTCCTCGAGCGATCACGTGTGGTTCCAGGAGGCGCTGGCCGCCGCCCCGGGAAGTCCCGAGCGGGCGCGGTACATCTTCCGCGACGGCAAAGGCGAGAACGGGGAGCTGCCCCCAACAACTGGGAGTCGATCTTCGGCGGCCGGGCGTGGACCCGCGTGGCCGAGCCGGACGGCACCCCGGGCCAGTGGTACCTCCACCTGTTCGACAAGTCGCAGCCCGACTTCGACTGGGAGAACCCGTGGGTCTGGGAGCAGTTCCGCGGCGTCCTGCGCTTCTGGCTCGACCGCGGCGTCGACGGCTTCCGCGTGGATGTCGCACACGGCATGGTCAAGGAAGCCGGCCTCCCCGACTACACCCCGCCCACCGGCATGGGCAGCATGGGCGGCACGGCCCCGACCCTCGAGACGGGCGGCATCCCACTGGAGCCGGAGATCCACGCTCACGCCGAGCTCGACCCGCCGACCCCGCCGTACTTCGCGCAGGACGGCGTCCACGAGATCTACCGCGACTGGCACAAGGTCCTGGACGAGTACGAGGGCGACCGCGTCCTGTGCGGCGAGGCCTGGGTGGAGCCGCTGGAGAAGCTGGCCCGCTGGGTGCGTCCCGACGAGATGCAGCAGACGTTCAACTTCGCGTACCTCGAAACCCCGTGGGACGCGGACGCGCTGCACAGCGTGATCGACCGCTCCATCGCGGCGTTCAGCAGTGTCGGCGCGCCGAGCACCTGGGTGCTCTCCAACCACGACGTCGTGCGCCACGCGACCCGGCTGGCGCTGCAGGGCGAGAACCTGCAGGGCCACGGCATCGGCCCGAAGACGAAGGGCCTGCCCGACCCGGCGTTCGCCCTCCGGCGCGCCCGTGCGGCGACGGCGCTCATGCTCGCGCTGCCCGGCTCGGCGTACCTGTACCAGGGCGAGGAGCTCGGCCTTCCCGAGGCGATCGACCTGCCCGACGAGGCCCGTCAGGACCCGACGTGGTTCCGCACGAACGGCGAGCGCTACGGCCGCGACGGCTGCCGCGTCCCGATCCCGTGGGAGGGCGACGAGGCGTCGTACGGCTTCGGTCCCTCCCCGGCGAGCTGGCTGCCGCAGCCCGCGGTCTGGGCCGAGTACACGCGGACCCCGCAGCAGGGCGTCGCCGGCTCGACCCTGACCATGTACCAGGATGCGCTCGCGCTCCGCCGCCGCCACGACCTGGCGTTCGGCGCTCCCGCGTGGATCGACCTCGGCGGCGACACGCTCGCCTTCCGGACCGGCGCGGTCACCGTTGTGGTCAACTTCGGCACGACACCGGTCGCGATCCCGAACGGCGAGATCGTGCTCGCGAGCGGCGAGCTCTCCGAGGGCATGCTCCCGCAGGACACCGCCGTCTGGCTCGTCTGAACCCCGGTCACTCCCAGCCGGCGTAGAAGCGCTCGGCGCGGGGGTGCAGCTCGTCGAAGAGGCCCGGCGCGGCCGCCACCAGCAGGCGGCGGTCCGCCGGGCCTCCGTCGATCCCGGCCACGCGCGCGCCCGCCTCTTCCGCGATCAGCGCGCCCGCGGCGTGATCCCAGGGGTTGAGCCCACGCTCGAAGTACGCGTCCAGCCGCCCGGCCGCGACCGAGCAGAGATCGAGGGACGCGGCGCCGATCCGGCGGATGTCGCGTACCTGCGGAATGAGCTCCTGCACGAAGGACGCCTGCCGCCGGCGGACCTCGGCGTCGTACCCGAAGCCCGTGCCGACCAGCGCGAGCGGGAGGTCGACACCCTCGTTGACGTGGATGGGCGCGCCGTTCAGCCGTGCGCCGCCACCGCGCGCCGCGGTGTACGTCTCCTTCAGCACCGGGTTGACGACCGCGCCCGCCAGAGTCCGCCAGGTCGCCGGATCCGGGTCCCCTTCGACGACTGCGATACTCACCGCCCACGCCGGGATGCCGTAGAAGTAGTTGACGGTCCCATCGATCGGGTCGACCACCCAGGTCAGCCCGCTCCGGCTGCTGCTGTCGCCCGACTCCTCCCCCAGGAACCCGTCGAGCGGACGCGCGGCGGCCAGCGCATCCCGGATCAGCTGCTCGGTCTCGCGATCGGCCCGCGTGACGATGTCGCTCAGCGACGACTTGGATGCGGCGATCTCGACCCCATCCTGCCTCCGCTGCAACGCGAAGGCGGCGGCCCGGCGGGCGACAGTGGCGGCGATCTCGAGCAGTTCGACGGGGGAGGTCATGAGGTCAAGCCTGTCACGGTCCGGTGTCCCGTGGACGAGGCGTTACCCTGACCCCATGCGGCGTCGGTGGTGGCTCGTCCCCGCGGTGGCGGTCTTTGCGCTCCTGCTGGTGGCCGTGGGCACCTTCTTCTACCAGGTGCACCGCGCGACGTCCGACTGGTGGCCCAGCGCCGTGCCGACGGTGGTCCAGTACGACGATCGCGACTTCAGCTGCGGGAACGTGCACAGCGAAGCGCGCGCCGCGGATCTCGCGGGGATGGTTCCGCGCGGGCGCACCATCGGCGGCGGCACGATCTACGCCCCACCCGGATTCACCCTGCCCATCGGGATCGCGGTGCGGAACGGCGACTCGTACTTCTACTGCTCTCTCAGTGGAGGACCGTGAACCGCGCCCCCCACTATGCTGCGACCATGAGCCAATACTGGCGGTTGCAGGCGACGAGGGTCGCCGCGTTCCTCAACGCGTTGGCCGAAGCGTTCTTGGACATGGTCCGCCGCTGACTCCTCGTAGCAACGAGAAAGGGACCCAGCCCGATCCGGCTGAGTCCCTTTGCTTCGTGGTGGCGAGTGAGGGATTCGAACCCCCGAAGTCGTAGACAGCTGATTTACAGTCAGATCCCTTTGGCCGCTTGGGTAACTCGCCGAGGCGCTCCCGACCACCAGTGTTCTCGTGACCGAAGGCGCCAGACAAGAATAGCCGTACGCGCGCCCGCACACGAAATCAGCCGGCGCCCAGCCTCCGCACGGGGAGCCGGACAGTCCGGTCAGGCCGCGAGAGCCACCACACCGGGCTTCTGGCCGGCGGCGACCGCGACCCCGGGCTGCAGCTCGGCGGTCGTCCGGACGCCCACATCCTCCGGCACCAGGCTGAGCACCTGGCCGCCCGCGAACTCGGCCGCGACGCGGGTCAGCAGCTCCCCCTCGGTGACGCCCAGCACCCGGCACAGCGCCGCCAGGATCTCGGACGACGCCTCCTTGCGGCCACGCTCGATCTCCGAGAGGTAGGGCACTGACACCCGCGAGTGCTCCGAGAGCTCGCGCAGCGTCGTCCCCCGCTCCGTCCTGATCCGGCGGAGCACCGAGCCGATCGCGTGCCGCAGAAGCATGCGGCAAGCCTATGTCGAAGCGGGCGATTCCGCGCCTGCGGGTTCCGGCGGTTCTGCTCTGGGCAGAACGGCCGAGTGGATGCTGTGCGCTCGCGACACCCCGGCGCGCCTGCGGCCGATGTCGGAGGTCGAGCGCACAATCGTGGGCATGAGAACGTTGGAGATTTGCGAACGGTGCGACGGCACGGGAGCCGACCCGATGCAGCACTTCGAGGAGATCACCGTCTGCGTCGAGTGCAGCGGCGACGGCTGCCACGTCACCTACTACGAAGAGCTGGCGCAGACGGCGTAAGTCGCCCGGCCTGACTCAGGCGGCGGCCTTCGCGACCGCGAGGTCGTCGAACAGCTCCGTGTTGAAGCGGAACGCCAGCCCGACCTCGTCGATCACGCGGTCGCGCTCCTCCTCCGTCCAGTCGACGGCGTCGAGCTGAGAGCGGTAGGTGTCCTTGAACAGCTTCGGCTTCGCGATGTCCGCAAAGAGGTAGAAACCCACCCCGTTCGTCTCGAAGCCGTACGCGCGCTGCAGCAATGTGCGGATGATCTGGCCGCCGGACAGGTCGCCGAGGTAGCGCGTGTAGTGGTGGGCCACGAACCCGCCGGGCCACGTGCTCCCGATCTCCCGGATGCGGGCGGTGTAGCGGACGGTGGATGGCAGCGGGGCGATCCGCTCCCGCCAGTCCTCGCCGTTCAAGAATTCCAGGTCGGCCTCGATCGCCGGCAGGCGTGTCAGCGCCGGGGTGATGAACAGCGACGCCACGGGGTCCGCCCCCATGCGATCGGCCGCCTCCTCCAGCGCCTCGTAAATGAAGTAGTGCTGCGAGAGCAGGGCGATGTAGTCGTCACGCGAACCGTTGCCGGACATGAGGTCCTGCATGAAGACCGCGCCCTCGCTCTCTTGGTGGACGCCGCGCGTGCGCTCCCTCAGTGCCTGCGAGAAGGGGATGGGGTCGGCCATGCGGGTCTCCTGACTCAGGTAAGGCTTGCCTAAGCCTGACGCATCCTGCGACCGGGCGCAAGACGGGTCGAGCGGGAGCCTCCCGGCCCCGGCTCGCTCCGCGTGCGTCCCTCGTAGACTGGACGCACGCAACTCGGGAAGGACGGAACCATGGCAGACTCCTCGTTCGACGTCGTCAGCAAGGTCGACAAGATGGAGGCGGACAACGCCGTCAACCAGGCCCGCAAGGAGGTGGACCAGCGCTACGACTTCAAGAACGTCGGAGCGTCGGTCGAGTGGAGCGGCGAGAAGGTTCTGCTCAAGGCCAACACCGAGGAGCGCGTCAAGGCCGTGCTCGAGGTGCTGGAGTCCAAGTTCATCAAGCGCGGCATCACGCTCAAGTCGCTCGACACCGGCGCCCCCTACCCGTCGGGCAAGGAGTTCCGCATCGAGGTCGGGCTCAAGAACGGCATCGAGCAGGATGCCGCCAAGAAGATCAACAAGCTGATCCGCGATGAGGCGCCCAAGAGCGTCAAGTCGCAGATCCAGGGCGACGAACTCCGGGTCAGCTCGAAGAGCCGGGACGACCTGCAGGCGACCATGGCGCTGCTCAAGAACGCCGACCTCGACGTCGCGGTGCAGTTCGTCAACTTCCGCTGAGGTAGCCGCGCATCCACCGCTCCACCGCCGCGTACGCCGCGCGGCGGACCGGTGGCGCCGACAGGAACACGTCGTGGAGCGCATCCTGGACCCACGACACCGTGACCGTAGGGGCGAGCCCCAGCGCTCGCTCGGCGATGTCGCGCACGACTAAGACGACGTCCGACTTCAGCATGTCGGGCGTCCAATACGGCAACAGCGTCGACCGCGCCGAGAGCAGCGTGAGCACGGGCGCGTCGATGTGCAGGCCGGCGGCGACGCGGGCGTGCCCGGCGAGCACCGCGGTCAGCCAGGCCGGGTGGACGCGGAAGCCGCGCACCGGACGCCACGCCAGGTCGTAGTCCCACTCCCCGTCGAGCGTGCGCGAGACGGTCCGCGTGTAGAAACCGAGGTCGACGTTCGGCATCGGCGCCTTGGGGTCGATGCGGGCGCGGAGGTCGACCAGCGGGGTGAGCGCCGCCCGGCCGGCCGAACGCGCCTGGAACTCCAGCCACGGGCTGTTCAGGATGAGCGCCTCCGCTCGCCCGGGGTGCCGGTCGGCCCACAGGCTCAGCGTCAGGCCGCCGGTGGAGTGGCCGAGCAGGATGAGGCGGCGGTGCCCGCGCGCGTCCTCCCCGTGACCCATCGCGTCGAGGGCCGCGGCGATGTCGTCGTCGTAGATCGCGAGGTCGTCGACGAACCCGGGGGTCTGCCCCTCACGCAGGCTGCGGCCGTACTTGCGCAGGTCGAGCGCATGGAACCGCGCGCCCTGGTCGTGCCAGAACCGCGCCAGCTCGGTCTGGAAGAAGTAGTCCGACCAGCCGTGCACGTAGAGGACGTCGGTGTCCGCGGCGGGACCGCGGTGCAGCTGGAGGCGCGGGGGCGGCGAGTAGCGGACCAGGGTGGCGACGACCTCCCCCTCGGCGTCCTCTCCCAGCGGCAGCGTCAGCTGCTCGAACGGCTCTCCGAGGATGTCGGGGCGCCATCCGTGCGTCGTCGTCATCCCTACAGCGTGCCAGGCGCGGGGCGATCGCGGTACGGTCCCGTCAGTCGACGGCGGGGACCCCGTTGGAGACGCGGACCATCTCGTCGCGCGGCACCACCTTGATGCGTGCACGACCCTGCTCGGCGCCGAGCGACTGCTCGTGCGCGTCGAGGTTGTGCCAGCCGTCGAGGTTCGTGTATTCCACACCCCGGTCGCGCAGCAGGTTCTCCACAGATTCCTCGGAGGGGTCGGCGGGAGACCACCAGTTGCCCTGATCGTTGATCACATGCTTGATCGTCTCCATCGCATCCGACTTCGTGTGACCGATGAGTCCGACCGGACCGCGCTTGATCCACCCGGTCGCGTACACGCCGTACATGCGCTCGTTGTCGCCCTTGCGCAGCACCTGGCCCTCGTGGTTCGGGATGACGCCGTGTTTGCGGTCGAACGGGATGCCGGGCAGCGGCGAGCCGAAGTAGCCGACGGCGCGGTAGATCGCGTCGATCTCAAGCTCGCGGATCTCGCCGGTCCCGCGCACGCCGCCCTCGCCGTCCGGCTCGGTGCGCTCGTACCGGAACGCGCGAACGTTGCCGTGGTCGTCGCCGACGACCTCCAAGGGCTTGGCGTAGAAATGCAGGTGCAGGCGGCGGGAGGCGCTCCCGACCTCGCGCTGCCGCCACTGCTGCAGGACGCGGTCGATGACCATGACCTGCTTGTTGCTCGCGATCGCGGCCTTGGACTGCTCGTCGTAGTCGAAGTCCTCGTCGTACAGGATCATGTCGACGTCGCGCAGCTCGCCGAGCTCGCGCAGCTCCAGCGGGGTGAACTTCACCTGGGCCGGCCCGCGGCGGCCGAACACGTGCACGTCGGTCACGGGCGAGTTCTTGAGACCCTCGTAGACGTTGTCCGGGATCTCGGTCGGCAGCAGGTCGTCGGCGTGCTTGGCCAGCATCCGCGAGATGTCGAGGGCGACGTTGCCGTTGCCGATCACGGCCACCGACTTGGCCTCCAACGGCCAGGTGCGCGGCACATCCGGGTGGCCGTCGAACCAGCTGACGAAGTCGGCGGCGCCGTACGAGCCGTGGAGCTCGATGCCGGGGATCTCGAGGTCGGCGTCGCGGACGGCGCCGGTGGCGAAGATGACGGCGTTGTAATGACGCTTGAGGTCGTCGAGCGTGATGTCCTTGCCGTACTCCACGTTGCCGAAGATGCGGATGTCACCGCGGTCGAGCACCTCGCGGAGCGCCGTGATGATGCCCTTGATGCGCGGGTGGTCCGGGGCGACGCCGTAGCGGACCAGGCCGTAGGGCGCCGGCAGCTGCTCGAACAGGTCGATCGAGACGTCGAAGCCGCGCTCGGCCTTCAGCAGGATGTCGGCGGCGTAGATGCCCGCCGGGCCGGCGCCGACGATGGCCAGTCGCAGTTTGGTCATTCGTTGATTCCTTCTGGTGTTCCGTACGGCTCAGCTGGAGCGCTCGACGATGGTGTCCGCAAAGCGGACGAGGGCCTTCTTCACCGGGCCGTCCGGCAGGGGCTCCAGCGCCTCAACCGCCTCGCGGGCCCAGCGGTGCGCCTCCTCCAGCGTCTGGCGCGTCACGTCGTGCTCGCGCAGCGCGGCGATCGCGTCCATGGCGGCGGGGGTGACCTCGCCGTCCTCGGCCGAGCCGATCACGTCGCGCTCGAGGCGCTCCAACAGGGCGGCGGCTTCCGGGTCGGATGCGGCCCGCTCGCGGAGTCGCAGCACCGGGAGGGTGGCGACACCGGCACGGAGGTCGTTGCCCGGGGTCTTCCCGGTCTCGGCGACGCCCTGGCCGGAGAGGTCGATCACGTCGTCGATGAGCTGGAAGGCGACGCCGATCTTCTCGCCGAACACGACGACGGGCTGCTCGTAGGCGCTGGGGGCGTTCGAGAACACGACGCCCATCTGGGCCGCCACGGCGATGAGGGAGCCGGTCTTGTCCGCGAGCACCTGGATGTAGTGCTCGATCGGGTCCTCGCCGTCCTGCGGGCCGATGGTCTCGTGCAGCTGGCCGAGGCACAGCCGCTCGAACGTGTCGGCCTGGAGCTGGATGGCGCGCTCGCCCAGCGCGGAGACGAGCTTGCTCGCGCGGGCGAACAGCAGGTCGCCGGTGAGCACGGCCACCGAGTTGCCCCAGACGAACTGCGCGCTCGGGACCCCGCGGCGCATCTGCGAGTCGTCCATGACGTCGTCGTGGTAGAGCGATGCGAGATGGGTGATCTCGACGGCTTCCGCGGCCTGGATCACGTTGGCGTTCGTCCCGTCGCCCAGCTGGGCCGCGAGGAGGGTGAGCATGGGTCGGACGCGCTTGCCGCCGGCCTCCAGCAGGTAGCGCGCCGTGACGTCGGCGAGGCCGTCCGCGAAGTGCATCTCGCGGTGCAGGCCCTCCTCGACGAGCGCGAGGCCGTCGTCGACGGCGTTGGCCAGCTCGCGGTCCTCACCGCGGACGAAGATCCGCTCGGTGAAGCCCAGTTGGCCGGTCAGCGACGGACGCCGCACGGCCGGGACACTTCGTGGCACTACTCCCCCTCGGACGGGACGGTGGACGCAGAGGATTCGGAACCGGCGGACGCGCCGGATGCCGGGTCGGCCTTCGGCTTCGGCTTCGGCTTCGGCGCGGCCTTCGGCTTCGCGGCGGGAGCGGGCTTTGCAGCCGGCGTGGGCTTCGCGGCGGGCGCCTTGGGTGCGGCCTTGGGCTTCGGCTTCGCGGCCGCCTTCGGCTTCGCGGGGGTCTCCTCCACCACGACCGGACGCTCCGGCTTGAAGCCGCGGTGCAGCGCCACGATGCCGGCCGTCAGGTTGCGGTACGCCACGCGCTCGAAGCCCGCCTCACGCAGCCAGGCCGCGAGCGCGCGCTGGTCGGGCCAGGCCTGGATCGACTCCATCAAGTACTCGTACGCAGCCGGGTTCGAGCTGGCCACGCGCGCGAGCACGGGCATCCCGTACTTGAGGTACGCCGAGTACCCGGCACGAACCGGCGAGAGAGGAGGCTGGGAGAACTCGCACACGACGACGCGGCCGCCGGGCTTGACCACGCGGTAGAACTCGGCGAGCGCCTTCTTCGGGTCGACGATGTTGCGGAGGCCGAACGAGATCGTCACGGCGTCGAACGAGTCGTCCTCGAACGGCAACGCCGTGGCGTCGGCCTGGACGAACCGGACGAACGGGTTGTCCGCCTGACGCTGCCGACCGACCTCGATCATCCCCTCGGAGAAGTCGGCGGCGACGACCGAGGCGCCGTTGCGGGCGAGCGACGCGCTCGACGTGCCCGTTCCGGCCGCCACGTCGAGGATCGTCTCGCCGGCGCGCGGGTCGACGGCACGGGTCGTCGCCACGCGCCACAGCGCCGCATTGCCCACCGACAGGACGGCGTTGGTCCGGTCGTAGCGCGTCGACACCTGGTCGAACATGGCGGCGACCTGGGCGGGCTGCTTGCTGAGGTCGGCCTTACTCACCCCACCAGCTTAGGCTGCGGCGTCGGACCGTTGCAGTCAGGGCCCCGAACGCACGCCGAACGCTCAGAACCGCTGCCCCAGCGCCTTCGCGCGCAACGCGTCGAACTCGCCCTTGCTGATGACCCCCTGGTCGAGCAGCGTCTGCGCCTGCTGGATGTCGGAAGCCGGCGTCGCGGAAGGCGTCGGGTTCTGGCCCCAGCTGTCGTCCTCGGGCACCGTCGCGTTGCGCGCCATGTTCCGCTCCGCCATCCCGCGCCCGCGCGCGATCAGGTAGACGAGCACCGCGAGCACGGGGAAGAACACCAGGAAGATCACCCACAGCGCCTTCCACCAGCCGTTCAGCGACGGGTCGCGGAACAGGTCCACCAGCACCAGGAACAGCAGCATCAGGAACGCGACGAACGCGAAGATCCAGAAGGTGTACAGAAACACACTCCAGAACGTGTCCATTAGAGGCCCCTCTCATCGCGCACACCGTAGTGCGGCGCAGGTGCGCTCGGCTAGCGGGCATTTTCGGCCGGGCCACAGCGGTCGCGACGGGTCTACCATGGGCGTCCCGGCGACGAGGAGGCGGCGATGGGCGACGACACGAACTGGACCGACGATCCCTACGACTTGCTGCGGGTCACGCCAGGCTTCCGGCTGGCCGACCAGCCGACGGACGCGACGCCCGGGTTCCGTGGGGACAAGAAGGACGGCGAGAGGGTTCTCGCGCAGGACGCCGCACGGCTGGCCGATCTTCAGGAACTGCTGTTCGCCTGCGGGAGGGAGGGCGAGCCGCGTTCCGTCCTGCTCGTCCTGCAGGCCATGGACACCGCGGGCAAGGGCGGCATCGTGTCCCACGTCATCGGCTCGATGAACCCGGGCGGCGTGCACTACGCGGGATTCGGCAAGCCGGCCCCGGAGGAGCTCGCGCACGACTTCCTCTGGCGTGTGTGGCGGGAGGTGCCCGCGGCGGGCCAGGTCGGCGTGTTCGACCGGTCGCACTACGAGGATGTCCTCATCGGCCGGGTCCGCCAGCTGGCCCCGCCGGAGGAGCTGGAACGCCGCTACGGCGCGATCAACGCCTTCGAGAAGGAGCTGGCGCAGTCCGGCACCACGGTGATCAAGGTGATGCTCCACCTCGGCAAGGACGAGCAGAAGAAGCGTCTCGCCTCGCGGCTGGAGCGCCCCGACAAATACTGGAAGTTCAACCCGGCCGACGTCGACGAGCGCCTGCTCTGGGACGACTACCAGGAGGCGTACCAGGTGGCGCTCGATCGGACCACGTCGGCCTACGCGCCGTGGTTCGTGGTGCCCGCCGACAAGAAGTGGTACGCCCGCGCGGCGGTGCAGCAGCTGCTCATCCGGGCCCTGTCCGACCTCAACCTGGAATGGCCGAAGCCCGACTACGACGTGCAGGAGCAGCTGCGCCGTCTCGCGGAGTCCTGACTAGCCGAACGCCTCCACGATCGGCCGGAACTTCATCGTGGTCTCGGCGAGTTCGCGGTCGGGATCCGAATCCGCGACGATGCCCGCTCCCGCGTACGCCGTGAGGTCGCCGTTCGCGTCGACCTGGGCGCAGCGGAGCGCGATCGCCCACTCGCCGTCCCCGTCACCGCCGACCCAGCCGACCGGACCGGCGTAGCGGCCGCGGTCGAACGGCTCCAGCTCGCGGATGAGGGCGAGCGCCTCGGTGCGCGGAGTGCCCGCGACCGCGGCGGTCGGGTGCAGCGCCGCGGCGAGGTCGAGGGAGCTGGACCCGTCGCTCAGCATTCCGGCGATGTCGGTGGCCAGGTGCCAGAGGTTCGGCAGCTTGAGGGTGAACGGCTCGTCGCTCGCGGCGAGATCGGCGCTGTGCGGGCGCAGCGCATCCATCACGCTGGTGACGGCGTAGCGGTGCTCCCCCTGGTCTTTGGCGCTGGCGACGAGCTCGGCCGCCGCGGCCGCATCCCGTGCCGCGTCCGCTCCACGCGAGATGGTGCCGGCGAGCACGCGGGCCGTGACCGTCCCGTGGTGCACGCGCACGAGCGTCTCGGGCGACGAGCCGACGAGCCCGTCGACCGCGAAGGTCCAGCAGTCCGGGTAGCCGAGGGCGAGGTCGACGAGCGCGCGCCGCAGATCGGATTCGACGGGCAGGTGGCCGCGCAGGTCGCGGGCCAGCACCACCTTCGAGAGGTCGTCCTCGCGGATGCGCTCGACCGCCGCCGCCACGGCCGCCCGGTAGCCCTCGCCGCCGAGCCGACCCGGCAGCAGGCTGAGGCGGTACTCGTCGCCGAAGGCGCTCGGGCGCGGCAGCACCGGCTCCGCCGTGTCGCCGGCTCGGCGGATGCGCGTGATCCAGCTGCGGCTGCCGCGACGCCCGATGACGACCTCGGGCACGATCAGCGTGCTGGTCGCCGAGCTCTCGTCGTCGAACGCGAACGTGCCGAAGGCCACGAGGCCGGTGCCCGGTGTGCGGACCGCGTCGTCGACGATCGCCGCCGCGGCGACCTCGCGCCAGGCGGCCGAGGCCTGCTCGATGCGGTCGGGTCCTGTGAACTCCAGCCGGAGCACCTCGCCGATGCCGGCCATCCCCTCTCCCTTGCGCAGCCACAGCAGCGGCGTGCGGGAATCGAGGAAGGGGATGAGCTGGCGGACGTCATCGAGGGGTGCGGTCTCGGCCTCGAGGACCGTCACGCCAGTCTCCCGCCGAGCGGTCGGGGCTGATCTCACTGGACCAGCCTACGCCCGCCGGACTGAGCGCCCGATGGGGGAAGGATGTGCATGCGATGCACGCTTTCGACACTCGGTACATCAGCGCCCGACGTGAACGACCGGGATGTAACATTCATTTATGCCCGTGCCCGTGACCGGAGCCGCCAGCCCCCGGCGGCTCATCCGCGACGAAGTCTTCGTGCGCCTCCTCGACGCGATCGTCGACGGCGACCTCCTCCCCGGCGAACAGCTCTACGACGCCGAGATCGAGCGATGGGTCGGTGTCTCGCGCACCCCCGTCCGCGAAGCCCTCAATCAGCTCGCCACGATGGGGCTGGTCGAGATCCTCCCGCAGCGCCGCACGCGCGTCACCCCGATCGAGCCTGAGCGGCTCCGCGACCTCGTCGCCACCGTCGGCGTGCTCGTCGCCGGTGTGGTCCGGGATGCGACTCCGCTGCTGACCGACGCGGACCGCAACGAGCTGGCGACGGCCGCAGACGGCGACGCCGCCGCCGTCGTGCGCACCGGGCTGTCGGCCGACGGCTTCCTCGGCGTCTTCGTCCGGCGCCTCGACAACGGCACCGTCGCGCGGCTCCTCAAGCGCCACCTGCCCGAGGTGCAGCGTGCGCTCAACGCCGCCCCGTCCGATGCCGCCTTCCAGAAGGCCCGGCCGTCCGTGAAGGCCCTCGTCGACGCGGCCACGGCGGGCAAGGCCGACAAGGCCGGCCGTGCCGCCACCGAGCTGTTCGACGCGGCGCTGGCCACCCTCGCCGACGAGTTCGCCGCATCCCAGAAGGAGAGCCGCTGATGCCGCTGCCCGCGAACGACACCGCCCCCGTCGAGCGCCGGCTGCTGCGCGACGTCGTTTACACGCGTCTCTACGACGGCATCCTCGACGGCACCCTCGAACCGGGTGAGACGCTGCTCGACGAGAAGCTGACCGCGTGGCTCGGTGTTTCGCGCACGCCCATCCGCGAGGCCCTGATGAAGCTCGCCGACATCGGCCTCGTCGAGATGGCTCCGAACCGCTACACGCGGGTCGCGCCCATCGACCTCAAGGCGATCGACGAGGCCATCTACGCCACCGGCCTGCTGCACGAGCACGCGGCGCGCACGATCGTCCCGACGCTCGACACCGCCGTGGTGACGAAGCTCGACAAGGCGCAGAAGGCGGTGCGCAAGGCCGCGAAGTCCCGCGACCTCCCCGGCCTCGGCCACGCGTTCAACGACTTCTTCCTCGAACTGGAGCGCGCCGGCGACAACGCCGTGCTCGTCTCCATGAGCGAGGGGCTCAGTCCGCAGCTGCTGCGCTACATCTCCGCGTGGCAGATCCCGTTCGGCGTCGACGACCTCGCCGACGCGCTGGCGGGTATCGCGGCAGCCGCGAAGGACCGCGACGGCGCGAAGGCGGGCGACCTGGTCAAGGCGCTCTATCGGGCGCCGCTGAAGCAGTTCCTCGACGACTACCGCCGCCGCGACGCCGACATCGAGCACACGCCCGTCTTCTGAGCGGTCAGGAGGCAGCGTCCAGCAGGGCGCTCCGCAGCCGGGTGGGGTCCACGCGCCAGTAGGTGTGGACTCGGCCCTCGATGAGCACGACGGGGATCTCCTCCACGTACTTCTCGTAGAGCTCCGCATCCTGCAAAATGTCGCGCTCCTCGACGCCGACCTCGGGCTCACCGTCCGGCAGGTCGGCGATCACGCCGCGGATGACCTCCCTCGCGTCGTCGCAGAGGTGGCAGCCCGGTTTGCCGATGAGGGTCACGGAGACGGTGGACACGTCCCCACTCTAAGCACACGACAGGTCAACCGCCGAGCACAGCAAAAAGCGCCGGGCCGATCGGACCGACGCTTGAGCTGCAGGCCGGAGGCCTACTTCTTGTTGCGACGCTGGTGGCGCGTCTTGCGAAGAAGCTTGCGGTGCTTCTTCTTCGCCATACGCTTGCGACGCTTCTTGATAACGGAACCCACGTGGACCTCACAAAGAATCAGGGGCATGCCGCGGGGCGCGCGGCGACACGAAGTGACAGTCTACCCGACGTCACGCCAAGTCCGCGACGCCGCCCTCGTGGACGGCGGCCGTCTGCAGCAGGTGCTCGACCGCGGACTCCGGAACGCGGAACGAGCGCCCGAAGCGGATGGCCGGCAGCTCGCCCGCGTGGACCATGCGATAGACGGTCATGCGGGAGACGCGCATCATGTCGGCCACCTCGGCGACCGTCAAGAAGCGCACATCCTTCAGATCGTGTGCCATCGTGTCCCTTTCCTGACCGCCATGGTACCCGGACGGGTCAGTCCCTGCGCCACTTCTTCGGCGTCACGCGCTCGGTCGCCGACGAGACGCGGTGCCGGGTGTCGGCGAGCACCTTGCCGACCGAGCTCGCGAAGTCGCGAGTCTCCTGCGCCAGCCGGACGCTGAGCTCCAGGTCGTCGTCGGATGCCGTGAACGGAATGATCCAGTCCTCGACCGACTCCAGGGGGCGGGAGTCGAGGCGGTAGTAGCGGTGCTGGCCCTCCTCGCGCACGGCCACCAGTCCCGCCTCGCGCAGCACTTTGAGGTGCTTGGACACGGTCGGCTGGCTGAGTTCGAGGGTCGCCACGATCTCCGAGACGGATATATCGCCTGCGGCATGCGTCGCATCCGAACTGCGGTCGAGAAGCACGCGCAGGATCTCGCGCCGCGTCGGGTCGGCGATCACGTCGAAGATGTCGGCCATGTTCCCCAGGCTAGTCATTCCCCCGGCGCAGTACCATGTCCGAAGCCCGCCCCCGAACAGGAAACGACGGGAAGGACGCGACATGAGCACCACTCGGGCGGTCCGTGGCGGCACCCTGGCGTCCGTCGGACCGGTCCGCGCCGCCGTCAACGGCTTCGCGGCGCGCAGCCCTTCCCGGTTCGCGATCGTCGTGTTCGCAGCGCTGATCCTGGTCTTCACGCTGCTGTTCTCGCTGCCCATCTCCTCCGCCGACGGGACGTGGACGCCGCTCGCGGACTCGCTGTTCACCGCGATGTCGGTCATCTGCGTCACCGGGCTCTCGACGGTCGACATGGCGACGCACTGGTCCTACTTCGGGCACATCCTCGTCTATCTCGGCGTGCAGATCGGCGCGGTCGGCGTGCTGACGATGGCCTCCATCCTGGGCCTGATCGTCTCGCGCAAGCTCGGCCTGCGCGCCAAGCTGATGGCCGCCAGCGACAGCAACCCGCTGCGCGTGCACGCCGGGCCGGTCGCCGAGGGCCAGGCCGTCCGGCTGGGCGAGGTCGGCAAGCTGCTGACCACAGTGGCGCTGAGCATGGTCGTCATCGAGGCGGGCGTCGCGCTGCTGCTCTTCCCGCGGATGCTGATCGCCGGCATCGACGTCGGCACGGCCGCCTGGGAGTCGTTCTACTACTCCGCCATGGCGTTCACGAACACCGGCTTCACGCCCAACGCCGAGGGCATCGACGCCTTCGCGACCGACTACTGGTTCCTGTCGGCGCTGATGGTCGGCGTGTTCCTCGGCGCGATCGGCTTCCCGGTCATCCTGGCCATCGCATCCAATCTCCGGAAGAAGCGGCGCAAGTGGTCCATCCACGTCAAGCTGACGCTCCTGACCTCCGTGATCCTGCTGGTCGCGGGCGCTGCGCTGTACATCATCCTCGAATACGACAACCCGAAGACGTTCGGGCAGCTGGATGCCGGGCACACCGTCTTCCAGTCGTTCTTCCTCTCGACCATGGCCAGATCGGGAGGCTTCTCGACCATCCCGATCGACGACCTGCACGGGTCGAGCCTGCTCGTCACCGACATGCTCATGTTCATCGGCGGCGGGTCCGCATCCACTGCGGGCGGCATCAAGGTGACGACGCTGGCCGTCCTCTTCCTGGCCGCTTTCGCCGAGGCCCGAGGAGTGGATTCGATGGACGCGTTCCGCCGCCGCATCCCGATCGACGTGCTGCGGCTGTCTGTCGCGGTCGCCCTGTGGGGTGCGACCATCGTGGCGGTCTCGACCATCCTCATCCTGCAGATCACGAAGGCGCCGCTGGATCACGTGCTGTTCGACGTCATCTCCGGCTTCGCCACCTGCGGCCTGTCGACCGGTCTGACCGCCAAGCTCCCGGATGCCGGCATCTACATCATGGCCGCCACGATGTTCTGCGGACGCGTTGGTACAGTGACACTCGCCGCCGCCCTGGCGCAGAGCCAGCGCCGGCAGCTCTACACGAACCCCGAGGAGAGGCCGCTCGTTGGTTGACCGGATCAAGCACAACGCGCCCGTCCTCATCATCGGCCTCGGCCGCTTCGGTGCGGCGACCGCCGGGGAGCTCGACCGGCTCGGGCGCGAGGTGCTCGCCATCGACACGGACGCCGGACTCGTGCAGAAGTGGGCGGATCGAGTGACGCACGCGGTTCAGGCGGATGCGCGGTCCATCGAGGGACTCCGGCAGATCGGCGCGGAGGACTTCTCCATCGCCGTCGTCGCCGTCGGGTCGTCGATCGAGTCCAGCGTCCTCATCACGGCCAACCTCGTCGACCTGAAGGTGCCGCAGATCTGGGCGAAGGCGATCTCGCGGTCGCACGGCACCATCCTGGAGCGGATCGGCGCCAACCACGTCATCTACCCGGAGGCGGAGGCCGGCGAGCGCGTCGCCCACCTGGTCTCGGGGCGGATGCTCGACTTCATCGAGTTCGACGACGACTTCGCGCTGGTCAAGATGTACCCGCCGAAGCCGATCCGCGGCCTGCCCCTCGGCCAGTCGGGCGTGCGCTCGAAGCACAACATCACGGTCGTCGGCGTCAAGCCGCCAGGCCGCCCCTTCACCTACGCGACGGCCGACACCGTCGTCACCGACCACGACCTCGTCATCGTCTCCGGCGCCTCCGCCGACATCGAGCGCTTCGCCGCCCTCGAGTCCTGACGGCGCGTCTTCGGTCAGCCGGCGGCCAGTTCGCGGGCGCGGGCCAGGGCGGCGTCGGTGGCTCGGGCGAAGAGGGCCGGGAGGTCGGCGTCGGTGAGGACGGCGATGGCGCGCTCGGTGGTGCCGTTGGGGCTCGTGACGCGGCGGCGGAGCTCGGCCGGGTCCTCGCCGGAGGAGACGAGCAGCTGGGAGGCGCCGAGGAAGGTGCCGTTGACGAGCGTCGCCGCCTGCTCGGGGGTGAAGCCCTTCTGCACGGCGGCCTCGGTCAGCGCCTCCATCAGGAGGAACACGTAGGCGGGGCCGGAGCCGGAGATCGTGCTCAGCGCATCCAGCTGCGACTCGGGCACCTCGACGACCTCGCCGACGGTCTCGAACAGGGCGCGCACCACGTCCAGGTCGGACGGATCGGTGCGCGACCCGGCCGAAACCCCCGTCACGGCCTGGCCGACCACGGCGGGCGTGTTCGGCATCGCGCGGACGACCGACACGGAGTCGGGCAGCAGCGACTCCATTGTCGCCGCGGTCACGCCGGCGGCGACGCTGACGACGACCGTTTCCGGCGCCAGCGAATCGGCGATCTCGGCGAGCAGGTCGCGCACCATGGCCGGCTTCACCGCCACGAGGACCACCTGCGCGCCGTCCACGGCCAGCCGGTTCGCGTCGGCCTCGGTCTCGGTCGCGTACGCCGTGACACCCGGCGTGCCGGCGAGCTCCGCCGCCTTCGCCTCCGACCGGTTGGTGACCCGGATGCCCGCCACCTGCACCCCGGGCGCCAGCAGGCCGCTCAGGATGGCGCGGCCCATCGAGCCCGCCCCGAGCATCGCGATCGTCGGAAGTGTCAACCTCTGCGCGTCGTCCATGGCTCCATCCTAGGATTGGGGCCATGAGCGCATCAGGTGGGACCAGAGCCATCGTGGCCGCGTTCGCGGCCAACCTCGGAATCGCCCTGACCAAGTTCATCGCCTGGTTCTTCTCCGGGTCGTCGTCGATGCTGGCGGAGGGCGTCCACTCGCTCGCCGACTCCGGCAACCAGCTCCTCCTGCTCCTCGGCGGTCGCCAGTCCCGCCGGAAGGCCGACCGCGAGCACCCGTTCGGCTACGGCCGCGAGCGCTACGTGTACGCGTTCGTCGTGTCGATCATCCTGTTCTCGGTCGGCGGCGTGTTCTCGATCTACGAGGGCGTCGAGAAGCTCACCCACCCGCACCCGCTCGAGAACGCGTGGCTGCCCATCCTCGTGCTGCTGATCGCCATCGCGCTGGAGTCGTTCTCGCTGCGCACCGCCGTGCACGAGTCGCGCCCGCATAAAAAGGGGATGACGTGGCCGCAGTTCGTCCGCCGCGCCAAGGCCCCCGAGCTCCCGGTCGTGCTGCTGGAGGATGTGGCCGCCCTCACGGGTCTGGTGTTCGCCCTCTTCGGCGTGGGGCTGACGATCATCACCGGCAACAGCGTCTGGGACGGCATCGGGACGGTGCTGATCGGTGCCCTGCTGGTGACCGTCGCGATCATCCTGGGCATGGAGACGAAGAGCCTGCTCGTCGGCGAGGGCGCGAGCGACCAGGACCTGGCAGCGATCGAGCAGGCCGTGACATCGGGCGACGACGTCGAGCGCATCATCCACATGAAGACGCTGTACCTCGGGCCGGACGAGCTCATGGTCGCCGCGAAACTCGCCTTCTCGGGTGAGCACAGGCTGGCCGACGTCGCCGCCGCGATCGACGACGTCGAGCGCCGCATCCGCGAGGCCGTGCCCGCCGCTCGCGTGATCTACATCGAACCGGACGTCTGGGTCGACCCCAACGACCGGGCGCCCGCCACCGACACCATCGTCATCAAAGGACTCGAGTGACCCGCACCGCCGTCATCCTGCAGCACGACCCCACCATCCACCTCGGCAACATCGGCCCCGTCCTCGTCGAACACGGCTACGAGCTGCGGATCGTGGATGCGAGCAGCGAGGACGTGACGGCGATCGACCCGGCGGAGGCCGACCTGGTGGTCGTGCTCGGCGGCGAGATGGGCGCGTATCAGACGGACGAGTTCCCCTTCCTGCAGGCCGAGAGGGACCTGCTCCGCGCGCGGCTGGAGGCGGAGCGTCCGACCCTCGGCGTCTGCCTGGGCGCCCAGCTGATGGCCGGGGCCCTCGGGCAGCGCGTGTACCGCGGTGACACCACCCAGATCGGTTACCGCCGGGTGGAGCCGACGGAGGCGGGCGCGGACTCCCCCATCCGCCACTTCGACGGCGTCCCGGTGGTGGAGTGGCACGGCGACACGTTCGAGCTGCCGGAGGAGGCGACTCTGCTCGCGTCGTCCAGCGACTACTCGAACGAGGCGTTCGCGATCGGCGACTTCGCGCTCGCGGTGCAGTTCCACCCCGAGGTCACCGACGAGATGCACGAGGCGTGGGTCGCGGACGGGTACAACGAGCTGGACGAGCTGGCGATCGACCCGGAGGCACTTCGCCGCGACCGCGAGCTGCACTCGGCCCGGATGCAGGAGGCGTCACGCGCGGCCTTCTCGGAGTGGCTCAGCAGCCTGAAGAAGTAAGCGCTGCCTCAGCGCTTCGCGCGGAAGAAATCGAGCAGCACCTCGCCGCATTCCTCCGCGAGCACCCCCGCGTACACCTGCACCTGATGGTTGAGCCGCCGGTCGCGCAGCACGTCGTAGACCGACCCGCCGGCGCCGGCCTTCTCATCCCACGCGCCGAACACGACGGTCGGGACGCGCGCCGCGAGCACCGCCCCAGCACACATCACGCAGGGCTCGAGCGTCACGACGAGCGTGCATCCCTCGAGGTGCCAGTCGTCACGCGTAGCCGCCGCTTCCCGCAGGGCCAGCACCTCGGCGTGCGCGGTGGGATCGTGCCGCAGCTCGCGCTCGTTGCGGCCGCGGCCGATGACGCGGCCCGCCTCGTCGAGCACCAGCGCGGCGACCGGCACGTCGCCGGTGTCGAACGCCCGGCGGGCGTCGTCGAGCGCGGCGCGCATCCACTGCTCGTACGAGCTGGGCACGGTCAGGCTCACGGGGGCTCCTCCGGGATGTTTCGGCTAGCCTTGAGCCTATGCGAGTGCACGTTGCGGACCACCCCCTCATCACCCACAAGCTGACGGTGCTCCGCGACGCGTCGACCCCGTCGCCGGTGTTCCGCCAGCTCACGGAAGAGCTCGTGACCCTGCTCGCCTACGAGGCCACGCGCGGTGTGCGCGTCGAGCCGGTCGAGATCCAGACTCCCGTCACGAAGACGACCGGCGTCGCGCTGAGCGAGCCGCGTCCGCTGGTGGTCCCCATCCTGCGCGCCGGGCTCGGCATGCTCGAGGGGATGGTGCGGCTGATGCCGACCGCCGAGGTCGGGTTCCTCGGCATGGTGCGCAACGAGGAGACGCTGGAGCCGACGACGTACGCCGAGCGCCTGCCGATGGACCTCTCCGACCGGCAGTGCTTCGTGCTCGACCCGATGCTCGCCACCGGCGGTTCGCTCGGGGCGGCCATCGACTTCCTGTTCCAGCGCAACGCGGTGGATGTGACCGCTATCTGCCTGCTCGCCGCCCCCGAGGGCCTGGAGGCGCTGGAGAAGGCGACCGAGGGCCGCAACGTGACCATCGTTCTCGGCTCGCTGGACGAGCGGCTCAACGAGAACGGCTACATCGTGCCGGGTCTCGGCGACGCCGGCGACCGCCTCTACGGCACCGTGTAGCGGCCCGCAATATTACGTAACCATTTGACACGTCGAGTCATGATCGGTTTTACTTTCCTGCATGACTGACAACGCGCGTACCCTGACCTCCTTCGAGGCCCTTGGGAATGCCGGCATGATGATGGCCGGCCGCGACGCAGTCATGTGTTGCCGAATGTGCCGCTGATCTGACGACCATTCGCCGAGCAGCCGCCCTCCGACCCGATCCGGTCGTGACCTGGCGAACGCTCCCCGGGATCGCCGCAACCAGGCTCCCGCGCATCAGCCCTCTCTGACAGGGCACAACACGACACTCCCCGCGAGTCCCCGCACCTCCGTCGCATCGGCGGAGCATCGTCGCACACCGGGACGCGGAACATCATCATCGAAGGACTTGATCCCCATGTCTCTGGCCACCATCGACACCACCTACGCCCGCACCGCCACCGTCTCGCCGGTCTCCCCGGTCCGTCCGGCCCCCGCCGCCGCGCCGGCCGCCAACGCACCGGCCCCCACCGACTCCGCTCCGCGCATCCGCGCCGTCCCGGAGGGCACCGAGGCCCGCGGCTTCGTGCTCTACGTCGGCATCGACGAGGCGAAGGCCCTCGCAGACGGCACCGACCTCGGCCGCATCGTGGAGGCGCTGAAGCGCCTGACCGCCGAGATCGCCCCCTCCGCCGAGACGTACGCCGCGGTCGCTCTGGCCCCGGCCGGCGCCGGCGGACGCGACGTGGATGTGGTCCGCCTCGCCCTGCAGGACCCGTCGGCGGTCGCCAAGCACCGCCAGGCCGTCACGGTCGACGAGGACGAGGACCGCGCCGCCTCCGGTGTCGTCGTCGACATCTCGCGCAAGCGCCTGGTGCTCGACAACCAGACCGTCGCGCTGACGTACAAGGAGTTCGAGCTCCTCCAGTACCTGGTGCTGCGCGAGGGCCGGACGATCGAGCGCTCCGAGCTGATCAGCTCGCTGTGGAGCGACGCCGACGAGGACGAGGTGCCGAACGAGCGCACCATCGACGTCCACGTACGCCGCCTGCGCTCCAAGCTGGCCCGCTACGAGGACATCGTGCGCACGGTCCGCGGTGTCGGCTACCGCTTCGACCGCCACGCCGACGTCTCCATCCGCTACGCCAGCGCCCCCTCCCCCGACCTCTTCTGACGGGGGAGGCGGCGCCCGCCCGGTATCAGGCGGTGCGCTGGTAGGTGCGGAAGGCCGAGGTGGCCCACGCTGCCATCACGACCGCAAGCGCAACCAGCAGCCCGGCGTGGAACCAGAGGTCGGACCAGTCGGGATGGGCGCTCAGCGCCTGGCGGCCCACGATCACGGCCCACTCGAACGGGTTGTACGCGGCGACGTTCTGCACCCACTCCGGCGACAGCTTCGTGTTCATGATCGCCGAGCTGAGGAACATCAGCGGCAGCGTGATCAGCTGCGAGATTCCGATGAGCGCGGTCTGCTCGCGGGCCAGCAGCGCGACCGCGTTCGACAGCGAGCAGAACACCGCGGTCAGCAGCACCACTCCGAGAAGGAGCAGGAGGATGCCGACCACCCCGCCCTCGAAGCGCGCGCCCGCCCAGAACGCGATCCCGACCACCACGAGCGACTGGGCGACCGCGAGGATGGACTGGTACACCAGCGTCGACACGATCATCGCCGCGCGATTGGTCGGCGAGGTGAGGAACCGATCCATCACGCCGCGGTCCATGTCCTGGATGTAGACGGTCCCCGACCACGCGCTCCCGAACAGCGCGAGCATCATGACGACCCCCGGAGTCAGGTACTCGAGGTAGCTCTGCCCGACCCCGAAGCCGGGGATCTCGATGACCGACTTGAACAGCTGCCCGAACAGCAGCAGCCAGATCACCGGCTGCACCAGGTTCATGACGAGGAACGCCGGCATCCGCCATGCCGCCCGCAGCTGACGCCCGGTCAGCAGCAGGGTGTGGGTGACGAAGGTGGGCCCGGTCCGGCGGAGCGGACGGGACGGGGCGAGCGTTGCGGCGGTCATGATGCATCCTCCAGGACGAACTCGGCGGACTCCTGCGCCCGCGTGAAGGTGCGGCCGGTGTGCCGCAGGTAGACGTCGTCCAGGCTCGGCCGGGCGACCGTGGCGGAGGCGACCGCGACGCCGGCAGCCTCGAGCGCCGCGAGGGCGAGCGGGAGGGTGGATGCGCCCACGTCCGCTCGGGCGCGCAGGGTGCGGCCGTCGCCGCCCACCTCGCGCAGCGCATCCACCCGTTCCAGGGCCGAGAGCCCGGCGAGTGGATCGGCGTCCCCGGCCAGCTCGACGACGATGGCGTCGCCGCGGAGGCCGTTCTTCAGCTCCTCCGGCGTGCCGCCGGCGACGATGCGGCCGTGGTCGACGATCGCGAGCCGGTCGGCGAGGCGGTCAGCCTCGTCCAGGTAGTGCGTGGTCAGCAGCACGGTCAGGTTCTCGGCCGCCGTCATCCGCTCGAGCTCCAGCCAGAGCTCCGCGCGCGCCTCCGGGTCGAGACCGGTGGTCGGCTCGTCGAGGAAGAGCACCTGCGGCCGGTGCATGAGGCCGATCGCCACATCCAGCTTGCGGGCCATGCCGCCGGAATAGGTCTTCACCTGCCGCCGGGCGTGGTCGGTGAGGCCGAAGCGGTCGAGCAGCTCGCGGGCGCGCGCCGCCGCCTCCCGACCGGACATGCCTTGCAGCCGCCCGGCCAGCACGAGGTTCTCGACCCCGGTGTCGGACGGGTCGGAGACCGGCTTCTGGGCGACGTACCCGATGGCCCGGCGCACGCGGGCGGGATGGCGGATGACGTCGATCCCGGCCACGGATGCCGACCCGGAGTCGGGCCGGGCGAGGGTCGACAGGATCTTCATCGTGGTCGACTTGCCGGCGCCGTTCGGGCCGAGCAGGCCGAACACCGTCCCGGTCTCGACCTCGAAGCCGAGGTCGTCGAGCGCGCGGACGGCGGGCTTGCCCCTCCCGCCGCTGTAGGTCTTCACGAGGTGGGCGGCGGCGAGCGCCGGCCCGGTTGCGGATGCCATGGTGGCTTTCCTCTCTGATCTGATGGTCAGCCACCGCAACGGGATATCCTGGAAGGAGCCCTCGGTGACTGTTGACGCAGGTTCCGGATGGAACGACTGAAGGTGTGGATGGCCGGAGAGTTGCCGCTCTCCGGCCATCGTTCTGTCTACGCGCGGTACAGGGCGGCCGCCTCCTCCCCGAAGAAGCCGACGGCGATGCGCTCGGTCAGCTCCTCCATCCCGACGCCTTCGGCGAGCAGCCGGTGCAGCTCCTCCCAGCCGTCGAAGCCGCCGATCGAGCGGTCGCGGATGCGCGCGGCCAGATCGGCGACGAACGTGCGCTCGGCCTCCAGGATCGCGACGCGGTAGTCGGACTCGATCATGAACAGTTCCGGAAGCCCCTGGGCCTGTTCGTGCAGCGTGCGCCGTGCGGCGAGGTCTTCGTCGATCCGGTCGCGCCGGCTCTCGAGCAGGTCGGCGGCGACCTGCGGCGGCAGCATCGGCAGGAGCGACAGGCCGGTTTCGATCGCCGGGTACTCCTTCACCGGCACCTCGATGAGCTCGCGGAGCCACTCCTCCGCCTCGACGCGCCCGGCGTCGGTGATCGCGTACACGACCCGCTCGGGCCGGTTGCCCTCGCGCTCGGTCTGCGCGACCTCGATGAAGCCGTGCTTCTCGAGCGACTTGATGACCGCGTAGAGGGAGCCGAAGTTGAGGCGGATGCTGTCCTCCTTGCCCCGCTCGCGCATGGTCGTCGTCATCTCGTACGGGTACATCGGGCGCTCCCAGAGGCAGGCGAGCACGGCCAGGGCCAGCGGGTTGGATACGGCGCGCTTGGGCATGGTCACCTCCACTCGAGATCAATTACTCTGAGTAGAGTATTCGCTTTCGAGTGATCTTGTCCAGCGTCACGCCGGATAGGCGCGGTAGAAGAGGGTCTGCAGCGGGATGTCCGCGGGCGACGGTCCGTACTCCACCTCGAGGCGGCGCGCGAGCTCGCGGATGAGCGCCTGCAGGTCGGCCCCGCGCCGGCGCAGCTGGTCCGCCACCGGGTTGCCCAGCAGCAGGCCATCCGCGAAGACCGACCAGGAGACGACCCTCGACCGGTGCGGCAGCACATCCACCCGGATGCGGCCGAACCCCGCCGCCTGGGCGGCGTCGCGCAGGTAGCCCACATCGCTCAGCCCGAATGGAACCTGGTAGAACGCCGGCGGATCGTCGGGGAACGTCTCGACGATCAGGCGGTGGGTGATGGCGGCGAACCGGTTCTTCGCATGGCTGTCCCACACCGAGAAGTGGAAGACGCCGCCCGGCGCGAGCACGCGACGGGCTTCACGAAGACCCGCGCCCAGGTCAGGCAGGAACATCACGCCGAACTGGCACGCGACCACGTCGAAGCTGCCGTCATGGAAGTGCAGGTGCTGGGCGTCGGCGACGTCGATGCGGGTCGACGCGGGCACTTTCTTGTGCGCGAGGTGGAGCATCGCCTCGTTGAGGTCGGTGAGGACGAGCTCCGCCCGCGGGCTGTAGCGCGCGATCGCGGCAGAAGAGATGCCGGTGCCGGCGGCGGTCTCGAGGATTCGGCCCGGCTCGGTCTCGGCCACCGCGCGCCCGAGCACGTCGGCATAGTGCTCGAACAGCACCGGCCCGAGGTTCGAGTCGTAGTGCGCCGGGATGTCGCCCCGGAAGGCCGCGGAGTCCTCGCTCACGCGATGAGGGTACCTCTCAGCGGACCGCTTGGCAGGACAGAGAAGATTCGCAGAAAAAATAACGACTTGATAACTAGATGCCGTTACCTCTTCGTTATATAGTTCAAGAGCAATGGTTGTTTGCTGTGGCAGCCATCGCGGAATGTGATTGCAGGACACTCTTGGTGCAAGGGAGAGGGCCGGTCGCTAGCCTCTGCGACCGGCCCTCGATCTTTGCCCGGGGCCCTCTCCATCCGCCTCGCGCCCGTGGTGACACGGATGTCGACGTACCCTCATGATGAGAAGATGCGAATGCATCGAGCATGAGGAGGAGAGCCATGGCCGAGACCGCGACGCAGAGCTCACCCGGCCGGTCCCGCATCAGCGCGGTGGCGGCGTGGGAGTCGCTGTTCCGCGCGCAGGTCGCCGTCATGCGCACGCTGGCGGCGGAGTTCCCGACGCGGGACATCTCGTTCAACGAGTACGACGTCCTCTTCAACCTCTCGCGGCAGCCGAACCGTGAGCTGCGGCTCCGGGATCTCAACAAGCACGTGCTCCTCACCCAGCCCAGCGTCAGCAGGCTCGTCGACCGCCTGGTCGCCCGCGGCCTCGTCGCGAAGGAGCCGGAGCCGTCGGACGCCCGCGGCACCGTCATCCGCCTGACCGACACGGGGTTCGAGATGTTCCGCCGCGTCGCGGTCGATCACATGAAGACGATCAACGCGCGCGTCGGCGGACGGCTGACCACCGAGGAGCTCGAGACGCTCGCCCAGCTCTGCGACAAGCTGCGCGAGACCTCCTGAGGAAACCGTCCACAGGCCCGGAGGCGTTCGTTCTCTCCACAACCTGAGCGTCGACCTCCCGGAGCCGTCACGACCGACGCGTATCATTGCCGCCACGGAAGAACGGTCTCGACGAGGGAGAACTGGACGCATGAGATGGGGATGGGCTCCTGCCCTCGCGGGATTCGTCGCGCTGAGCGGTCTGGCCGGCGTGCTCGCAGCGGCTGCGGTCACACCGGCGGTCGCGCTGACCGGCTCGGCGGCCGACTCCACCATCAGCGTCTTCGACGGACTGCCCGAGTACATCAAGGTCGAGCCGCTGGCCCAGGCTTCCACGATGTACGCGCTGAGCAACGGGAAGCAGGTGCCGATCGCGACCTTCTACTCGCAGAACCGCATCGAGGTCGGCTGGGACGGCATCTCCCAGAACCTGAAAGACGCGGCCGTCGCGACCGAGGATCCGCGCTTCTACGAGCACGGCGGCGTCGACGTCTCCGGCACCCTGCGCGGCGCCGTCCTCACGGCGCTGCACAAGTCGGTGCAGGGCGGTTCGTCCATCACCCAGCAGTACGTCAAGAACATCCTCGTGCAGCGCTGTGAGAACAAGCAGCCCGACCCGACGGCGACCGATGCGGTGCAGAAGAAGCAGCTGACCGCGTACGAGGCCTGCTACAACGACGCCACGAAGGTCGACCCGTCCCGCAAGCTCAAAGAGATGCGGTACGCGATCGGGCTCGAGAAGGAGTACTCGAAGAACGACATCCTGCAGAGCTACCTGAACATCGCCCTGTTCGGCGGTCGCGTCTACGGCGTGCAGTCGGCGGCGGAGTACTACTTCGGCGTCGGAGCGAAGGATGTGAACCTGCAGCAGGCGGCGACGCTGATCGCCATCCTGAACAACCCGGACAACCTGCGTATCGACAAGCCTGACAGTAAGGAGAACGGCGCGGCCAACGGGTACAAAGAGACCCTCGACCGCCGCAACTACGTGCTCGACCGGATGCTCGCCAACGGCAAGATCACCAAGGAGGAGCACGACGCCGCGCGTGCGACGAAGGTCGAGCCGAAGATCACCGCGTCGCAGAACGGCTGCATGTCGGCCCAGCAGTACAACGCGGCGTTCTTCTGCGACTACGTCGAGCGCGTGATCGAGCAGGACCCGATCTTCGGCAAGACCGGCGACGACCGCTCCAACTTCCTCACGCGCGGCGGCCTCAAGATCTACACGACGCTGAACCTCGACCTGCAGTCGCAGGCCCAAGCTGCTGTCAGCGCCTATATCCCGCCGGCCGATCCCCGCCTCGATGTCGGATCGTCCAACGTCTCCGTCGAAGTCGGCAGTGGCCGGGTGGTGACTATGGTCCAGAACCGGCCGTACGACAACACCGCGGCCCCGGCTCCGTCCACGACGGCGGTCAACTACAACACCGACTACGCCTATGGAGCCTCGGAGGGCTTCCAGACCGGGTCGGCGTACAAGGTGTTCGACCTGCTCGAGTGGCTTAACGAGGGGCACTCGCTCTACCAGTCCGTCAACGGCACGCAGCATGTGTTTCCGCAGACCTCGTTCCACTCGAGCGACCCCTGCAACGACATCGGCGGTGCGCCGTGGAACGTCTCGAACGATGAAGGCGAGTCCGTCACCTCCACGACGGTCATGAACGCGACCGCGCAGTCGATCAACACGATCTTCGCCAAGATGGCGACCTCGCTCGACCTCTGCGGCATCAAGCAGCGCGCTCAGGACCTGCTGGTGCACGGGGCCGACGAGCAGACCAATCCATACAGGGCGAACCCGTCGTCGGTGCTCGGCACGAACTACATCGCGCCTCTGACCATGGCGACCGCGTACGCCGGCCTCGCCAACAACGGCGTGGCGTGCAGCCCGATCGCGATCGACAAGATCGTGAACGCCGACGGCAGCGCGCACGCCGTTCCGAAGTCGCAGTGCTCGACCACGCCGATCGACCCCCAGGTGGCTGCGGCCGCGATCTACGCCCTCCAGGGTGTGCTCCGCGGCGGCGGTACGGCAGCCTCCGCAAACCCGGGCGACGGCATCCCGGTCTTCGGCAAGACGGGTACGACAGACAACTCGGTCGAGAACTGGCTCGTGACCTCGACTACGAAGGTCGCCCAGGCTACCTGGGTGGGCAATGTCGAGGGCGGCGTCGCGCTCCGCAGCGTCAGCTTCCAGGGCGTCGGCGGCGGCAACGTCAAGTTCGCCATCGCGAAGCGGGTCATGACGGCGCTGAACGCCGCGTACGGGGGCTCGGCCTTCCCGTCGCCGGCCGGCAAGTACACGACCGCTCCGCCTGCGCCGAAGCCGACGAAACCCACCGCGCCCAGCGCCCCGGCGGCGCCCGCGCCCGCGCCCGGGGCTGGTGCGGGTGGCAACGGGAACGGCGGCAATCCTCCGGGGAAGAAGCCCTAGAGACGACTAGTCATCCGGCGCGATATTCGGACTAGTGTTATCGCGTGGGCCGCACTCCAGATCCGAATCGCAAGCCGGAGCTCCTCGCGCGCATCATGGACCATGTCGCGACCGAGCCGCTCTCGCGCATGACGTTCCGCAGCCTGGCGAGCGCCCTCGGGGTCAGCACCTACTCGTTCGTCTACCACTTCGGGTCGCGTCAGGAGATGATCGACGCCATCCTCGAAGAGGGAGTGCGCCAGCAGTCCGAGTCGCTGGTCGGCGTGGATGTGACCGCATTCGACCGCAATCAGTTCCGCGACTGGTACAAGGAGGCCTTCCGTCACTCGCTCCGCGAGAACAACCGGACGGCCCTGCGCCTGCAGTTCGAGGCGGGCGCCTTGGAGCCGATCGACCCCGACATCGGACAGCGCGTCACCGTCGCCTTCACGCAGTGGCGCGACACCGTGAAGTCCTGGCTCAAGGAGCAGGGCATCGAGACGCGCCGCGCGGGGGTGCTCGCGCACTGGCTGGTCGACTCCGCCGCCGGCCTGCACTTCGGTTTCCTGATCAGCGGCGACCGCAACGGCACCGTGCAGGCGTTCGACGTCTTCCTGACGGCGTTCCTCCGCGAGGCGTTCGGCGACTGAGCGTCAGTTCTGGTCGCGCTCGGCGACGGTCTTCACGCCGGCGAGCATCTGAGCCCAGTTCGCCTGCGCGTGCTCGGCGGCCTCCCGGGTGGGATTGTTGTCCTGGTCGAGGGTGATGCGCGTGCCGCCCGGGATGGCATCCAACTCGAACCGGAGCGTGTGGTAGTTGTCGGGCACGTCCGGCTGACCGCTCAGCGGGCTGAAGTGCGTCAGCACGATGCGCCAGGGCTCCTCGCGGTTCTCGAGCTCGATGACGCGGCCGTGATCCTCGAACGTCTTGCCCTGCCACTCGCCGCGCCAGGCGATCCTCGAACCGACCCGCCAGTCCGAGACGACCTCCGCCCCGAACATGATCTCCGGCCGTGCGCCGTTCGAGGTCAGCACCTTCCAGACCGTGCTGCGCGGGGCCGTCACGTCGATCTCCGCACGCGCCACGTACTCGCCCATATCGCCTCCCGGTTCGTGCCGCCTATCCCACACCTCTCGGGAGCGACGGCGCAAGACCGGCGCGGCGCACGTCAGCCTCGCGCGAGGACGACCGCCTCCCAGGGCCGCAGCACGCCACGGGCGGCGGCCGAGCCGTCGAGGTTCGAGAGCACGGGCTCCGCGTCCGACCATCCGGGCAGCTCTGCGGGGTCGAACGTCGCCTCGTCGCCGGTCAGGTTCGCGAGCACGAGCAACGCCTCGTCACCGAGCATCCGGGTGTACGCGAAGATCTGCGGATGCTCCGGCAGCACCAGCGTGTAGTCGCCGCGCGCCACGACCTCCGACCGGTGCCGCAGGTCGATCAGGGCGCGGTAGTGCGCGAACACGGAGTCGTCGTCGGCGACCTCCGCCTCGGCGTTGATCTCTCTCGCGTTCGGGTTGGCCGCGATCCACGGCGTCCCGGTCGTGAACCCGGCGTTCGGGCCGGCGGTCCACTGCATCGGCGTACGGGCGTTGTCGCGGCTGGTCCGCCGCAGGGCCGCCAGCACGACCTCCGAGGGGGCGCCCAGGATGTCGACCGCTTCGGCGTAGTGGTTGAGCGACTCGATGTCGCGGAAGTCGTCGATGGACGCGAACGGCACGTTCGTCATCCCGAGCTCCTCGCCCTGGTAGACGTAGGGCGTGCCGCGCATCAGGTGCAGGACCGTCCCGAGCGCCTTGGCGGACACCACCCGGTGCTCGCCGTCGTCGCCGAACCGGCTGACGACCCGCGGCTGGTCGTGGTTGTTCCAGTACAGGCTGTTCCAGCCCACCTCCGCGAGACCCTCCTGCCACTTCGACAGGTTGCGCTTCAGGTCCAGTACCGAGGCGGGACGGTGGTCCCACTTGCCGCCGGGGCCGTGGTCGAGGTCGACGTGCTCGAACTGGAACACCATGTCCAGCTCGCCGTTCGCCGGGTCGGTGAAGCGCCGCGCCTGCTCGACGTCGACGCCCGGCATCTCGCCGACCGTGAGGTAGCGGTCGCCGCGGCCGAGGAACACCCGCTGGTGCATCTCGTGCAGGAACTCGTGGATGCGCGGCCCCTGACCGAAGTACGGGTACGCGTTCCCGTACAGCGCGCCCTCGGGCACCTCGCCGTCGGGCAGGTCGGTCACCTTCGAGATGAAGTTGATGACGTCCATCCGGAACCCGTCGACCCCACGGTCGAGCCACCAGTTCATCATGTCGTAGACGGCCTCGCGCACCTCCGGGTTCTCCCAGTTGAGGTCGGGCTGCTTCCGGGAGAACAGGTGGAGGTAGTACTCGCCGGTCTGCGGGTCGAGCTGCCAGGCGGGACCGGAGAAGAAGGAGCCCCAGTTGTTCGGCTCGGCGCCGTGCTCGCCGGGCTGGTGGCCGGCCCGCGCCGGGCGCCACCAGTACCAGTCGCGCTTGGGGTTGTCGGTCGAGGATGCCGACTCGATGAACCACGGGTGCTCATCGGAGGTGTGGTTGACCACGAGGTCCATGACGAGCTTCATCCCGCGCGCGTGCAGGCCGTCGAGCAGTTCGTCGAAGTCCTCGAAGGTGCCGAACAGCGGGTCGATCGCGCGGTAGTCGCTGATGTCGTAGCCGTTGTCGTCATGCGGCGAGGCGTAGATCGGGGACAGCCAGACCACATCGACGCCGAGCGTCTTGAGGTAGTCGAGGTGCTCGATCACGCCGCGCAGGTCGCCGATGCCGTCGCCGTCGCTGTCGGCGAAGCTCCGCGGGTAGACCTGATAGACGACCGCCGACTGCCACCACTTGTCGTTCACGCGCCCACCCTACCCGGGGAGCGGCACCCGCCGTCCCGTCCGCGCCGACTCGCGGGCGGCCAACGCGACCGTGAGGGCCTCGACCGCCGCGGCCACGGGCGCGCGCGCCGGCTCGGCGCCGCGCTCGGCGCACTCCAGGAAGTAGCGGGCCTGCGCCACGAAGGCCTCCCAGGCGGCCGTCTCTGCCGTGTCCACCCCGGCGTCCCCGACGACCTCGAGCGTGGAACGGAACGGAACGCCGGCGGGCAGGTCGGAGGCATGCAGCAGCTGCGCGACACCGCCGTCGGCGTACTCGATGGTGGTGGCGACCGGGGCACCGAAGCCCTCGCCGCGCAGCGGGACGCTCGTCACCGCGACCGCGCGTCCGAGGTGGGCGTTCGCCTGGTCGATGTCGTGGATGGCGAAGTCGACGAGCATCCCGCCGGAACGCTCCTCGTCCTCCAGCCAGTCGTAGCCGACGGGCGCGTCCGAGATCCGGGAGGCGCGCACGACCCGTGGGCGGCCGACCGACCCGGCGGCGACGCGGGAGGCGAGCGCGGCGTAGCCGGGGAAGAACCGGACGACGTGCGCGACCATGAGGGTCCCGGGTGCGCGGGATGCCGCAGCGGCGACCCGGTGCGCGTCGTCGACGGTCAGCGCGATCGGCTTCTCCAGCAGCACGTGACGCCCGGCGTCGAGCGCCTCGATCGCCAGCGGGGCGTGCGACGGCGTCGGCGTGCAGATGGACACGATCGTGACGTCCGGATCGGCGAGCGCCTCCGCCAGGGAGGTCGCCCAGCGGGCGTCCGGCGCATCCCGGAGTTCGGGGCGGCGGCGCGGGGAGACGGCCCAGCGCACCGGAACGCCGAGCCGCGCCCAGGCCGTCGCGTGCGCCTCACCCATCCGGCCCGCGCCGACGACCGCGACGCCGTGCGCGGTCATCGCACGACGAGGTCGACGCGCGACGGGTCGAACAGGGCGTCGAGGATGAGCCGACCGGCGCCGCGGATGCCCGCGTTCTCCTTCGCCGCGCTCACCGCGATGTCGAGCTGGTCGGTGATCATCGGCAGGCAGTCGGAGTAGATCGCCGACCGCACACCGGCGACGAACGCCTCCGCCTCGCCCAGGATGCCGCCGAGCACGAGCCGCTGCGGGTTGAAGAAGTTCATGATCGTCGCCAGCACGCCGCCGGTGCGGAGACCCGCCTCCCGCAGCTCCTGCGTCGCACGGGGATGCGCGTCGCGGGCCAGCGCCAGCACCTCGCGCGTGTCGGCGACGTCGACGCCGGAGGACCGCAGGGCCTGCACGATCGCGGCGCCCCCGGCGACCGCGTCCAGGCAGCCGATCCGCCCGCAGGAGCAGAGGACGGCAGGCGCGCCGGGGACCGTGACGTGGCTGATGTCGCCGGCCATGCCATGGAAGCCGTGATAGACGCCGCCGAAGGCGATGATGCCGCAGCCGATGCTCGACCCCGCCTTGACGAACACCAGCTCGCCGACCTCCGCGCCCCCTGCCGCGAGGGTGTCGTACTCCCCCAGGGCCATCAGGTTGGCGTCGTTGTCCGCGGCGGCCGGGAGGCCGGTGATCCGGGTGAGCTCGGCGGCGACGTCGACCCCGTTCCATCCAGGCATGCGCGAGGGTGACACCATGCGGCCGGAGGTCGAGTCGACCGGGCCGGGCAAGCCGATCCCGAAGCCGCGGAGTGTCTGTCCGGGCTGCGCGTGCTCGGCCGTCAGCTCGGCGGCGATCTCGGCGATCCAGCCGAGCACGGCGCCGGGGCCGGTGCCGATGTCCATCGGCTCGTTCCGGGAGGCGAGGAGGCGGCCGCCGAGGTCGATGAGTCCGAACGTGGCGTGGTGCGAACCGAGGTCTGCGGCGCAGACGACACCCGTGGACGCATCCACTTCGAGGGCCCGCGGGCGGCGTCCGCCGTGCGAGACGCCCGCGCCGGCCTCGCGGAGATAGCCCGCCGCGATCAGAGCGTCCACCCGCTGCGAGACGGTCGAGGGCGAGAGGCCGGTGCTGCGCGCAATGTCGGCGCGCGACCGGGAGCGGCCGGAGCGCACGAGGTCGAGGATGCCACCGGGTGTACCGGGACCGGCGTGGACCGGCGTCCCTTCGACCGTGCTCGGCCCCATCGTGCTCACCATCGGCGCGTCCCCTCGTTTCGTCGAGAATACTGTACCGAGTTCGTTCGATATCGCATTAACTAATTTCGATATTGCGGTTATCGGGGGTTACTTAGTACGCTCATCGAAACCTGCCCGACAACGACGCGAGGAACCACCGATGACAGCAACGAACGCCCGGCCGATGGTCAGCCTGCGCGCGGTCGACAAGCATTTCGGCGACCTCCACGTGCTGCAGAACATCGACCTCGACGTCGCCGAGCGCGAGGTCGTCGTGGTGGTCGGGCCGTCCGGCTCGGGCAAGTCGACGCTGTGCCGCTCCATCAACCGGCTCGAGACGATCGACTCCGGTGAGATCCGCGTCGACGGCGAGCTGCTCCCCGAGGAGGGCGCTCCGCTCGCGAAGCTCCGCGCCGAGGTCGGCATGGTCTTCCAGTCGTTCAACCTGTTCGCACACCGCACGATCCTCGACAACGTCACACTCGCCCCGCTCAAGGTGCGCAAGCTCGGCAAGGACGCCGCGCGCGCCCAGGCGATGCAGCTCCTCGACCGTGTGGGGATCGCCGACAAGGCCGACAGCCACCCGGCCCAGCTCTCCGGCGGCCAGCAGCAGCGCGCAGCCATCGCCCGCGCGCTCGCCATGCAACCGAAGGTCATGCTCTTCGACGAGCCGACGAGCGCGCTCGACCCCGAGATGGTCGGCGAGGTGCTGGATGTCATGACCTCCCTCGCCAAGGAGGGCATGACGATGATCGTCGTCACCCACGAGATGGGCTTCGCCCGTCGCGCCGCCGACCGCGTGGTCTTCATGGACCGCGGCCAGATCGTCGAGCAGGCCCCGCCCGCACAGTTCTTCGACTCGCCGGCCACCGCGCGGGCGCAGTCGTTCCTGGCCTCCGTGCTGTCGCACTGACAGCGCAGGGCCGCGCACCACCGCTCCACATCACACCCCGCCCACATCAGAAAGGGATGCATCCCATGACCCGCAGCATCCGCAGGAAGAGCGCCGTCGCCGGCGTCCTGCTCGCCGCCGTGACGCTCGCCGTCACCGCGTGCTCCGGAGGTACGGCACTGCCCGGCAGCGACGCCAGCTCGACCGCGTCCGGTGACTCGGTGCTGGCCGGCGCGCCCGTCGCGAAGGCCGACCTCATCCTCTCCGGCTCGACCATGGAGAAGATCAAGAAGCGCGGCAAGCTCATCGTCGCCGAAGCGCTCGACGCCCCGCTGCTCTCGCAGCAGGACCCGACCGACCCCAGTAAGGTGAACGGCTTCGACGCCGAGCTCGCCAAGCTGCTCGCGACCTACATCATCGGCAAGCCGAACGTGGAGATCGTCCCGCCGGCGTCGGAGACCCGCGAGGCGATGCTCCAGAACGACACCGTCGACGTGGTCTTCAACACGTACACGATCACCGAGGAGCGCGCCAAGCAGGTCGCGTTCGCCGGTCCGTACTTCGAGTCCGGCCTCGCGGTCGCGGTCAAGAGCGACAACACGGACATTAAGAGCTACAAGGACATCGACGGCAAGAACGTCATCGTCGGCGCCAACACGCCGGCCGTGACCGAGGTGCCCAAGATCGCCCCGAAGGCCACCGTCACCGCGTTCGGCACCGACCCGGCCGCCGTGCAGGCGCTCATCCAGGGCCGCGGCGACGCCTACGTGCAGGACTACACCCTGCTCGCGAGCGACGCCGCCAGCGAGAAGCAGATCAAGGTCGTCGGCAACCCCTTCACGAAGGAGCCCTACGGCATCGGCCTCAAGCACGGCGACGACGACTTCAAGAAGTTCGTCAACGACTGGCTGAAGACCATCCAGAAGGGGGGCCAGTGGGGCAAGGCGTGGAAGACCACGCTCGGCACCGTGACCGACTCCGACGTGCCGACGCCGCCGGAGATCGGGTCCGTCCCCGGCTCCTGACAGACGGGCCGGATGCGCGTGGAGGCGACCCCCACGCCCGCGCGCATCCGGCCTCCCCTCCCCCTCTGCTCCCACCCGCGCCCGACGAGAGAACGATGAACCCCCTGATCGACAACCTGGGACCGCTGGTCCAGGCGCTCGGCACCACGCTGCTGATGGCCGTGGTGGCAGGCGTCGGCTCCATCGTGCTCGGCGTGCTGGTGATGATCGCGCGCGTCAGCCCGATTCCGGTGCTGCGCGCCGCGGCGTTCCTCTACGTCCAGTTCTTCATCAATGTGCCGCTGCTGGCGCTGCTCCTGCTCGCGGTGTTCGCACTGCCGGATGCGGGCATCCTGCTGCCGCTGACCCCGACGGCGATCATCGTGCTGACCGTGTACGAGGCCGCCTACGTCGCGGAGGCCGTGCGCTCGGGTGTGAACACCGTCCCGGTCGGGCAGGTGGAGGCGTCCCGCGCGCTCGGGCTGACCCTGTGGCAGTCGCTGCGGTACGTCGTCGTGCCGCAGGCGTTGCGTGCGGTCGTGCAGCCGATCGGAAACGTCATGATCGCCCTCGCGATGAACACCGCCCTCGCCGCGGCGGTCGGCGTCGTCGAGCTCACGGCCGAGGTCAACAAGGTGAACCTCGTCGCCGCGCAGCCCATCGTGATCTTCTCGAGCGCCGGACTCGTGTACATGGCCATCGCCCTCGCCATCGGCCTCGCCGCCGGCTGGGTGGAGCGGAAGGTGGCGATCGCCCGATGACCGCACAGCTCATCCCCGACCGTCCGGCGCCGGTGCGCGCCACGCGCACGAAGCGCCGCTACGACGCCGCCTTCATCTACGACGTGCCGGGGCCCCGCGGTCGTCGGAACATCCTCGTCGGGTCGATCGTCAGCATCCTGATCTTCGCCGTCATCGTCGGCCTCGGGCTTTGGCAGTTCGCCGCGCACGGGCAGCTCGCGCCCGAGCGCTGGGCTCCGTTCACCGAGTGGGCGATCTGGCAGTACCTGCTGGTCGGACTGCTCGGGACGCTGGAGGCAGCGGCCATCGTCGCCGTGCTCGGCGCCATCCTCGGCGTGCTGCTCGCGCTCGGCCGGGTCAGCCAGGTCCGCTGGGTGCGCTTCGTCTGCGGCCTCTACATCGAGATCGCGCGCACGGTGCCCGTGCTGCTCGTCATCTACCTGATGCTGTTCGGCCTGCCGCAGATCGGCATCAACCTGCCGACGCTGTGGAAGCTCGTCGTGCCGCTGACCATCGCGAACGCGGCCGTCTTCGCCGAGATCGTGCGCGCCGGCATCCTGAGCCTTCCGCGCGGGCAGCGCGAGGCGGCGCTCAGCCTCGGGATGCGGCCGGTCCAGGCCATGACGTACGTGGTGCTGCCGCAGGCCATCCGGAACGTGACGCCGTCGCTGGTGACCCAGTTCGTGAGCCTTCTCAAGGACACATCGCTCGGCTACATCGTCGCCTTCACCGAGCTGCTGTACCGCGGCCAGGTGCTCGCGTCATACCTGCACCTCCTCATCCCGACGTACGTCGCGGTGACCGTGATCTACCTGATCGTCAACGGCAGCCTGTCGGCGTTCGCGTCGCGCCTGCAGCGCGGGTCGCGGCGCCGGAGCACCGCGCCGCCGACCCTCCCGTCCCTTCCCGCCGTCGCCGCCGTCGACCACGACGACGACGCGGCCACCGCCACCCGAGAGCCGATCATGCCTAGCGCCGCACCCACCGTTTCCACCCTCGCCGAGCTCGCGGTCGTCCGCCGCTCGGGACTGATCGAGAGCCGGCACTTCGGCAGCCTCGTCGCCCTCGACCCGGCGGGATCACCGCTGATCGAGCTGGGCGACCCGGATGCGGTGGTGCTGCCGCGCAGCACGGTGAAGCCGCTGCAGGCGCTCGCCTGCCTGACGGCGGGTGCGCCGCTGTCCGGCCCCGAACTGGCGATCGCGGCGGGCAGCCACACCGGCGAGGACGAGCACGTGCGCCTGGTGCGCTCGCTGCTCACGCGGGCCGGCGTCGACGACGCGGCGCTCGGCTGCCCGGTCGACCGGCCGGAGGACGAGGCGACGTTCGAGCGGATGCTGCGCGACGGCGAGGGCCGGTCGCGGATCCGGATGAACTGCTCCGGCAAGCACGCCGCGATGCTGCTCGCCGCCGCGACCAACGGCTGGCCCACCGAGGGCTACCTCGATCCGTCGCACCCCCTTCAGCAGCACGTCCGCGCCACGATGGCTTCGCTGACGGGCGTCCCCGTGGGACACGACGCGATCGACGGCTGCGGCGCGCCGCTCTTCGGGACCAGCGTGCGCGGCGTCGCCCGCGCGTTCGGCCGCCTGGTGCAGGCCGAGCCCGGGACGCCGGAGCGCGCGGTCACCGACGCCATGCGCGAGCACCCCTACTACGTCGGCGGAAGCGGCCACCAGAACACGACGCTGATGGAGACGGTCCCCGGCGCGCTCGCGAAGGGCGGCGCCGAGGGCGTGATCGGCGTCGCGGCGGCCGACGGTACCGCGGTCGCCATGAAGATCGTGGACGGCAGCCCGCGGGCGACGACCCTGATCGCCCTGCGCGTGCTGGAGGCGCTGGGCACCCCGATCGCGGACGCCCGCGCGCTCGTCGACCTGCCGGTGCTCGGCGGCGGCGTGCCGGTCGGCGCGATCGAGCCCGGCGCGGACCTGACGGCCGCGCTGGAGCGCCTCGCGTGACCGTCGTCGAGATCTGCCTGGACGACCTCCCCGGGGTCCGCGTCGCCGAGGAGGCGGGGGCAGACCGGGTGGAGCTGTGCGCGGCGCTGTCCGAGGGCGGCATCACCCCGTCCGTCGGGACGGTCGCGGGCGCGCTGCGTGCTGCGACGCGGATCGGCATCCAGGTGCTCATCCGCCAGCGGCCCGGCGACTTCGTCTACGACGAGGACGAGCTGCAGGCGATGGTGGACGACATCCACTCGCTGCGCGTGCTGCCCCACGCACCGGGTGTCACCCTGGGCTTCGTGGTCGGGGCGCTCCGGCCGGACGGTCGGATCGACGTGGACGCGACGCGACGGCTCGTGGCCGCGTGCGGGGATGCTCCGCTGACGTTCCACAAGGCGTTCGACCAGGTGCCCGACCGGGCGGAGGCGCTGGAGCGCCTGGTGTCGCTGGGTGTTGCGCGGGTGCTGACGTCCGGAGGGGCGGAGACGGCAACGGCCGGTGCGGAGTCGCTCGCGGCGCTCGTGGCGCAGGCGGGCGACCGCATAGCGGTGCTCGCCGGTGGCGGCGTGCGGCCGGCGAACGTGGCCGAGCTGGTATCGCGGACGGGCGTGCGGGAGGTGCACCTTCGGGCGCAGGAGCCGGTCGCGACCGTCGCCGCCGGGGCGCCGACGGCGTACGACGCGGGGACGCGCGAGGTCACGTCGGCGGGTGTCGTGCGCGCCGTGATGGCGGCGATCGGGCGGGATACCGGCGTCGAGGAGGGCGTCGCGTGAGCGGGTCCTCCGTCGTCCTCGCCGTCGACCTCGGCGGGACGGCGATGAAGGGCGCGATCGTCGCCGAGGACGGCACCGCCGTCGCCGAGTCGACGCGCGCGACACCCGCCGACGGCATCCTCGGGTCGCTCGTCGCGATGCTGGAGGAGCTGCGGCGGACCGCGGGCGACGACGGTCACGACGTGGTCGGCGCGGGCGTGGCCACCCCCGGGATGCTCGACGAGCAGCGCGGGCTCGTGCACTACGCGTCCAATCTGGGCTGGCGGGATGTGCCGCTCCTCGACATCCTGCGCTCCGAGCTCGGCCTTCCGGTCGCCGTCGGCCACGACGTGCGCGCGGCCGGGCTCGCGGAGCGCAGCGCCGGGGCGGCCCGCGGCTTCGGCGACTTCGCCCTCGTGCCGATCGGCACGGGCGTCGCCGCCGCCCTCGTCTCGTCCGGCGGCGCCGTGACCGGCGCGACCGGCGCCGCCGGCGAGTTCGGCCACATCCCCGTGATCCCCGGCGGCGAGCCGTGCACGTGCGGGCAGCGCGGCTGCCTCGAGGTCTACATGTCCGGCGCGGGTGTAGCCCGCCGCTACCGCGCGGCCGGCGGCGGCGACCTCAGCACCCGGCGGATCGTGGAGCGACTGGGCATCGACCCGATCGCTGATCGCGTGTGGTCGGAGGCGCTCGACGTCCTCGCGCAGGGCCTCAACATCCTCACCCTGCTGCTCGACCCCGGGCTCATCGTGCTCGGCGGAGGCGTGTCGCACGCCGGAGACGCGCTGTTCGCCCCGCTCGGCGAGCGCATGTCGGCCGGCCTCGCCTGGCGCGACCGCCCTCCGGTCGTGCAGTCCGCCCTCGGCGGCGACGCCGGCCGCGCCGGAGCCGCGCTCCTCGCCTTCGCCGCCGCCCGCTGACCCCGCCCGCCCCTACCCTCTCCCTCGTCTGGTTGACGCAACACGCCGCAATGCGTGCACCGCCGACGGCGTGTTGCGTCAACTAGGCGTCCAGTCGGTGAGAATGAGTTGTGCACAACTGGATTGTGTGCGATGTTAGCGGTATGCCCGTGACCGACGAGATGGTGTGCTTCTCGCTCTACGCAGCGACCCGCGCCACGACCCAGGCGTACCGCACACTGCTGGAGCCGTGGGGCCTCACGTATCCGCAGTACCTCGTGCTCGTCACCCTCTGGATGGAGGGCGACCAGACCGTGTCCTCCCTCGGCGACCACCTGCAGCTCGACTCGGGGACGCTGTCCCCGCTCCTGCGCCGCATGGAACAGGCCGGGCTGGTGACGCGCGAGCGCCGGTCGGACGACGAGCGCGTCGTGACCGTGAGCATCGGCGAGCGCGGCCGCGAGCTGCGTCCGGAGCTGGCGCACATCCCCGCCCGGATCGCCGCGGGCACCGGGCTTCCCGACCAGGAGGCCGCCACGGCCCTGATCGACACCCTCCACCGTCTCACCGAGACCATGCACGCCGCTACCGCGGAGCGCACGGTCGCCCCGACGAACTGAACCCCCTCAGAAAGGAACTCATGAACGTCCTCTACACCGCCGAAGCCCTCTCGACCGGAGCAGGCCGCGACGGCCGCGTCGCCACCAGCGACGGCACCTTCGCGCTCGACCTCGCCGTGCCGAAGGAGATGGGCGGCTCGGGCTCCGGCACCAACCCCGAGCAGCTGTTCGCCGCCGGCTACGCGGCGTGCTTCCACTCCGCGCTGCAGGCCGTGGCCCGCAGCCAGAAGGTGAAGATCGACGACTCGTCGGTCGGCGGCCGCGTGCAGATCGGCCCGAACGGCCAGGGCGGCTACCAGCTCGCGGTGCTGCTCGAGGTCGTCCTGCCGGGTCTGGAGGCGGACCAGGCGCAGGCGCTCGCGGATGCAGCCCACCAGGTCTGCCCCTACTCGAACGCGACGCGCGGCAACATCGACGTGCAGATCCTGGTCTCGGAGGACTGACATGAAGGCGCTCATCCACCACGAGTTCGGCGACCCGGCCGAGGTGCTGGCCACCGAGGAGCGTCCGCTCCCCGAGCCCGGCGCCGGCGAGGTCCGCGTCCGCCTGCTGCTCTCCCCCATTCACAACCACGACCTGTGGACCGTCCGCGGCACCTACGGCTACAAGCCGGAGCTGCCCGCGCAGGCCGGCACCGAGGCGCTCGGCGTCGTGGATGCGCTCGGCGAGGGCGTCGACAACCTCACGGTCGGCCAGCGCGTCGTCACCGGCGGCACCTTCGGCGTCTGGAGCGAGTACTTCGTCACCCGCGCGGCCGGGCTCATCCCGGTTCCGGAGGGACTCCCGGACGAGTCCGCCGCACAGCTGGTCTCGATGCCGTTCAGCGCCATCAGCCTGCTCGAGTCGCTCGACCTGAGCGAGGGCGACTGGCTCATCCAGAACGCCGCGAACGGCGCCGTCGGCCGGATGGTCGCGCAGCTCGGCGCCGCCCGCGGGCTGAACGTCGTCGGGCTGGTCCGCCGGTCCGCCGGCGTCGACGAGCTCCGCGCTCAGGGCATCGAGCGCGTCATCGCGACCGACGACGAGAGCTGGCGCGACCGCCTCGCCGAGATCACCGGCGGCGCCCCGATCCGCGTGGGCGTCGACTCCGTCGGCGGGTCCTCCGCGGGCGACGTGCTGTCGACGCTCGCCGAGAACGGCACGCTCGTCGTGTTCGGGGCCATGGCGTCCTCGACCCTCGAGCTCTCCTCGGGCGACATCATCTTCAAGCAGGCCACCGTGAAGGGATTCTGGGGCAGCGTCGTCAGCCGCGAGATGCCCGCCGACATCCGCGGCCGCCTGTTCCAGGAGCTGTTCGCCCGCATCCTCGACGGGACGCTGACCCTCCCGGTCGCGAGCATCCACTCCCTCGACGACATCGCGTCCGCCGTCGCCGCGAGCGACCAGCCGGGCCGTGTCGGCAAGGTGCTCCTGCGCCCCTGACCGGCACCGACGGGGTGGGCTGCGCCCGATAGCCTGGGCTCATGCTCACCCCGCCGGTCACGCCGAAGAAGCCCGTCGAACGCACTCACCACGGCGACGTCTACGTCGACGACTATGAGTGGCTGCGCGAGAAGGACGACCCGGCGGTCACCGCGCACCTCCACGAGGAGAACGCCTACACCAACGCCCGCACCGAGCACCTCTCCCTGCTGCGCGAGCAGATCTTCGACGAGATCAAGACGCGTACCCGCGAGACCGACATGAGCGTCCCGGTCCGCGAAGGCGACTGGTGGTACTACACCCGCACGGTCGAGGGGAAGCAGTACGGCATCCACTGCCGCGCCCCCATCGCGTCGGCCGACGACTGGGTTCCGCCGGTGCTCGACGAGGTCGCGCAGCAGAACGGCCTTCCCGGCGAGCAGATCCTGCTCGACGACAACGTGGAGGCCGAGGGCCACGACTTCTACGCGCTCGGCAGCTTCGACGTCAGCGCCGACGGCACGCGGCTGCTTTGGGCCGTCGACACCGAGGGCGACGAGCGCTACACCCTCCGGGTCCGCTCGCTCACCGACGACGGCGCGACCTTCCCCGACGAGATCGCCGGGACCGCGGGCGGCGCGCTGTTCGACCAGACCGGCGCCTACGTCTTCTACACGACGGTCGACGACTCCTGGCGGCCGGACACCGTCTGGCGTCATCGCGTCGGCGACGGCCCGGACGTCGACGACGCGCGGGTGTTCCACGAGCCGGACGAGCGCTTCTGGATCGGCGTGGGCCTCACCCGCAGCCGCCGGTTCCTCGTGATCGAGGCCGGGTCGAGCATCACCAGCGAGGCCTGGCTTCTGCGCTCGGACGACCCGACCGGCGAGTTCCGCGTCGTCTGGCCGCGGAAGGACGGCGTCGAGTACGACATCGAGCACGCGGTGGTCGGCGGCCACGACCGGCTGCTGATCGTGCACAACGACGGCGCCGTCAACTTCGAGCTGGTGAGCGTCGCCGCCGAGGACCCGCAGGGTGCGAGGCGCGTGCTGCTCCCCCACGATCCGGCCGTGCGGCTGGAGGGGGTGGATGCGTTCCGCGACTTCGTCAGCGTCGAGTACCGGCGCGAGGGCATGACCCGCGTCGCCGTGGCCCGCCTCCCGCGTGACGGCGAGCCGAAGGACGACACCCCGCACGAGCTGCACTTCGACGAGGAGCTGTTCACCGTCGGCGTCGGCGGCAATCCCGAGTGGACGCAGCCGTTCCTCCGCCTGGGCTACGGCAGCTTCGTCACCCCGTCGACCGTGTACGACTACGATGTGGCGACCGGCGAGCTCGCCCTTCGCAAGCAGCAGCCGGTGCTCGGTGGCTTCGACCCGTCCCTGTTCGAACAGCGCCGTGAGTGGGCCGTCGCCGAGGACGGCGCGCGCGTCCCGATCTCCCTGGTCTACCGCCGCGACCTCGTGACGCCCGGCGAGCCGGCCCCGCTGGTCCTGTACGGCTACGGCTCGTACGAGGCCAGCATGGACCCGTCGTTCGGCATCCCGCGCCTTAGCCTCCTCGACCGCGGCGTCGTCTTCGCCATCGCCCACGTGCGCGGCGGCGGCGAGCTCGGCCGCCTCTGGTACGATAACGGCAAGGAGCTGCACAAGAAGAACACCTTCACCGACTTCGTCGCCGCCGCCCGGCACCTGGTCGACCGCGGCTGGACCGAGCCCTCCCGCATGGCGGCACAGGGCGGCAGCGCCGGCGGCCTGCTCATGGGCGCAGTGGCGAACCTCGCCCCGCGGGACTTCGCCGGCATCCTCGCCGAGGTGCCGTTCGTGGACCCGCTCACCAGCATCCTCGACCCGTCGCTGCCGCTGACGGTGATCGAGTGGGACGAGTGGGGCGACCCGCTGCACGACCCCGAGGTCTACGACTACATGAAGTCGTACTCGCCCTACGAGAACGTGCACCGCACGACGTACCCGCGCATCCTCGCGATCACGAGCCTCAACGACACGCGCGTGCTCTACGTCGAGCCGGCGAAGTGGGTCGCGAAGCTGCGCGAGGTGGGCGCCGACCCGCTGCTGAAGATCGAAATGGCGGCCGGGCACGGCGGTGTCTCGGGGCGGTACGCCGCATGGCGCGAGCGGGCCTTCGCGCTGGCGTGGCTGCTCGACGTCGTCGGGGCGCATCCCTCAGGCGAGTGAGCGCTGCCGTGAAGGTCGACCTGAAGAAAGAGCTCGGCGCGTACGCGGCGCGGCGGGGACGCTTCGACCTCGTCACGGTGCCGCCGCTCCGCTACCTCATGATCGACGGGCACGGGGACCCGAACAGCGCCGCGCGGTATCAGGATGCGCTGCGCACCCTCTACCCGGTCGCCTACGCGGCCAAGTTCCTCAGCAAGCGGACGCTGGACCGCGACTACACGGTCATGCCGCTGGAAGCGCTGTGGTGGGCGGACGACATGACCGCGTTCACCAGCGCGCGCGACAAATCGCAGTGGGACTGGACGCTGCTGAACCTGCTGCCGGACTGGCTTACCGACGCCCAGCTCGAGGAGGCCCGGGCGGCGGTCGCCGCGAAGGGCGAGGCGCCGCTGCTCGATGAGCTGCGCGTGGCGACTCTCGACGAGGGGCTCTGCGTGCAGACGCTCCACGTCGGGCCGTACGACGACGAAGCGCCGGTGCTGGCGGAGCTGCACGAGTCTTTCATCCCCGGAGAGGGTCTGCGGATGACCGGCCGCCATCACGAGATCTACCTCAGCGACGCTCGCAGGACGGAGCCGGAGAAGCTCCGCACCATCCTGCGACAGCCGGTGGAGCCGCTCAGCAGGTGAGCGACCAGAACGAGGTCGAGGAGCTCTCCGCCGGGTTGCCGCCGATCTCGATCCCCTCGCCGGGCTGCTGATCGAGCAGCACCTGCATCGTCGGCAGCGGGGCGCACCCGCCCGCGGACAGCAGAAGCGGCGCAGGAGACCGGCCCGCGAGGACCGCCGCTGTCAGAGCGTCGGCGAAGCCGAAACCGGTCGCGAAGTAGACCCGGCCGGTCGGGCCGAGGCGGGAGGCGAGCTTCGCAGCCGTGTCGAAGCGGTCGTAGCCGGCCGCTCTTTCGACCGTGATGCCGGCGTGGAGCATGTCGGAGTAGATGCCGTTCGAGACGCTGGTCGTGCCCCCGACGACGGTGACGTGCGAGGTGCCCCAGCCCGACAGGGCAGCCGCCGTCGCCGCGTCGAGACCCGGTGACCACCCGTCGGTGAGGAGAACCGGCTGCCCCGTGCTCGCGCCTGCGGCCGCCGCGGTGAGGGCGTCCGGATAGTTGTCCCCGGTCGCCAGGAACAGCGAGGGGATGGCGGTCCCGAAGGCGTCGGCGATGATGGCGCGCGACGTCGCGAACCGGTCCGGTCCGGCGACACGGACGACGGTCGGCGCGAAGGGCAGCGCACGCACCTGGGCGACCACCGCCTCCGAGACGGCCGCCGGACCGCCCGCCACGACGACGGTCGCCGGGTGGAGCCGGACCAGCTCGGCAGCGACCCGCGGGTCCAGGCTCTCCGGCCGGGTGAGCAGGAGTGTGCCGTGCCGGTGCGCGGCGGCCGCGCCGGCCGACAGCGCGTCCGGGAACGTCGTCCCGGACGCCAGATACGCGACCGGCGCGCCGGACGCGGTATCCGGGAACGCCTGCCGGGAGACGGCCACCGAGGTCGCGAAGCGGTCGTCGCCCGCAATCCTGGTGCTGTTGATGGGGATGGGGAAGGGGACGTCGGCGAGGCTGCTCCACACCTGGATCACGCGCTCGGCAGACATTCGGCGGGTGCTTGCCAGCCACAGGTTGTGACCGATGTCCGCGACGACCGGCGTGTACGTGTCGGTCGTGGCGCCGGGGACGGCGGTCGGCCGCCAGCCCGTGGGCGGTTCGGTCAGCCACTGCAGGCTCGCCGGCCCGCCGAGAGATCCGGTGACCGCGGCGGAGACCGGCGCCCCCACCACCCCGGAGGTCGTCGACAACGTCGCCCGATACGTCGGCGCGCTGGCGGGGACGTCGACCGTCGCGCACGCGAAGGGCGCGCTCACCCGCCACGCGTACGGCGACGTCATGTTGGCGCAGAAGGTGAAACGGCCCGACTGCGGGGCGTCGACCGTGATGTCGAATCCCTGGTTCGGGCCGGTCGTCGGGTACACCCGCTGGACGTCGGGGCGCGGCACGGCCCACCCCTCGTTCGTGGCGGTGGCGAACGGGTTCCAGCTCCCGTTGACGGTCAGCTGCACCCACGCCTGGACACCGTTCGCGGCGGGGTGCAGGAGGTCGGCAGCCCATCCGGTGATGTGGAGGCGAGGTCTCCAGGCGTTCTGGCTGTCCCAGTCGGAGTACTGGATGACCGTCGCGTCGATCGAGCCGACGGCGGCCGGGTAGTCGTCCGTGAGTCCATGCACCGGGATCGGCTCCGCGGCCGCCGGACCGGCCGAGAACACGCCGACGACGACCGCCGCGATCACCGCGGCGAGGGATGCGATGCGGGCGCGGCCGGTCAGCACGCGTAGTACCAGGAGGACGGGTTCAGCACATCGTCCCCGCCGACCGCGACGAGGCGGTTGACGGCGGTGTCCCGCATCGCGGAGAGCGCGCTGACCGGGGCGCACCATCCGGTCGCCAGCAGCAGCGGCCCGGGTTTGCTCGCGGCGAGTACCGCGGTGCTCAGGGCGTCCGGGAAGTTCATGCCGCTCGCCATGTAGGCGATCCCAGTGGGCGGCAGCGTGCGTGCGAGAGCCGCCGCAGTCGCGAAGCGGTCCGAGCCCGCCACCCGGTCGACGGCGACACCGAGGTTCGCGGCCAGGCCCGAGCTGACGGTGTCGGTCCCGCCCACGACGGTCGCGTGCGTCGTGCCCCAGCGGCTCAGCGCCGACGCCGTCGCCGCATCCGGCTTCGGCAGCCAGCCGTTCACGAGCAGCACCGGTCGGCCGGTCTGGGCGCCGGCGGCCGCCGCGGCGAGCGCATCCGGGAACGCGTTCCCGGTCACGAGGTAGAGGTCGGGGACGCTGCCTCCGAACGCGTCGTCGACGATCGCGCGCGACACCTCGAAGCGGTCGGACCCGCCGATGCGCTTCACCTGCGGAGCGAACGGAAGGCCCTGGAGCGCGGCGACCACCGCGTCGGACAGCGCCTGGACGCCGCCGACGACGATGATCCGCGTGGGATGCAGCCGCACAAGCTCGGCGGCGACGTTCGGGTCCAGCGCGCCCGGCTGGGTGAGGAGGAGCGTGCCGTGCTGCTTCGCGGCGGCCGCACCGGCGGAGAGCGCATCCGGGAAGGCGACGCCCGACGCGATGTACGCGACCGGGACGCCCGCTGCGGAGTCCGGGAACGCCGCCTGGGAGGCGGCCACCGAGGTCGCGAACCGGTCGGCCGCGGCGACGCGCGTCCACCCGCCGGGGAGGGTGAAGCTCACTTGGACCGGGTCGGTAGCCTGCTCGATCGTGTATCCCGGCACGCGGGTGGTCACGATCGCGAAGATACCCCGACCGGCCTGGCTGAGGTCGGTGGTGTAAGTGGGAGCGGTGGCCCCGGCGATGACCGTCGCGGGGGTGTTGATGACGTTGGCCAAGGAGTTCCACGCGTACGTCTCGGTGCCGCCGCTCGGCTGAGCGAGGGAGGCCGTGAGGACGGAGCCCGCCTCAGATGAGCCGGTGATCGACGCGGTCCAGGCCGGCCTCGCCGCCGGCACGTTCACGGTGACGCAGCCGAGGATGGCCGTGTACACCGGCGCGGCGTCGATGTTGTACAGCCGGGCGCAGACACTGACGGCGCCGGTCACCGGGAGCGCTCCCGAGAGGTAGTCGAAGCCCTGGTTCGGTCCTATGCCGGGATGCGCCCAGGCGATATCCGGACGGTATCCGACGAAGCCGCCGAATTCCGCGTAGCCGATGGAGGATCGCGGGCCGCTTCCGACGGCCACCGTGAACTCGACGCCCGCCCCGTTCGAGCCGTTCGCATATCCGTCGTTGGCGTCCGCCGCCCACCCCTTGATGTGGAGGGTCGGGCGCGGGTCCGTGCCGGTGTAGCGAACGGAGATGCTCTCCATGGACCCGATCGGCGCGATCGACGACAGGTTGGCCGACGCCGGTGTGACGGGCAGGATCGCCGCGGCGAGGGCGACGACGACGGACGCCGCAGCGGCGGTGCGGAACTTCACGGAACGGCCCCCAGTCTCGCCGCGTCGACGCGCGGCCGCGTCAGGCTATCGGTGGAGGGGACCGCGTCCTATACCCCCAAGCAGGGGTCGCGCCGGGGCCGCCCCTCACCCCAGGTCGTCCGGGTCCTTGCCCGTCCGCTCGCCCGACTCCAGGCCGGCGATCGCGGCGAGGTCGTCCGCGTCCAGCTCGAACCCGAAGACGTCCAGGTTCGAGCGGATCCGCTCCGGCGAGGTCGACTTCGGGATGACGACGTTGCCGAGCTGCAGCTGCCAGCGGATCACGATCTGCGCCGGACTGACCCCGTGCTTCGCCGCCAGCCGGTCGAGCGTCGGATCGCCCAGGATCCGCCCGCGCGCCAGCGGCGACCACGCCTCGGTCACGATGCCGTGCGCCGTGTCGTACGCGCGCACATCGGCCTGCGGCAGCCACGGGTGCAGCTCCACCTGGTTCACCGCGGGCACCGTCTCCGTCTCGCGCGCCAGCCGCTCCAGGTGGTGGATGTGGAAGTTCGCGACCCCGATGGACCGCGCCCGCCCCTCATCCCGCACCCGCTCCAGCGCGCGCCACGTCTCGACGTAGCGATCGCTCTTCGGCGCCGGCCAGTGGATGAGGAACAGGTCGATCGTGTCGAAGCCGAGACGCTCGAGGGTCGCGTCGAACGACCGCAGGGTCGAGTCGTACCCGTTCTCCGTCCACCACACCTTGCTGGTGACGAAGACCTCGGACCGGTCCAGCCCGCTCAGCCGCACGCCCTCCCCGACGCCGCGCTCGTTCTCGTAGAAGGCGGCGGTGTCGATGTGACGGTACCCCGCGTCCAGAGCCGTCAGCACCGCGTCCGCGGTCTCGGCCTCCGGGATCTTGTACACGCCGAATCCCAGCTGCGGGATGGTCGTGCCGTCGTTGAGAGTCAGCTCCGGGATGCTCGCCATGGGTTCATTCTGCCGCTCCGCGCGCGTACAGGTAGGGGCACGGAAGGAGAACACCCATGGCATTGAATGGAAAGACGATCGCGTTCCTGGTGGGCCCGGAGGGCATCGAGCAGGCGGAGCTGGTCGAGCCGTGGTCGGCGGTGAGCGATGCCGGCGGCACGCCGAAGCTGATCTCGAAGGAGGAGGGCACGGTCCAGGCGTTCAACCACCTGACCCCCGCCGACACGTTCCCGGTGGACGTGACGCTGGATGCAGCGAGCGCGGACCAGTACGACGCGCTCGTGCTCCCCGGCGGCGTCGCCAACGGCGACCAGGTGCGCACCTTCCCGGAGGCCGTGTCCCTGGTGAAGGCGTTCGCCGACGCGGGCAAGCCGATCGCGGTGATCTGCCACGGCGGCTGGGTGCTCATCGAGGCGGCCGTGGTGTCCGGACGCACGCTGACGTCCTGGCCGAGCCTCCAGACCGACTACCGCAACGCGGGCGCGACCTGGGTCGACGAGCAGGTGCACGTCGACGAGGGGCCGTTCACGCTGGTGTCGTCGCGGAAGCCCGACGACCTGGAGGCGTTCAACCGCGAGCTGCTGAAGGCGTTCGAGCTCGCCTAACCACAGCTTGAGCGCTTGCCCTTTTCCTCGTCCTGAGCCTTGGTCGGTCGAGTGGTCGAGCGGCGCTTTGAGCGCCAGGCGAACTCGACGGCGATCTGGATTATCGCGTAGCCGGCACCGGCTAGCGCGACTAGCCACCAGGGCAGGCCGAGAACGTATCCGATAGTACCGATCGCGATGATAGCGGCGAGCCCAGCCCAGTCCAGCTTGGCCACAGTCACATCGGCGCGCCCGAGGGGGGTGGTACTCGCTGCGTTTCGAGATCGGGACGATCCAGTAGCACTGCGGCGAGCGGCTCGGAGGCGGCAACGACGGTGTACGGGGCGTCGATTTCGGTCGAGACGCACCACGCATGATCCGCCGGCCAGATCAGTTGTGGCGTGGGGCCATCGAGGTCGCCGGGTCGCCAGCCGAGGCCGGCACGGAATGGCCAGGAGGGGTCTTCCAGTTCCGTCAGACTGGAGGCGCCCAGTACGTATCTGCGGTCGGGCAATTCCAACCTGGGAAGCGGGAACCCGATGGATTCAGCGGGTTCTTTGCGCTCGGGCATACTGCGATCGGAGGCGGCCATGAGCGCCAGCTTGGCGTCGACGAACGGATCGCCCTCGACGACTGCTGCATCAAGCTCGACACTGTCGTTCCGCAGAACCGCGGGCGAGCCCGACGCTCCAAAACCCCAGCCTTCCCACAGGGCCACTGTCACATCAGCCGGTGTTGTCGTGTGGGCCCGCAGGGCGGGTACCAGTGAGGCGAGCGTGTGGGGGTCAACCCATCCGTCATGAGGCTTCGCGAACGTCCACCCGTCGACGGAATCCGTCTGACCGGAGATGTCCCACCACTCACTGCTCGCACTCAAGGATGCCCCGTTGAGTGCGGCGAGGTGAGCCCATGACCAGGTCTCCGTCTCGAGCTCTGTGACGACGGATTCGGAGACAACCAACGGCCGCCACGCGTCCACCGGATGAAGGATTCGAATATAGGCGGGAAAGCCCGAAGGCCCGCTCGTGTCCAACTCGGCTATCCTTCTCCGCAGCCACTCGCCACGAGAGGGGTCTACGAACCAATCCACGCCGAACCACCTCTCGACTCCGGTCGACCGCTTCCGCTTGCGATCCTCATCGAAGGTCCAGGAAATGTGTGGAGGTCTGTGTGCCCACGGTGCCAACATACCGTCCAGCGCTGGGTTGGTATGTGAAGGTAGTGGCCCAGAACCCCTTGCCGAGGCCCGCACCCGCACGACCGGTGCTCGGACAGGTAAATTCGACCTTTTTCCCGTTCACCGTCAGGGTCTTCGTCTCGCTGGTTGAAGCTCGCAGCTGATAGACCTTGTTTTTCGTGTCTGTGGCGCTGACGGCAGGGGCAAAGGAGATGATTCCTCGTACTCTGACTTGGACTGACGCCGCGCCGTAACCGGTGCAGGAGATGTCGATCTTGTTGTCCACCGATCGGATCCCAAACTTCTTCAAACTCGCTGACAGATGCGGATATTGGAGTTTGCCAGTGCAGGTGATGTTGATTCCGCCGCCGCTCAGAGGCGTGACGCCAGGTGACGGTGCGCTTGTACCAGGAGCGGTCTCGCTGAGAGTCAGCGGGGTTTCCCCCCGATCGGCCCGCGCTTGGAGGTCTTCCACTGTCGGGCTGGCGGTGACAGCGTCGACGGTGGACGAACTCGGATCCACGGGGCCATTGGAGCTCGCAACGAATGACCAGACGCCCGAGTGGACTGTGTCGATTGCGCTTCGACCACCCGACAGGCCCTTAACCGTCGCGGACCAGAAGTACCGAACACCTTCGGCAAGAACACCGTCGGGGACGCGAAACTCTCCAGGCACCCATTCGCTCGTAACAACCGGCTGGCTCGTGCCATCTGGATTGAGCGAGACCGTGTATCGAATAAGCACGTCAGGAGAGAACTTGTCCCCGTCGGAGTTGACCATCAGCGCCGGCGACAAGGTTTGCGTTACGAGGTCGGCCTGCGGATACCCGGCGATGGGAGACTTCGCCCAATCACCAAAAGAGAGCTCATATTGAGACTTCGACTCGACGTCGCCATTCGCGCTTATCACCCGGGCTTCAATCAGATGGATGCCAGCAGAGGGTGAGACATCCACGTTCACGGATGTTGATTCCAGTCCCATCGCCAATGGGGCGCCCTCTACTCCGTCGAGGGCGACCATGAGATTCTTGCCAGCCGTCCCCGCCGAGGCGACGCGGCAAGCGATCGGAGCGGCGGGGAGGGCGGTCGTCCAACTTCCGTCCCTGAAGGGCGAAGGACAGGAGATATTCGGCGCCAGCGGGCTGTAGAAGCCCTCAATGTCGAGGATGAAGTGGACGGTGTCGCCGGAGACGTTGTGGAGCTTGATCGCACCGTCGGCACCGATCGGGACGGTGACGAGATTCGTCTGGGTGCTGTTGGAGTAGTTGATGTTGTGGAACGGGTTGGGCTCGGCTTTGTCACTGGGCCAGAGCCGGGCGAAACCCCCGCCGGCCTGTCCGTCCAGCGCCGTCACATTGAGGACGGCCGCCTCGAGACCGTCGGCCACCGATGGGAGCCCGGCTTTGCCGGCTACGGGGATGCTGATGGTCTTGTCAGGGCCGACGGAGGTCGCCGGCGCGACGCGGGTGTCGAGAATGCGGCCGGTCGCGGGTGTGAACGCTCCGTCGCTGTCGCCTGGAGTGAAATAACCTTCGATGTCGATGAAAAGGTCGACGCTGGTTGAGGCTCCGCCGAGGAAGAGCTTGAAAGCCCCGCTGCTGCTGAGCGCGATCTGGGCACCGAGCGGAATCGCCTGGGTGCTCGTCGCCGGGAAGTTGAGGGCGACGTTTGGCCGCGCCTGGTCCGCCGCGTTAGGGGTGAGGAAGGCTCCGGCGCCGTAGTTCCGAACCATCACATTGACGTAGACCGCGGACGCCCCGGCGGGGACGCCGCCCACACCGGTTGCCTGTACGGTGAGCGTCTGTCCTGTGGCGACCTGACTGACAGGGGCCCCCGTTCCAGTACGGGTGTCCACGATGCGAGAGCCGTCGACCGGGTGGTACCCGCCAGGCGCGGTCACGCTGTTCCCCGAGGTGTAGTAACCCTGCACATCGACCACGACGTGGGTGGTGGACTGCGTGGTGAGCTGGATCTTCCCATCGGCCCCGACGGGAAGGATGGCGCTGTTCGACGTTATGCCTCCGCGGCCGCCGTCATAGACCATCAGGGCACGGGTGCTGCCGCCGCTTGCCCCGCCGGACAGGACGCCCTGCACGGTCGGGTCCACCGCCGTAACCACCACCTGAACCGCGGTTACGGTCGAGGCGGGGACCGACTGGGTCCCCGTGACTTGCACCAGCCGGGTGGCATTCGCGGTGAAGGGGGTGCTGTAGCCACCAGTCCCATTCCGGGTGTCCACGATGCGTCCCTGCGACGGGACGTACAACCCGGCAGTGCCCGTGATCGCCGCTTCCGCCTTCTGCGGAGCAGCAACGAGTCCAGACGACGCGATGACCACAGCCAGCGCGGCCGCCAGCATGCTCCCGACTTTCCAACCAGCCATTCGGACGAGTCCTTTCTGTCCGGGTCCCCGCAAGGCTGGCGGCAAGACGAGAGGGAAGGCAAAGCCCGGGCTCCGTACTTCGATCCGCGTCCATCGCCTCAGACGGGCGCCCCGACATCTAGACCAGGCGTCCTACCCCGGAACGACGGGGATCCCGCGACGGATGACCCGCGTGGTTCGCCTCGCGGCAAACGGACACTCTCCGGTCAATCAACCGCGAGCTGCTGAAGGCGTTCGAGTAGAGGACGGTGTGCGTTCCCTGGCAATGGCCTCCACGACGGTTGCCCCCGTTCGGGGGATGCGGGAGCGTAGGTGGCTCCTGGAAAACACGACGGAAGGAGAGCGCATGCTCACCCTCACGGAGAACGCCAGCACGATCGTCAAGACGCTGACCGACCAGTCCCCAGACGAGACCGCGGGCCTGCGCATCAGCAGCAGCAACCCCGACAGCACCGCCTTCGCGGCGGCGGTCACCCCGGAGCCGGAGGCATCCGACCAGGTGGTGGAGTCGGGCGGCGCCCGCATCTTCCTGGAGACGCAGGCGGCTCAGGTGCTCGACGACAAGGTGCTGGACGCCCAGGTCGACGAGCAGGGCGGCGTCAGCTTCGCGATCGGCGCGCTCGCCTGAGCGAGCAGCGCCTGACGCGAGGAGGCCCGGAACCGTTCGGTTCCGGGCCTCCTGCCGTCTCAGTCGCCGAGCGCCCGGCCGACGGCGGCCACGACGCCCGGCCAGCCGCGCCCCATGCCCTCGAGCGCCGTGCGTCCGAGCGGCGAGTCGAGGTCGAACCCCTCGTGGCGCAGGAAGAGCCGAGTTCCGGTCCCCTCGGGCGCCAGCGTCCAGGTGATGGTGGTGTCGATCACGCCCTCGCCGAAGCTGTAGCGGATGAGGCGCTCGGGCTGCACCTCCAGGACCTCGCAGCGCTGGATTCCCCAGTCGCCCATGTCGAGCGTGAAGCGGTGGCCGACCTCGGCGCGCACATCGCCGGGAGCCCACCACCGCGCGATGAGGTCCGGATCGGTCATGGCGCGCCAGACGGCGGCCGGCGGATGCGGCAGGAACTCGTCGCACTCGATGACGGGGGTGGTGGTGTCGGTCATGATCGTCTCTCGTCGGTGGATGTGGTGTCCGGCCCGATCGCGTCACTGTCGAGCACGTCGCGCAGCGCGCGCATCCGCCCTCGCCAGTAGTGCTCGAAGGGATGCAGCCAGTCGTCGACCTCCTGCAGCCGCTCGGCGTGCAGGTGATAGACGCGGTGTTGACCGCGCCGCTCGTCGCGCACCAGGCCCGACCGCATGAGCACTTGCAGATGCTCGGACACAGCCGGCCGGCCGATGGCGCGACCCTCGGCGAGCTCGGTGACAGTGCGCGGCCGCTCCAGGAGGGCGGTCAGGATGTCGCGCCGGACCGGATTCGCCAGCACGCTGAAGACATCGGTGGACACACGTCAGGATACGTCGGATTTATCCGACGCGTCAACATCCTCCGACGCGTCGGCCGCCTCCCCCGCGTCCGGGCTGGACGACGGCAGGTCCTCGGCGATGATCGGGTGCGGGGCGGTGCGGTCGTCCGGCAGACCCCAGAGCGGCTCGCCCTCCCCCGCGTCCAGCAGGAACTCGACCGCCGATGTCCAGAACGGGACGATCTTCATCGGCGGGATCTCCTCCTCGCCCGGGAAGTGCGCGGCGAAGTGGACCTCGGGCTCGCCGCTGATCGGGTCGGATGCGGTGATCAGTCCGTAGTAGTTCTCGTCGTCCACGACCCGCCAGCGTCCCGTGCGGCCGTGCTCCGGCTCGAGTTGGACGGTGTACCCGCCGTACTTGAATTCGGGGCCGGGCGGCAGCGTGGCGCGGGGGTCGTTCGACATGCTCCCGTTCTACGTCGGCGGCGCCCCGGAGGGCAACTCGTTCACTTGCCTAGCAAAACGGTGTATGGGCGGGACTACACCGGCACGGGGTCGTGTCAACTCCTCGACGCGCCCCCGCGTGGGGCATCGACTGAACCCCATCCACCGACGAGAGGAGCCTCATGCTGGCGATGACGTACCGCGGGCCGTACAAGGTCCGTGCCGAAGAGAAGGACCGGCCGAAGATCGAGCATCCCGGCGATGCCATCGTCCGTGTGACGCTGGCCGCCATCTGCGGGTCCGACCTGCACCTGTATCACGGCATGATGCCGGACACCCGCATCGGCCACACGTTCGGCCACGAGTTCATCGGGGTCGTGGACGAGGTGGGCGCGGACGTTCAGAACCTGAAGGTCGGCGACCGCGTGATGGTGCCGTTCAACATCTTCTGCGGCAGCTGCTACTTCTGCGTCCGCGGGCTCTACTCGAACTGCCACAACGTCAACCCGAACGCGACGGCCGTCGGCGGGATCTACGGCTACTCGCACACCACGGGTGGGTACGACGGCGGTCAGGCGGAGTACGTCCGGGTGCCGTTCGCTGATGTCGGCCCGACGATCATCCCGGACTGGATGTCGGACGACGACGCGGTGACACTGACCGACGCGTGCCCCACCGGGTACTTCGGCGCGCAGCTCGCCGAGATCGAGGAGGGCGACACGGTCGTCGTCTTCGGGTCGGGGCCGATCGGGCTCTATGCGGCCAAGTCCTCCTGGCTGATGGGAGCCGGCCGGGTGATCGTCGTCGACCACATGAACTACCGCCTCCAGAAGGCGCAGGAGTTCGCCCAGGCCGAGACGTACAACTTCGTCGAGGAGGGCGACATCGTCCGCACGGTCAAGTACCTCACCGACGGGCTCGGCGCCGACAGGGTGATCGACGCCGTCGGTGCGGAAGCGGACGGTTCGGCGCTGCAGCACATCACGTCAGCGAAGCTGAAGCTGCAGGGCGGCTCGCCGGTCGCGCGCAACTGGGCGATCGATTCGGTCCGCAAGGGCGGCACGGTCTCCGTGATGGGCGCCTACGGCCCGCTGTTCAGTGCCGTGAAGTTCGGGGACGCGATGAACAAGGGCCTCCGGATCAACACCAACCAGTGCCCGGTCAAGCGGCAGTGGCCGCGGCTGTTCGAGCACGTCCGCAACGGCTATCTCAAGCCGTCGGAGATCGTGACGCACCGCATCCCGCTCGAGCACATCCAGGACGGGTACCACCTGTTCTCGAACAAGCTCGACGGCATCATCAAGCCGCTCGTCGTTCCGAGCGCGGCCTAGGAAGGAGAACGCCATGCCCTACGTCGCAAGCGACCATTTCAAGAAGTACGACCCGGAGGCGCTCCGGCAGCGCATCCCCGGCTGGGGCGCCGACAGCGACCTCGCCGACCGTCCGTCGCATCCGCGCGAGAAGCTGAGGGACCCGGAGGACACCGGTGCGCACTGGACGTACCCGGTGCGCCAGGAGCCAGTCGGCAAACGGGAGCGGTCGGTCGAGCACACCGAGATGCCGCCGGTCTTCGGAACCGCCCAGCCGCTGCACGGCGTCTCGGGCGCCATCCGCCGCTTCGCCTACGACCGGTACAGCGAAGGCCAGACCGCGCACTGGCTGCTGCTGGTCGCCGGTGACCGGGTGGATGCGATCGGTTCGCACCTGAGGTCGCTCGCCAGCCGTCGGCCCGACGACCCGATCACCGAGTCGGGCGTTCTCGCGGAGGCGGGACACCATCCGCTGTCGTCCCGCTTCGGCCAGGGGCGCGCGGACGTCAAGCACACCTGGCTCGACCCGATCATCGTGGTCGGTCCGTGGGTGCTCGCCGGCGTGATCGCGGTGCGGACGGTCGCGAAGATCGTGAAGCGGTAGCCGGCGCTGGAACGGCTGTTCTAGCTACACGCGGCGGCGGTGGCGTCAAGCGCGTGACGCGCCGGCGCCACCACCGTTGTATGGAGTCCGGTGCGCGGGCCGCCCAACCCCGCTAGCGGTCCGCGCACTACTCTCGGCCCCTACGGCGCGGCGACCTCGGCCTGCTCCTGCTCCTCGCGGGTCTCCTCCGACTCCGCGTCATCGCCGCGGAACTGGGTCATGTAGAGCTCGTAGTAGGCGCCACGACGTGCGAGCAGCGTCGCGTGGTCGCCCTGCTCGACGATGCGTCCGTGCTCCATCACCAGGATGGTGTGCGCATCGCGGATCGTGGAGAGCCGGTGCGCGATGACGAACGACGTGCGGTCGGTCCGCAGCGCCGCCATCGCGTGCTGCACCAGCAGCTCGGTGCGGGTGTCGACCGAGGAGGTCGCCTCGTCGAGGATGAGCAGCGACGGGTTGGCGATGAACGCGCGGGCGATGGTGATCAGCTGACGCTCGCCGGCCGAGACGTTGCCGCCCTCGGCGTCGATCACGGTGTCGTAGCCGTCCGGCAGCTGCCGCACGAAGCGGTCGACCATGGTGGCCTTGGCCGCGGCGATCACCTCGTCGTCGGTCGCGTCGAGGCGGCCGTAGCGGATGTTCTCGCGGATCGTGCCCGAGAACAGCCACGCGTCCTGCAGGACCATCCCTACCTGGCCGCGCAGCTCGGCGCGCGAGAGGCGGGTGGTGTCGATGCCGTCGAGACGGATCGTGCCCCCGCTCAGCTCGTAGAAGCGCATGATCAGGTTGACAAGCGTCGTCTTGCCCGCGCCGGTCGGCCCGACGATGGCGACCGTGCTCCCCGGCTGCACCTTGAGCGAGAGGTCCTGGATGAGCTCCGTCTCGGGGTCGTAGGAGAAGTCGACGTGGTCGAGCTCGACGCGGCCGTCGGCACGCTCCGGCAGGTGCTCCGTGTCGGTGTCCGGCGTCTGCTCCTCGGAGTCGAGGAACTCGAACGTCCGCTCCGCGGACGCGACGCCCGACTGCAGCATGTTCGCCATGCCGGCGATCTGCCCGATCGGCTGCGAGAACTCGCGCGAGTACTGGATGAAGGCCTGCGCGGCACCGAGCGTGAGGGTCCCGCCGGTGACCATGAGCGCCCCGATGACCGCGATAAGCACATAGGAGAGGTAGGAGACGAAGTTCATGGACGGCATGATGCTGCCCGACACGAACTGCGCCCCGACCTGCGCGCCCCGCAGCGTCGAGTTGCGCCCGTCGAACTCCGCCAGCATGACCTCGTCGCGCCCGAACGCGCGCACCAGCTCGAGTCCCGAATACGACTCCTCGATGTGGCCGTTCAGCGCACCGGTGGACGCCCACTGCGTGCGGAACAGCTTCTGCGACCGCGACCCGATCACGCCCGCGATCACGCCCGACAGCGGAATCGAGATGAGCGCGATGAGCGCGAGCTGCCAGGAGACGATGAACATGGCGATGCCGATCCCGATGACCATCAGAACCGACTGGATCAGCTGCGAGAACGCCTGCTGCAGCGCCGTCTGGATGTTGTCGACGTCGTTCGTGACGCGCGACATGAGGTCGCCCCGCTGGCGGGTGTCGAAGTAGCTCAGCGGCAGGCGGTTGAGCTTCGCCTCGACGTCCTTGCGCAGGCCGTAGATCACGCGCATCACGAGCGCGTTGAGCAGGTACCCCTGCCACCACTGCAGCAGCGACGCCACGAGGTAGAAGGCGAGCACGACCGTCAGCAGACGACCGAGCTCCGTGAAGTCGACGCCCTGCTTGGTGACGACAACGCCCTGGAAGATGACGTTGGTCGCATCGCCGAGGATCTTCGGCGCGATGACGACGAGAACGACGGACACGACCGTGAGCAGCGTGACCCACGCCATCCCGAGCCACTCCGGCTTGAGCAGGCCCATCAGTCGCTTGAACGACGGCCAGAAGTTCTCGGCCTTCTTGGCGGGCGCGCCGCCGAACATGTCGCCGTCGCCCTCGCCGGGCGTGAAGTCATACTCCTCCTCGAGCTCGTCGAGGACGATGTCCTTCGCCGTCGGCTCCTGTCCCGGCTGGGGACGACCGCCGCGCTTCGTGCGTTCCGTGGTGCGTGCCATCTCAGGCCACCTCCAGGCTCAGCTGCGACTCGACGATCTCGCGGTAGGTCTCGTTCGACTCGAGCAGTTCGTCGTGCGTGCCCTGGCCGACGACCCGGCCGTCGTCCATGACGATGATGGTGTCCGCCTCGCGGATCGTGGAGACGCGCTGCGCGACCACGATCACCGCCGCATCCCCGGTCGAGTCGGCGAGCGCCCGTCTCAACCGCGCGTCCGTGGCGACGTCGAGGGCCGAGAACGAGTCGTCGAAGAGGAACACCTTCGGGCGGGCGACGAGGGCGCGGGCGATGCAGAGCCGCTGGCGCTGACCGCCGGAGACGTTCGTCCCGCCCTGGGCGATCCGCTCGTCGAGGCCGCGATCCTTGGCGCGGACGAAGTCCTCCGCCTGCGCCACGCGCAGCGCCTCCCACAGCTCCTCGTCGGTCGCGTCCGGCCGGCCGAAGCGCAGGTTCGAGGCGATCGTGCCGGAGAAGAGGTACGGACGCTGCGGCACCAGACCCAGCACGCCCGCGACCTGCTTCCGGTCGAGCTCGTCCACCGGCACTCCGCCGATGCGCACGCGGCCCTTCTGCGGCGTGAACAGGTTCGCGATGACCGACACGAGCGTCGTCTTGCCCGAACCGGTCGACCCGACGATCGCCGTGACCCGGCCGGCCTCGGCGGTGAACGACACATCGCTCAGGACCGGCTTCTCGGCGCCCGGGTAGCCGAACGTCACATCCTGGACCTCGACCCGGCCGTCCACCGGCAGCGCCGATGCGCCGGTGCCCTCGGCCCTGGAGCTCGGCACGGCGCTCAGCACCTCGTCGATGCGCTCGGCGCAGACCATCGCGCGCGGGATCATCATCGCCATGAAGACGCCCATCATGACCGCGACGAGGATCTGCAGCAGGTACTGCAGGAACGCCGTCAGCGCCCCGATCTGGATGTCGCCCTGGTCGACCCGGTGACCGCCGAACCACAGCACCGCGACCGTCGCCGCGTTCAGGATGAGCATGATGATCGGGAACATCAGCACGAACACGTTGCCGACCTTCACCGAGATGCGCGTGAGGGCAGTGTTCGCGTCGTCGTAGCGCTCGGTCTCGAACTTCTCGCGGACGAACGCGCGGATCACGCGGATGCCCACGATCTGCTCGCGGATGACCCCGTTCACCCCGTCGATTCGCTCCTGCATGATGCGGAACATCGGAAGCAGGATGGTGACCAGGATGCCGACCACGATGAACAGCACGGCGACGGACACCCAGATCAGCCAGGAGAGGCCCGCGTCGACCCGAACGGCGAAGATGATGCCGGCGATGCACATGATCGGTGTGGACACCATGAAGTTGAACGTCATCAGCAGCAGCATCTGCACCTGCTGCACGTCGTTCGTGTTGCGGGTGATGAGCGTCGGCGTGCCCCAGCGGGCGAGGTCGAGCGAGGGCAGCGCATCCACCTTGCGGTAGAAGGAGCGCCGGATGTCGGCGCCGGCCGACATGGACGCGCGAGCGCCGAAGTAGGTGGCCGCGACGGCGGCGATCACCTGCACGAAGCAGACGATGAGCATCATGCCGCCGGTGCGCCAGATGAAGTCGGTGTCGCCCGTGACGACGCCCTTGTCGATGATGTCGGCGTTGAGCGTCGGCAGGTAGAGGGCGGCCATGGTCGCGATCAACTGGAGGATCACGACCGCGGTAACCGCGCGCCAGTACGGGCGCACGAAGCGGAGCGAGAGACGAAGCAGAGTCACAGTGGTTCCCGGTGTGCTGTGTAGGTTGTGGTGCCGATCATCCTCGGCACCACCGACGCTATTCGTTAATGAGGACGCCTGGCGACCTCAATCGTGACGCGGCGCGGACGCGGCGTCAGGCGGCGGTGTAGTGGAGGTGGAGGACGCCGTTGTCGTAGGCGTCGTGGTGCCGCAGCCGCAGCGTCGCCGGCGCGCTCCCGTCGGGGAACAGGCGGGCGCCGGTGCCCCGGACCACGGGATAGACGAACAGGTGCAGCGATCCGAGCAGACCGTCGGCGAGCAGCGACCGCACGAGCGAGCCGGAGCCGCTCACGTAGACGCCCTGGTACCCGTCGGCGAACTCGCGGATGCGGTCGGCGTCGTAGGCGCCGAGCGACCGGGAGTTGGACCAGGTGCGCTCCGCCGCCGCGTCGTCGAGCGACGAGCTGACGACCGCCTTCGGGCTGTCGTTGAAGAACGGGGCGCCGGGGTCGTCGGCGGCGGTGCGCTGCGACCAGGCGGGCGCGAACATCTCGAACGTGCGCCGGCCGAGGAGGATCGCATCCGACTGCCGCGTGATCCGCCCGATGTCCTCGCCCATCTCCGGATCGAAACCGAACTCGGCCGTCCACGACGGATCCTCGAAAACTCCGTCCAGCGAGACGAACTCGTGCACAGCGATCGCGCTCATACGATTCCCCTTTCCCGCGGAACAGCTTAGGGGGTGGCCGATGATTCCGCCTCCCCTGTCAAGCCCTGCGCCCGTCCGGATGACACGGGTACGACGGCACTATGACCCGGACCATCCCCCTGACGCCCGACCGCCGGAGAGCGGCGCCGCGCCTGACGCCGCAGGTCGTGCCGGGCGTCCATCGGCTCGAGCACGCGTCCACGAACTGCTACCTCCTGGCCGACGGCGACGCCTGGACGCTCGTGGATGCGGCGTTCCCGAAGACCTGGGGTCCGCTGGTGCACGCAGCCCACGAGGTGGGCCTGCGGATGCGCGACCTGCAGGGCATCGTGCTGACCCACGGGCACTTCGACCACGTCGGGTTCGCCGAGCGGGCGATCGAGGAGCTCGGCGTCCCGGTGTTCGTGCACGCCGAGGATCGGCGCCTCGCCGCGCATCCCTACCGCTACAAGCGCGAGCACACGCCGTTCGTCTATCCCTTCCTGTACCCGCGGTCGATCGGCGCCGTCGCCGGCATGGTGAAGGCCGGCGCGTTGCGTGTGACGGGCGTCGAGGACGTCTCGGAGCTCCCCAGCGAGGGGAGGCTCGACCTCCCCGGACACCCGGAGGTCGTCTTCACCCCCGGCCACACCTTCGGCACTGCGCCCTGCTCCTGCGCGACCGGGAGACGCTGCTCAGCGGGGACGCGATCGTCACCCTGGACCCCTACAAGGGGATCCCGGGCGCCCAGATCATCGCGGGCGCGGCGACGGCGGACTCCGAGATGGCTCTCAGGACGCTGGACACGATCCTCGCGACCGGAGCGCGCACCATCCTGCCCGGCCACGGCGAGCCCTGGTGGGACGGCGTGGATGCGGCGGTCGCGTCGGCGCGCCGGATCGGGCGGAGCTGAGGCGCCGCGGTCACGCCGCCGCGCCGACCACCTCGAGCAGTCCGCCGTCGCGCACGGCCGCCAGCGACAGCACTTTGTAGCCGGCCTCGTCGAAGAAGACCGTGAGGCGGTCGGCCTCGGTGTGCATGACGACGCCGTCGCCCCAGCTCTCGTGACGCACCCGCGCGGCGAGCGGGAAGGGGTCCTCTCCGGCCGCGTCGTGCTCCTCGGCCCAGCGGTAGGCGCTGCCCGTCGTGCAAGTGTCGCAGTTGCCGCACGGCTCCGGCAGCTCCTCCCCGAAGTAGCCCAGCAGGAACTGCCGGCGGCACATGCCCGTCTCGGCATACTCCTGCATGAGCTGCGATCGCGAGTGCTCGATCCGCTGGCGCGCCTCCGCCTCGGCGACGGCGCGGGACGCGGCCTCGCCCGGCTTGACGTCCTCCGCACGCAGTTCGTCGTCGGAGCCGCCCAGTACGTTCGCGTCGCGCAGCAGCCCCAGCAGGCGGCCGAGCGAACGGACGCTGACGCCGCTGCTCTCCGCGAGCTCGGAGCGGCTCAGGCCGGGCTGAGCGCGCACCGCCGCGAACACGCGCGCCAGCTCGTCGGGGTCCGGGCCGCCGCCCGAGAAGAACTTGGTGAGCGCGAAGTCCTCCGGCCGATAGTGCAGAGTCACGACCGCCGGCTCCCCGTCGCGACCGGCACGGCCCGCCTCCTGGTAGTAGCTGTCGAGCGAATCGGTGACCGACGCATGGATGACGAACCGCACGTCGTGCTTGTCGATGCCCATGCCGAAGGCGCTGGTCGCCGTGATCACGCGGGCGCGGTCGTCCATGAACCGCTCGTAGACCTCGTCGCGTTCCCCGCGGCGCAGCCCGGCGTGGTATGCCGCTGCGGGGATGTGCTCGGCCTTCAGCTGCTCGGCGTACTGCTCGGCGTCCTTGCGGGTCGCCGTGTAGACCAGCCCGGAGCCCTTCAGCTCTCCGACATGCGCGAGCACGGCCGCCCGCTTCTCCGTATCGTCCTCGTACCTCCGCACCTCGAGCCGCAGGTTGGGCCGGTCGAAGCCCGTCGCGAACAGCCGCGGCCGCCGCATCCCCAGCCGCTCGGCGATCTCGGCGCGCACGGGCGGCGCGCCGGTCGCGGTCATGGCGACGACCGGCGGATGGCCGAGCTCCTCGATCACGTCGCCGAGCAGCAGGTAGTCCGGGCGGAAGTCGTGACCCCACGCGGAGACGCAGTGCGCCTCGTCGACGGCGAACAGCGACACGTCGATGCCGCGGAGACGCTCGCGCACCTCCGGGTTGGCCAACTGCTCCGGCGCGAGGAACGCGAACGCCGGCTTCCCCGACTCCACGGCCTCCCAGTCGCGCTCCCGCTCGCGCTGCCCGGCCGAGGAGTTGATCGCGAACGCGCGCGGGACGTCCTTCGCCTCCCCGAGCGCGCGCACCTGGTCCTCCTGCAGCGAGATCAACGGCGAAACCACGATCGTGACGCCGCCGAGGATCGTGCCGGTCACCTGATACAGCGACGACTTGCCGTAGCCGGTCGGCATGATGGCGACAACGTCGCCGCCGTCGAGCAGCACCTCCATCGCGTCTGCCAGCCGCGGACGCAGCTCCTGCCAACCGAACGAGTCGCGGGCGACCTCCTGGATGCGGGACATGCCGCCACCGTAGTCTCTCGCGACGATTCCGCGGCGTCCGATGGTCGCTGCGGGAACGCGTCCAGCAGACGTGGTCACACCAGGGCTTGCCATCGTCACGGGAGGGCGTATCGCTGGGCGTACAGCATCCGCGGATCCGGGAGGAGGCGACCGATGGACACCGTTCTCGCGGTGCTCGAACGCGACGACGTCGCGTACGAGATCGAGTTCGAGCGCACGAGCGAGCCGCCGTTCGAGCTGCGGCTGCCGTCGCACATCGGCGGAGCGGCCGTGATGGACGTGTTCGACCTCTGCGACTCGACCCTGTGGCCGGAGCTCATCCGCTACCGCTTCACCGAGTGCGTGCCGGTCGTGATCGGCTCGGTCGACGACTTCTGACCCCCGCTGGGCCGCGCGGCTCGCGCCGGATTTTGGTGCATTCCCGGGCCTCCGGCCGCTGGCTATGCTGTGCGCCATGAGCACCAAGAGCCGCCAGGGGCCGCATCAGGAGGAGACGCTGCAGCTGGGCGACAAGCGCGGCCTGTGGGGTGCGTTCGCCGGACTCATCACCGCGGTGCTGATCGCGTACCCGCTGTCGGCGTGCATCGCGTTCGCGACGCATCCGCAGACGCAGCGGCTGTTCGGCGGCAGGCTCGAGTCGGCGTCGGCCGGTGGCTTCGCCGCCTTCTGGTGGGTGCTCGCCCTCGGCTGCATCGCCCTGCCGTTCCTGGTCGGCTTCGGCATCGCCCGGCTGTCCGGGAGGGCGATGATCGTCATGATCACGATCGTGGTGCTGTTCATCATCGCCGTCGTGGTGCTGGGTCAGATGTTCGTCTTCTGACGTCAGCCGACGGCGAGCACGACCTTCGTGCCGGGCTCGGCCGCGTCGGCGGCCCGGTGCGCCTCCCACACCTGCGCGAACGGATGGAGGCGCGGCTCGGCCGTCGTCAGCTCGCCTGACGCGGCGGCTGCGAGCAGGCCCGACAGCGTCCGCCGGTAGGCGTTGCGCCGCGTTGCGACGTACAGCGGCGCGCTGCAGACGCGCTCCCAGCGGTGCCCGGCCGCTCCGAGGCCGCCGCGCAGGGAGTCCGCCTTCTCCTGCCCGGGCCGTCCCGTGAAGGCGGTGCGGACGACCACCCCGCCCGGCGCGAGCGCCTCCCGCACGCGGTCCGTCCCCGTGTGGTCGATCACCGCATCCACCTGTCCACCCGCCGCCTCGACGACCCGATCGGGCCAGTCCGGGGCGGTGTGGTCGACCACGGGGATGCCGAGCGCGCGGACGCGGTCGGCCGTGCGCGCCGAGGCGGTCCCGACGACCGTGAGACCGTTGCGCACCGCCAGCTGCGCGGCGAGCGAGCCGACCGCGCCGGACGCGCCCTGAACGAGCACCCGGCGCGGCGACCGCGCCAGCTCCAGCGCGTGCCCCGCCGTCACGCCGTCGAGCGGGAGGACGGCCGCGGCGGCCGGATCCATACCGTCCGGAAGGGCCACGAGCAGCGTCGGCGCGACGGTCACGAAGGTCGCGTGCGACCCCATCCCCGGCAGCATGCCGACGACCGTCGCGCCTTCCCGCAGACCCAGCGCCACCGATACCGCCGACTCGGTGAGCAGCTCGCCGACGAAGTCGTAGCCGCCGATGAAGCCGGGCGAAGGATGCAGCACGTACCCGCCGCGCCGGGCCAGCACATCCGTCGACCCCACCGACGCGTACGTCACCCGCACGACGACCTCGTTCCCGCGGGGCGGCCGGATCGCCTCACGCGCCAGCACCATCGCGGTCGGGTCGCCGAACCGCGAGACTCGGGCCACGAGCCGCGCGGGCTCCCCCGGAGCCGGTCCGCTCATGCCGCCGTCAGCCGGCGCGGCGCTGCAGCAGCGCGGAACGCTCGGGGTGCGCCTCGAACCAGTCGGCGACGTACCAGCACATGGGCACGACGTGCCGCGACCCGTTCTTCTCGATGTCGTCGACGGCGTACTCGACCAGCTGCGCGGCATAGCCCTTCCCGCGGTGATGCGGCACGGTGAACGCACGGGTCAGGGAGATGGAGTCGCCCAGGATGCGGTAGTCGAGCACGCCCACCAGCTCCCCGTCGACGTGCATCGCGTAGCGGCTCGCATCCGTCTGATCGCTGAACTCGGTGGCCATGCGCCCATCGTACGTCCGCGGCCCGGAGGGGGAACCGGGGTATGGTGAAAACCGTGGGATCCCGACCCGCACCCGAGGGCTCCCGCGCGTTCCGCGACCCGCCACAGCACGCCAGGCCGCCGGCGGCGCCCGCCGTCCGTGCGACGTGACGATCCTGGAGTCCCACCTTGTCGCTCGACACCCCGTCGCCCGCTCTCGCCCCCGCCTTCCAGACACTGCTGGAGCGCGTGCCCATCCAGGAGCACGCCGTCATCGAGGCCGAGGCGGTGACATACGAGCACGAGGGCCTGCCCCTCGAGGGGTACCTGGCGCGGGACGCGCAGGCGGACGAGCGCCGCCCGGCGGTGCTCGTGCTCCACGACTGGCACGGCGTCGGCGACAACGTGCGGATGCGCGCCCAGATGCTCGCCCGGCTCGGCTACGTCGCGTTCGCCGCCGACCTGTACGGCTCGGGCGTGCGCCCCAGCGGCGACGACGCTCCCGCGGAGGCCGGCAAGTACTACCGCGACCTCCCCCTACTGCGTTCGCGCGTGGCGGCGGCCTTCAGCTGGCTGCAGCAGCATCCCGCCGTCGACCCCGCGCGGCTCGCGGTGATCGGGTACTGCTTCGGCGGCACCGCGGCCCTCGAGTTCGCGCGGACCGGCGCGCCCCTCCGAGGCACGGTCTCGTTCCACGGCGGCCTGATCGCGCACGATCCGTCGGACGCCGGCCAGATCGCCGCATCCCTTCTCGTGCTCACGGGCGGCGCCGACCCCGTCGTGCCCGACGAGGCCGTGGTGGCGTTCGAGCAGGAGCTGCGCGGAGCCCCGCACGTGGACTGGCAGATCACCACCTACTCGGGCGCGCCGCACGCCTTCACCATCCCGGGCACCGACCGCTACCGGCCGGTGGCGGACGCCCGCAGCTGGCGTGCGATGGTGTGCTTCCTGGATGAGGTGTTCCGATGAGAAGGGAACGGCGATGAGCGATCACCCGCTCCTGTTCGAGGAGGGCGACCCGCTGGTCGATCGCATCCGCGCCCTGGCCCTGCGCCTTCCGGAGGCCGTGGAGACGCTCAACCACGGCCGTCCGTCGTGGAAGGCCGGCGAGAGCGGCCGCGCGTTCGCGGTGCTCGGCGCGGCGATGAGCCGCCCGGACACGCTCGTGTTCAAGCCCGACCCGGCAGAGGCGCCCGCGTGGCGCGAGGACCCGCGGGTGTTCGTGCCGAAGTACTGGGGCCCGAGCGGCTGGCTCGCAATCGACCTCGACCGCGGCGCATCCGACTGGTCGGAAGCCTCCGAGCTGATCGAGACGTCCTACCGCCAGGTCGCCCTCCGCCGTCAATTGGCGGTCTTGGATGCGGTCATGTAAGCTCGTATCCGGCCTGCTTGCGGGCCATGCGCCACTAGCTCAACGGATAGAGCATCTGACTACGGATCAGAAGGTTGGGGGTTCGAATCCCTCGTGGCGCACTGTGCTTCAGGCACACGGAACTGTGTTGAGACAGTGACGAAAGCCCCGCCGAGATCGGCGGGGCTTTTATTCGTCTGGCAGGATGTGGTCCGTGATTCCGAGTCGGTGGCCTCGCGCGTTGTGGTGGCTCCTCTTCATCCCCGCGTTCGCCATCCCGATGACCGTTCTCGAGATGCTCGGCCGGGGCCGCGGGCTCGGGCTCGGCATCGCGTCGACCATCGCCTTCGGCGGGGCGATACTTTTCGTCGTTGTGCTCCTCTGCATGCGATGGAGGGCCGACGCGCGGTACGACGCGGTGAAGGCGTTGTGGCCCCACGGCTACGTCGTGGAGGGAGTCGCATGCGACCCGACCACCGCCGGCCTGTTCGCCGTGGGAGGCCGGCCCGCTGCCCGGGGAGCCAACGGCGGCTACGAGGTGGAATTCGACGCCGAAGGTGCGCGCTTCTACGCGGGCGCCCGCAACGTCGTCGAGTTCTTACGGCTGGGATGGTCGCAAGTCGCCGAGGTCGGCGTGACGACCGTCGGGGTCACGGGCGGGCGCCAGGTCTCGGCGCTCACGCTCTCGGTGCTGCATGACGGAAATCCCACAGCCCTCCCCCTCGTGATCAAGGCGACGAGGGGCTTCACCGGGTTCCGCTTCAGCTCACCCGCGGAGATCCAGGAGCATCTCGAGGCTGTCGAGCGGATCCGAGGAACGGCGACCGCGGCCCTCCCCATCCCGTCAGCGAAGCCTGCCGACCAGCCGACCGATCGGCCGGTGCGCCGCGCTTTCGCCCCGGGTATCCACTCCACGACGATGTACCTCGTCGGCGTGGTCGCTTTCGCCGGAGGGCTGCTCAGCTTCGTGGCGATGCTCCCGTTCGGCATCCTCACGTGGACGCACGTCTGGGCCGTGCCGACGGCGGTCTTCCTTTCTCTGCTGTACGCGGGTCTCTTCGGCATCCTGACGGCGCGGTTACTGTGGATCTTCGTGCCGGTACGCGAGCGAGCGGAACTCCGAGCCGGCTACACCCTCTCGAGCGGCGGCGACCTCGCGGTCGACCAGCTGGACCCTCGCACCGGCTATGTCATCCGGCCGGCCGGCAGTCCGGCGCTCGATCGCAGCAGGGCGCGCAGCGAGCGGCTCCGGGTTCGGGCGTTGGCCGCGGACCCCGGTGCCGTCGTAGGCCGCTCGCTCTGAGCGCGCCCTTCCTGCCCACGGTCAGAACTTCACGGGATCTCGCTCTATCGAGCAGGTCATGCAGTGAGCGCCGCTAGTCCGCCGGCGGCGCCGTGCTGGCGCGGACGACCAGACGCGTGGGCATGACCGACGAGCGGACGGGCTCCGGGCGCGCCTCGATCTCGGCGATCAGGAGTTCCAGGGCGCGGCGTCCGATCGCCTCGAACTCCTGGTGGACCGTGGTGAGCGGCGGCCAGAAGGAGTCCGACTCGGCCATGTCGTCGAAGCCGACCACACTGACGTCCTCGGGCACGCGGCGGCCGGCCTCGTGCAGCGCGCGGAGCACCCCGAGCGCCATCTGGTCGTTCGCCGCGAAGACCGCCGTGATCTCGGGACGGGATGCGATCTCCCGCCCGTGGCGGTAGCCGGCGGCCGTCGACCAGTCGCCGCGGAACACCTCCGGGACCGGCGCTCCGGCCTGCTCGAGGGTCCGCCGCCAGGAGTCCTCACGACGAGCGGCGGAGTACGACTCGGCCGGACCGGAGATGTGCCAGACGGTGGAGTGGCCGAGGCTCAGCAGGTGCTCGGTCGCCTGGCGGGCGCCCTCCGCCTGGTCGGTGTCGACCTGCGGGTAGTCGCGTCGCTCGGTGGAGTCGACGACGACGACCGAGAGACCCGACGGCAGCTCGACATCCGAGCGGTCGGCGATGTGCGCCTCGAGCACCACGATGATCCCGTCGACGGCCTGCTCCAGGAGGCGCGAGAAAGCGGCGCTGACGTCCTGCTGGGTCGGGTGCTCGACCGGGACGACCGTGATCGAGTACCCCGCCTTGGCCGCCGAGACCGCGATCGCGTCCAATGTGCGCATGTTGCCGTACGACGAGAGGGTGAACATCATCACGCCGATGTTGCGGAACTGGCCCGAGCGCAGCGCACGGGCGGCGCGGTTGGGGCGGTAGCCGAGCGCCTGCATGGAGGTGAGGACGCGCTGCCGCGTGGTCTCCTCCACGTTCGTGAGGCCGTTCGCGACACGTGACACCGTCTGGGTGGACACACCCGCGTGCGCCGCCACGTCGCCCAGCGAGGGTCCGCGCTTGCGGGTCGCCGGAGCGGTCGGGATGTCGGCGATCGGCTCGGTCATGGGTCCACCTTCTCACAAAGGAGTTGCGCTGTGTTGACGTCAACATGTTAGAGTGGCGCCCACGATGTTGACGTAAACATCCGAACCAACCCAGAACCCACGGGGAAGACATGACAACGACGTCCCTCACGCAGGCGACCACGCCAGGCGGCACCCGCCGCCTCCGAAAGGCGCGCCGCGACTGGCGAGGCTGGGCCTTCGTCGCACCATTCATGATCGTGTTCGCGGCCATGATCATCGCGCCGGTCGTCTACGCCATCTACCTCAGCCTCTTCCGCCAGCAGCTCATCGGCGGCAACGCGTTCGTGGGCCTGGGCAACTACGTCGCGGTCTTCCAGGACGAGAAGTTCTGGGCCTCCCTCGGGCGCGTGACGATCTTCCTGGTCGTGCAGGTGCCGATCATGCTGGTGCTCTCCCTGATCGCCGCCCTCGCCCTGGACGGCGCCCGTCTGCACGGCGCGGGATTCTTCCGTATCGCGCTCTTCCTCCCCTACGCGGTCCCCGGTGTCGTCGCGGCCCTGATCTGGGGCTTCATCTACGGCGACCAGTTCGGGCTGACGGCGAGCCTCAACCAGCTCCTCGGGACCGGACTCGCGCCCCTCAGCGGACCGTGGGTGCTCGCCTCGATCGGCAACATCGTCACCTGGGAGTTCATGGGCTACAACATGCTCATATTCTACGCGGCGCTGCGCGTCATCCCGGGCGAGCTGTACGAGGCGGCCGAGATCGACGGCGCGGGCGCGTTCCGCACGGTGTTCAGCATCAAGCTCCCGGCCATCCGCGGTGCGCTGGTGATCGCGACGATCTTCTCGATCATCGGCAGCTTCCAGCTCTTCAACGAGCCGAATCTCCTGAAGCAGCTGGCGCCGAACGCGATCAGCAGCTACTTCACCCCGAACATGTACGCCTACAACCTCTCGTTCGCCGGCCAGCAGTTCAACTACGCGGCGACCGTCGCGATCGTGATGGGCGTCGTCACCGCGGTGATCGCCTACGTCGTCCAGCTCCGCGGCTCGAGGAAGGAGCTCCGCTGATGGCCTCCCTGACCGACACGCGCAGCCCGCGCACCCGCACCCGTACGGCGCCGTCCCGCGCCGCCGCCCGCAGCAACGCCGGCGCCTCCTCCGGCCGGCGCATCCGCAAGTCGCCCGTCCTGACGATCGTGATGATCCTGTTCGTCATCTACTCGTTCGTGCCGCTGGTCTGGCTGATCGTCAATGCGACGAAGAGCCAGCCCGACCTCTATTCGTCGTTCGGGCTGTGGTTCGGCAAGGACTTCAACCTCATCCAGAACATCGTCGACACGTTCACCTACCGCGGCGGGATCTTCGTGCAGTGGCTCGGCAACACGCTGCTGTACGTGGTCGTCGGCGCGGGAGGCGCGACGCTGCTGGCCACGGTCGCCGGCTACGGGCTCGCCAAATACGACTTCCCGGGCAAGCGCGCGGTGTTCGCCGTCGTCCTCGGCGCGATCGCGGTCCCCGGAACGGCACTGGCCGTCCCGACCTTCCTGATGTTCAGCCAGGCGGGGCTCACCAACACGCCGTGGGCCATCATCCTGCCGTCGCTGATCAGCCCGTTCGGGCTCTACCTGATCTGGACGTACGCCACCGAGGCCGTGCCGACCGAGCTGCTCGAGGCGGCCCGGATGGACGGGGCGAGCGAGTTCCGCACGTTCTTCACCGTCTCGCTGCGACTCCTCGCCCCCGGGATCGTCACGGTCGCACTCTTCGCGATCGTCGCCACCTGGAACAACTACTTCCTGCCGCTCATCATGCTCAGCGATCCGACCTGGTACCCCCTCACGGTCGGGCTCAGCCAGTGGAGCGCTCAGGCGACCGGGGTCGGCGCCCAGCCGATCTTCAACCTCGTGATCACCGGATCGCTCATCACGATCGTCCCGATCGTGGCCGCGTTCCTGGTGCTCCAGCGCTACTGGCAGTCGGGTCTCGCCGCCGGAAGCGTCAAGCAGTAACCGCATCCACATCCATGCATCGCATTCCACGAAGAAGTGAAAGGGAAACCATGAAGCGCACACTCGCGTCCCGGACGCTGCGCCGGGCCATCGCGGCGGCGGTCGTCAGCACCGTCGTCGGCGTCTCGCTCGCCGCCTGCTCCGGCGGCACGTCGTCGGGAGGCGGCAGCGCCTCCGACATCGACGCAGCCCTCAAGCAGGGCGGCACCATCACCTACTGGTCGTGGACGCCGTCGGCGGAGGCGCAGGTCGCCGCGTTCGAGAAGCAGTACCCGAAGGTCAAGGTCAAGCTGGTCAACGCCGGCACGAACACGACCGAGTACACCAAGCTGCAGAACGCGATCAAGGCGGGGTCGGGCGCACCCGACGTCGCGCAGGTCGAGTACTACGCCATCCCGCAGTTCGCGCTCTCCGACTCCCTGGTCGACCTGAAGCAGTACGGCTTCGACAAGCTGAAGGGCGACTACACCCCCGGCCCGTGGGGCTCGGTGAACGTCGGCGGCAAGTTGTTCGGCCTCCCCCAGGACTCCGGTCCCATGGCGATGTTCTACAACAAGACGCTGTTCGACAAGTACGGCATCGAGGTCCCGAAGACGTGGGACGAGTACGTCGCCGCGGCGCAGAAGCTGCACGCCGCCGACCCCAACGCCTACATCACCAGCGACTCGGGCGACTCCGGCTTCACCACCTCCATGATCTGGCAGGCCGGCGGCCGTCCGTTCACCGTGGACGGCACCAAGGTCTCGATCAACCTCCAGGACGAGGGCACCAAGAAGTGGACGGCGACCTGGGACAAGCTGGTCGAGGGCAAGCTGCTCTCCACCGTCCCCGGCTGGAGCGACGATTGGTTCAAGGCGCTCGGCAACGGCTCCATCGCGACCCTGGTCACCGGAGCGTGGATGCCCGGCGTGCTCGAGTCGTCGGTGAAGGACGGCTCCGGCCAGTGGCGCGTCGCGCCCATCCCGACCTATGACGGCCAGCCCGCGAACGCCGAGAACGGCGGCGGCGGCCAGGTCGTGCTCAAGCAGAGCAAGAACCCGGCGCTCGCGGCCGGCTTCCTCAAGTGGCTGAACAACGACCAGGACAGCATCAAGGTCTTCCTGAAGTCGGGCGGGTTCCCGTCCACGACGAAGGACCTGAACTCCTCCGACTTCCTCGCCACCGCCCCCGAGTACTTCGGCGGCCAGAAGATCAACGAGGTGCTGGTGGACGGCGCCAAGAACGTGTCGACCGGCTGGCAGTACCTGCCGTTCCAGGTCTACGCGAACAGCATCTACGGCGACACCGTCGGCCAGTCCTACACGTCGAACTCCAGCCTGAACCCCGGCCTGCAGGCCTGGCAGAAGGCGCTGGTCGATTACGGCAACCAGCAGGGCTTCACCGTCAGCGGCAAGTAGCGCCGTCGCGTGGCCGGTCGCGCATCGCGGCCGGCCACGCGCATCCACACACTTCGCAGGAGAATGATGACCACCTTCGAGATCGCGGGAGACGACTTCGTCCTCGACGGCGAGCCCCACCGCATCCTCTCGGGAGCGATCCACTACTTCCGGGTGCACCCGGACGACTGGGCCGACCGCATCCACAAGGCACGCCTGATGGGGCTCAACACCATCGAGACGTACGTGCCGTGGAACGCGCATGAGCCGCAGCCCGGACGGTGGATCGCCGACGGCGGTCTCGACCTGGCCCGCTTCCTGCGCACCATCGCCGACGAGGGGATGCACGCGATCGTGCGCCCCGGTCCCTACATCTGCGCCGAGTGGGACAACGGCGGGCTGCCGGCGTGGCTGTTCACCGATCCGTCGGTGGGCATCCGCAGGTCGGAGCCGCAGTTCGTCGCCGCGGTCAGCCGGTACCTGCGCAACGTGCTCGACATCGTCCGGCCGCTGCAGATCACCGAGGGCGGCCCGGTGGTGCTCGTGCAGGTGGAGAACGAGTACGGCGCGTACGGCGACGACGCGCAGTACCTCGCGGAGCTGGTGCGCGTCATCCGCGACGCCGGCATCGTCGTGCCGCTGACGACCGTCGACCAGCCCGAGGACGAGATGCTGCGGAACGGGTCGCTCCCGGAACTCCTGAAGACCGGCTCCTTCGGCTCCCGGTCGCGCGAACGCCTCGCGACGCTGCGGCGCCACCAGCCGACCGGTCCGCTGATGTGCTCCGAGTTCTGGGACGGCTGGTTCGACAGCTGGGGCACGCACCATCACACGACCTCCGTCGAGCAGTCCGCGGGCGACCTGGACGACCTGCTCGCCTCGGGCGCCTCGGTGAACCTCTACATGTTCCACGGCGGCACCAACTTCGGCTTCACGAACGGCGCCAACGACAAGGGCGTGTACCAGCCGATCGTCACGAGCTACGACTACGACGCCCCGCTCGACGAGGCGGGCGAGCCCACCGAGAAGTTCTGGGCGTTCCGGGATGTCATCGCCAAGTACGCGCCGGTGCCCTCGCTGGAGCCGGTGGTCGCGGCCGCCGCGCCGTCTTTCACCGTCCCGTTCGACGCGGCGGTGCCGCTGTGGGCGGTCGCCGACCGGCTCGGCGCCTGGTCGCACGTGGATGCGCTGCCCACCTTCGACGAGCTCGGGCACTACAGCGGTCTGGGCCTGTACCGCACCGAGATCGACACCACCGAGCCGGCGGTCCTCGAGTTCGGCGAGGTGCGGGACCGCGCCTACGTCTCGGTCGGCGACAGCCGCCTCGGCGTGCTGGCGCGCGACCACCACGACACCGCGATCGCGCTCTCGCCCTCCCGCGGGACCCTGACCGTGCTGGTCGAGGACCAGGGCCGCGTCGACTACGGCCCCCGCATCGGCGAACCGAAGGGTCTGATCGGCCCGGTGCAGCTCAACGGCGAGGAGTTGCAGCGCTGGAGCGTCCTCCCGCTGGAGCTGTCGTCGATCGAGCCGGTGTCCGCTGCGCTGGCCGCTGTGGATGCGCCGCCGCCGTCGCGCCTGGCCGGCCCGGTCTTCGCCCGAGCCGTCTTCGATCTCGCGGAGCCCGCTCCCCTCTTCCTCGACACGACGGGCTGGGGCAAGGGCGTCGCCTGGATCAACGGCTTCAACCTCGGCCGCTACTGGACCCGCGGACCCCAGGAGACGCTGTACGTCCCCCGCGGGGTGCTCCGCTCAGGAAGCAACGAGCTCATCATCCTCGAGCTGGAGTCCGCGGCCGAGGCGGTCGCCGCCTTCGTCCCCGAGCCGCGCCTGGGCCACACCGAGGTGTGACTCCCTCCTCCCGACCGACGATTCGTGCCGAATCATCGCCATTCGTGACGGATAGCGCGCATTCGGCACGAATCGTCGGTGGTGGAGGGGCGAGGCTCAGGCGGTCCAGCCGCCGTCGATCGTGACGGCGGAGCCTGTCATGTAGCCGGAGGCGTCGGACGCGATCCACGAGACAAGCTCGCCCACGTCGGAGCTGTGACCGAAGCGGCCGAAGGCGGTGAAGCCGGCCAGGTAGTCGCCGGCCTCGCCCGAAGCCGGGTTGCCCTCGGTGTCGATCGGACCCGGCTGGATGACGTTGACCGTGATGCCGCGGCCCGCGAGGTCGCGGGCGAGGCCCTTCGTGAAGCCGACCATCGCGGCCTTCGTCAGTCCGTAGACCGCGCCGCCGGTGAACGGGATGCGCTCGGCGTTGACGCTGCCGATCGTGATGATCCGTCCGCCGTCGGGCAGCAGCGGGATGGCGGCCTGCGTGGCGTAGACCGTGCCGCGGATGTTGAGGTCGATCGTCGCCTCGATGTGCTCGTCGGGGGTTTCGGTGAAGTGCTCGAACCATCCACCTCCGGCGTTGTTGACGAGGATGTCCAGGCCGCCGAGCGCGTCGGCGGCGTCCCGGACACCCGCGCGAGCGGTGTCGGCGTCGGAGTTGTCGGCGTGCACGGCGACGGCGCGTCCCCCGGCGGCCAGGATGTCGGCCACGAGGGCGTCCGCGCGCTCGCGCGAGGCGCGGTACGTGACGGCGACCTCCGCGCCGTGGGCGGCGAGCGCCCGGGCGATGCCCTCGCCGATGCCGCGGGCGCCTCCGGTGACGAGCGCCTTCTTGCGGGCGAGGGTCTGGGTGGTGGCGATGGTGGTGTCCATGATCTGCTCCAATTCTGTTCGAGACGGTACATAAAACACCGCCATTGCCTCTGCATTCCCGAAATGAGAGAATTCTTTTCAGATCAGTACAGAAAGAGGTGGGCGGGATGGCCGGACGCGGACGACCGCGCGGATTCGACACCGACGAGGCCCTGGATGCGGCGGTCGAGGTGTTCTGGCGCCAGGGCTACGAGGGCACGACGCTCGACGACCTCACCTCGGCCATGGGCATCAACCGCCCGAGCCTCTACGCCGCCTTCGGCAACAAGGAGGAGACGTTCAAGCAGGCGGTCGCCCGTTACGCCGAGGTCGACATGGCGTACGTGGGCGACGCCCTCGAGGAGCCGACCGCCCTCGCCGTGGCCGAGCACTACCTCCGCAGCAACGTCCGGGCGATCACGACGCCCGGCAAGCCCGCCGGCTGCCTGTCGATCCAGGGCGGGCTCGCAGGCAGCGCCGAAGACCAGCGCATCGTGCGCTTCCTCGCCGACAGTCGGGCCTCGGGCGAGCACCGCCTGACCGAGCGCTTCCGCCGAGCGGTCGCCGAGGGCGACCTCGGCCCCGACGAGCGTCCGGCCGACCTCGCGAAGTACCTGGTGACGGTCAGCGCCGGGCTGGCGGTGCAGGCGTCGGCCGGCGCGAGCCGCGCGTCACTCCAGCGCGTCGCCGAGCGCGCCCTGCGCGCGTTCCCCTGAGGCGGCCGACTGCGGCTTCCGGCTGAGCACCGCGACGCACACCACGATCGCCGCGAGCAGCGCGAGGCTGACCGGGCCGGTGCCCAGAGCGAGGCCGCCTCGGGCGTGCGAGACGGCGAGGCCGTCCGAGATGGATGCGCCGAACGGCCGGGTCAGCACGTACGAGGTCCAGAACGCCGCGGTCGCGCCGAGCCCCCACCACCGGTAGGCGACACCGGGGAGGGCGAACAGGATGCCGAACACCAGCGCCGAGAGCCAGTACCCCATCCCGAACGTGACAGCGGTCAGGTCGCCGACGGCCGTGCCGAGGGCGAAGGTCGCAAGGACCGCGCACCAGTAGAAGACCTGCCGCGGGAAGGTGTCGATGCTGTGCACGGAGAGCGTGCGCTGCGTCGCGTACCAGAGCGCGAACACCGCCGCGAGGACGACGGCGAACACGACGGTCGAGACGAGGTACGGCACCCCGAGCTCGACATGGAGGACGTCGGCGACCATGGTGCCGAACACCGCGACCATGAGCACGGCGAACCAGTACACCCAGGGGATATAGCGGCGCACCGCGAACTGCAGCGCCAGCGCCCCCGCGAAGACGATGAAAGCGCCGCCGACCGCGACGAACGGGTTGATCGTCTTCACCAGAAAGTCCGAGGCGGTCTCGCCCATCGCCGTCGTCAGCAGCTTGGTGACCCAGAACAGGGCGGTGACGGCGGGAACGGTGTTGCGCATCCTCACAGGATCGCGGACGACGGGAGGGCGTGCCTGGGTAAGCGACGGGAACGGCTGAGAGGCCCCGCAGACGGCACAAGCTCACGGATCTCCCGCACGTCGATTCGTCAGCATCCGCGCCGAGAACGGGTAATCTCCCGGAGGGACGCAGCGGAGCCGAGCTCATCGGCGACTGGCTCGCCCCGTCCAAGGAGCAGTGACCATGCAGAGAAGCGACCTCCCCGACGGGTTCGTGTTCGGGACCGCGACCGCCTCGTACCAGATCGAGGGCGCCACCCACGAGGACGGCCGCGGCGAGAGCATCTGGGATGCGTTCGCACGCGTCCCGGGCGCGATCGCCGACGGCAGCACCGGCGATGTGGCAGACGACCACTACCACCGCTGGGCGGAGGACGTCGTGCTCATGGCCGACCTCGGCCTCGACGCCTACCCGTTCTCGATCGCGTGGCCGCGCATCCAGGCCGGCGGCACGGGGCCGGCGAACCGCGCGGGCCTCGACTTCTACCGCCGGCTCGCCGAGTCGCTACGCGAGCGCGGCATCACCCCGTGGGCGACCCTGTACCACTGGGACCTGCCGCAGGCGCTGGAGGACCGCGGCGGCTGGCTCGACCGCGACACCGCCAAGCGGTTCGCCGACTACACGGCGCTCGTCGCGGAGGAGCTGGGCGACGTCGTCACCGACTGGATCACACTCAACGAGCCGTGGTGCTCGGCGTTCCTCGGATACGCGAGCGGCCACCACGCACCCGGCCGCACCCTCGGGACGCGGTCGGCGCACGCGGCGCACCACCTGCTCCTCGGCCACGGTCACGCGCTGGAGGCGCTGCGCGCGATCGTCCCCCAGGCGAACGTCGGCACCACACTGAACCTGTACTCGGTGCGGCCCGCGGGCGACTCCGAGGCGGACGCGGACGCCGCGCGCCGGATCGACGGCCTCAGCAACCGGCTGTTCCTCGACCCGGTGCTGACGGGCTCCTACCCCGCCGACGTGCTCGATGACCTGGGTGAGACGGAGTGGTTCGCCGAGCACGCGACCGACGACGACCTGAAGCTCATCTCGGCGCCGATCGACTTCCTCGGCATCAACTACTACAGCCGCCACACCGTCGCCTCGGGCTCGAAGCCCGCGACTGACGCACCGGCGAGCGCCTACCCGGGCAGCGAGCACGTCCGGTTCGTCAAGACGGGAGCGCCCGTCACCCAGATGGGCTGGGAGATCCACCCCGACGGGATGGTCGACGTGCTGCGCCAGGCCAATGCGCTCGCGCCGGACCTGCCGCTGTACATCACCGAGAACGGCGCCGCCTATCCCGACCGGGTGGATGCGGACGGTGAGATCGACGACGGCGCGCGCGCCGAGTACCTGGAGGCCCACTTCGAGGCCGCGCGCAACGCGGTCGCCGAGGGCCTTCCGTTGCAGGGCTACTTCATCTGGTCGCTGATCGACAACTGGGAGTGGGCGTGGGGCTACTCGCGTCGCTTCGGGATCGTGCACGTCGACTACCAGACGCAGAAGCGCACGCCCAAGCGGAGCGCGCGCTGGATGCGCGACTTCCTGCGGGACGCGGTGCCCGCCTCCCGCTGACCTCCATGGGTCGCGACACGCCGTCATCCGCTCCGGATGGCGGCGTGTTGCGTCCCGCCGATTCCGGACGGGCGATCAGGTCGCCCGGACGATCGGTCGGGTGCGCGGGCGTGCGCGCCGCGAGGCTGGGAGCATGAGCATCGACACCTCCCCCTCGCCCGGAACCGCGTCCGTCCCCGCCGTCTCCGGTGCCGTCCGCCGCGCATCCTGGGGCGGCGTGGTCGCCCTGATGCTCGGCGTCTTCGCGCTGGTGACGAGCGAGTTCCTGCCCGCCAGCCTGCTGTCGCCGATCGCAGCGGGGCTGGGCGTGAGCGAAGGGACCGCGGGGCAGGCGGTGACGGCGACCGCCCTGATCGGCGTGATCGCCGGTCCCGCGATCGGTCCGCTCGTGCCGCGCCTCGACCGGCGCATCCTGTTGGTCTCGCTCGCCGTGCTCGCGGCCGTGTCCAACATCCTGGTCGCCGTGGCACCGCATTTCTGGCTGCTGCTCGTGGCGCGCGTGCTGCTCGGGATCGCGATCTCCGGCTTCTGGTCGATGGCCGTCGCCGTGGCGGCGCAGCTGGTGCCGGAGGAGCACCTGGGCCGGGCGATGATGATCGTGAACACCGGCGTCTCGCTGGCGACCGTGGTCGCGGTCCCGCTCGGCGCGTTCCTCGGCGCGGTCTGGGGTTGGCGGGCCGTGTTCGTCCTCGTCGCGGCCATGTCCGTCGCGGCCGCGGTCGCGCAGGTGCTCCTGCTGCCGAAGATCGCCCCCGCCTCCGGCTCCGGCGTCCGCACGCTGTTCGCCGCGCTCCGTTCGCCGGTCATGATCGTCGGGCTGATCGGCATCGCCCTGCTCGCAGGCGGCCACTTCGCCGGCTTCACCTACATCCGGCTGGGCGCCGCGGACATCCCGGGCCTGACCGCCGGGGGTCTTGCCGTGCTGCTGGCCGCGTACGGACTGGGGGGCTTCGCCGGGAACATCGTCGCCGGCGTGGTCGCCGACCGCCGGCTGCGCACGGCGCTGGTCGTCATGCCGGCGGTACTGGGCGCGGCGGTGACCGTGTTCGCCCTGCTGCCCGACCAGGTCCCGCTCGCCTTCGCGGCGGTCGTGCTGTGGGGCTTCGCCTTCGGCGGAGTGCCGACGCTGGTACAGACCTGGGCGGCACGCACGGAGCCCGAGCGGATGGAGGCCGCGGGCGGCCTCGTCGTGGCCGCGTTCCAGCTGGCGATCGCCCTGGGCGCCGCGGCCGGCGGTCTGCTCGTGGACGGCGCCGGCGTGAGGGAGGCGCTGGTCGCGGGCGGGATCGTCGCCGTGCTCGGCGGAGTGCTCCTCGGGACCGCCCGTCGTCGCGGCCCGGCGGCCTAGGCGCTCAGGGCGGCGGGAGCGGTCGGCGAGCCGACGACAGCGCTCCGCCGCCATGCGGCCGGGCTCACCCCGGTGACGCGCCGGAACGCGCGACTGAAGGCCACATCCGACCCGTACCCCAGGCGGTGCGCCACCTCGCCGACGCTGAGCCGTTCGTCGCGGAGCAGCTCCGCCGCCTGCTCCACGCGCACGCTGGCCAGGTAGCGGCTCGGCGAATCGCCGACCAGTTCACGGAAGCGTTCGGCGAAGACGGTGCGGGAGGCGCTGGCCACACGCGCCAGCCGGTCCACCGTCCACGGCTCCCCCGGCGCCTCGCGCATCGCCGCCACCGCACGTGCGATGTGCGGGTCGCGCACGCTCACGAGCCACTGGTCGGAGGCGCAGCCGTTCTCCACCCACGACCGCACGGCCGCAGTCGCGATGATCGACGCGATCCGGCTCGCCATCAGGCAGTTGCCCGCGCGCATCCCGCCGAACTCGAGTCCGAGCGTCTCGATCAGCGGGCCCATGTGCGGCTCGCGCACGACGAAGCCGCACGCCGTCAGGGATGCAGGAAGCGCGGATGCGAGAGGCAGCCCCGGCGCCGTGGTCGTGTCGAGCTCCCCCGACGCCACGACCGCGGTGCGCTCCGCTCGCAGCTGATGCGCGTCGGACCGGGGCAGCATCAGGAAGTCGCCCGCTTCGAGGCGCAGCGGCGCCGCGCCTCCCGTCACCTCCGCGACGCCGGACACGACGTAGTGGAACCGGACCCGGCCGTGCGGCACGGTGACCGCGGTTCCGGCGGGCAGCTCCCGCTGCTCGAAGTCCAGCAGCGTCCACTCGAGGCGCGCCAGCACGCGCTCCAGGTCTTCGGCGGCGGCGCGCGCCGCGCCGGGCAGAGGCGCGTCTGTCATGGAAAGCGCAACATCCGCCCGCCGGGCACCATTCCCGCGCCGCGCCGTCGTCTGGTTGACGCAACACCACGGGATCGGAGGTCGGGCGGTTCAGGCTTGGCCGCGTCCGGTCTTCTGCTGCAGGCGGTCGATGTGCTCGGAGGCCTGCGCCTTGGTGAGGTCGGCGGGGAGCTCCTCGCCGGCCTCGCGGGCAAGCGTGTCGAGGTAGCTGCGCTGGGATGCGGTCATCGGCTCGTCGCCGGTGACCCACTCCGACGGGTCCTTCGCCGCGGGGTTGCCCTCGTCGTCGTCGCGGCGCGCGCCGAGCACGTCGGGGGTGTCGTTCGTGTCACTGCTGTCGGTCATGCGCCAGACAGTACGCCGTGCGGCCGAGACCGCCGCGGGGGTTGACGGAGGGCGCTCCGTTGCCGCACCCGCGGGCCGGGGCGTAGCGTTCGGCTGGATCGGCTCGCCGGTGAGCCGGGAAAAGGGGGCTCCGATGCTCGTCACGGGTTCATCGCAGGAGGGTTTCGACGCGGCTCTGCAGGACGCGATCTCGCAGCAGCCGACGCAGGGCGACGTCCCGCGCCGCTACGAAGTCGTGCGGTCGTGGGTCGACGTCGGCGGGATCGCAGGCACGTGGTACCGCTGCGATGTGGCGGTCACCGGGCCGGACGTCCCCGACGCCGACCAGGTCTGACGCCGGTTAGCGCCGAAGGACGCTGGGGCGTGGCAGCTCCAGCTCCTCGAGCAGATCGCCCAGCATCCGGTCGAGCTCGAATCCGGCCTGCGTGACCTTGTTGTTGCCGAAGCTGCCCAGGCGGCTGCTCGGCTGGTCGACGCTGAGCACCGTCGCGCCTCCGCGAGTGGCGTGCAGCTCGACCCGGAGCGGCGTATACAGGAGCGTTCCTGCGTCGTGTCGGAACATGCGCGCGGCCGTCGCATAGTCGCCGATCAGGTACACGGCGCTCGCGATGTCCGCGCCGCCGACGCGCATCACCGGGGTCGGGTGCTCGGTCCAGAACCGGACGAAGCGGTGGATGCCGGGGCCGGCGGTCTCGAGTGTCAACCGGCGCCAGTCGGCGCCCTGCGAGAGCAGCTCCCGCAGGTGCGGGACGTCGAGCGGCGGCACCTCGGCCTCGAAGGCGCGGCGCAGGGTTCCGAAGGCGACCGCGGCCTCGAGCTCGATGCGGTTCACCGGGACGGGGACGATGCGCTCGGTCGCGGGGAGGGCCATCACCCCATTCTTCCGCGTCGGCGCGGGCGGCTCAGCGCAGGCCGGGTCAACCCAGGCCGGTGACGCCGCGCTTCGGCGGCACCTCGGGCAGCTCGTCGGCCGAGCCGTCGGCGCCCAGGCTCGCGAAGTACGCGCGCTCGCGTTCCAGCGTGTCCGTCTCCGGCGCGCCGTACCGGGCCGGGTTCGGACGGTCGGCGTCCTCCTCGACGGTCAGCAGTCCGTCCGGGTCCTTCGGGTCGCGCACACCGGTCAGGCGCACGTCGATCGTCGATTTGTCCTCGTCGTGACCGCGCCGGTCCTCGTCACTGCCTGTCGCATCCATGCGCCCACCTTCCGCGCTGATCGGAGGCGCGGCAAGGGGTTGTCAGACCGGCTTGCCCGCGCGCAGCGTGTAGCTGAGCGGCGCGACGCCGTCCAGGGCCGCGAGCACGAACTCGCCGTCCCGCTCGACCATCTGCCCGGGTAGCGCCTCCCACGGCACGCTGTCGTGTTCCTCGAGAAGGTCGATCCGCAGACCGGCGCGGATCAGCGCGGTGACGATCTCGCCGAGGGAGTGGTTCCACTCGTAGGTGCGGGTGGCGGTCAGCGGGCGCGTGGTCTCGACATAGGTGGAGTCGTCGTCCCACTCCAGCGGCTGCTCGCGCTCCCAGTACGGGAACCGCAGGTGCAGGTCGTCGTCCAGGCGCTCGTCCATCGACCACAGGATGGGGTGGCCCTCCCGCAGGTGCAGCGTCCCTCCCGGCGCCAGCAGGGAGGTGACGACCTGCGCCCAGCGGTCGACGTCCGGGAGCCAGCACAGCGCGCCGACGCCCGTATAGACGAGGTCGAACGACGCAGGGGCCAGGACGTCGGGAGCTTCGTAGACGTCGGCCACGACGAAGTCGACGTCGTCGCCCGTGTCGGCCACGAGCCGCCGCGCCTCATCGATCGCGTTCGGCGAGAAGTCGAGGCCGGTCACCCGGGCGCCGAGCCTCGCGAGCGAGAGGGTGTCCGTGCCGATGTGACACTGCAGGTGCACGGCCCGCAGCCCCTCGATCGGGCCCAGGCGCGGGAGGTCGAACCGCACGACGTCCGAGATCGCGGAGCGGTCGGCGATGTACCGCGAGATGCGGTAGCCGTGCTCGCCGCGGTCGGCGTGCAGGGGAGCGCGTTCGTCCCAGTTGGCGCGGTTGGCGTCGGTGTAGCCGGACATCGGGGGCTCCTTCCGCCCGGCGGCGCCGAGCCTGCCAGCCTAGCGGAGGGCTTCGGCCCGAGGACGACTGCGCGACCGGGACCGCACCCGGCGCGGCGCGTCACCGCGGTCGGCCCGCACCAGCGCGATGCCGCCCAGGATGAGCAGGCCGCCCAGGAGCTGCGCCGGTCCGAGCTGCTCGCCGAGCAGCAGCCACGCGTACAGGGTCGCCGCAACGACCTCCAGGAGGCCGGTGAAGGAGGCCAGCCGCGACCCGAGCAGCTCTGTCGCCGTGATGCTCGAGGCGTAGGCGAGCGCCGTGGCGATCACCCCGACGATGAGCAGCGGCACCCACCAGGGCGTCTGGCCGCCGAACAGCGGCACATCGGCGAAGCTCACGGTCACCGGCAGCACACCGGTCAGCCCGACGAGCGCGAGGGCGAGTGCACCGAGCAGCAGCCCGCCGGCGGCCAGCGCGACCGGCGGCAGCCCGTCGCTCGGGCGCGCGGCGATCACATAGAACGCGGCGCACCCGACCATGGCCGTCACGGCGAGCAGGAGACCGAGCGGATCGAGCGCGCCTCCCCCGCCGGGCGCCACCACGAGCACGAGGCCGGCGACCGCGACCACGGCGCCGATCAGGACGACCGGAGCCGGCGCCTTCCGCGTCCGGGCCCACGCCACCGCGACGAGCAGGACGGGTGCCAGGTACTCCACCAGGATGCCCGTGCTGACGGGGATGCGCTGGATCGCCGCGAAGTACAGCACCTGCGTTCCGGCGACGCCGATCAGCGCCATGCCGAGCAGCCGCCAGCGGCCGCGCCACACCGCGTGCCACTTGCCGCGCACGGACACGAGCGCGAACGGCAGCAGGACGATCCCGCCGATCGCCGCGCGGGCCGTCACGGCCGCGACCGGCGACCATCCGCTCTCCAGCAGCGGCTTGATGAACGCCCCCGACATCCCGAACGAGGCGGCGGCGACCACGGCGATGAGGAGGCCGACGGAGGCCGGGTGCCGTTGCTGCATGTGACTCACCTGTCAGGATCGTAAGGGATGATGGTCCTGACGCTAGACCCGTTCGGCGTAAGGAGTCAACTTGCATTTTGCCCCTGACACAGTGGATGCGCTGGAGTTCGCCGTCGCCCTCTGCGACACCGACCCCGGCGCCTCACGCAGCGGCGAGGACGAGCTCGCCACGACAGCCCAGCTGGCCACCCTGCTGCGCGAGAACCGGTACTCCGGCCGCGTCGACGGCGACGAGGCGGAGCTGCGCGAGGTCCGCGCGACGCGGGACCGGATCCAGCGCACGTGGGCCCTCGACCGCGACGCGGCCGCGCTCGAGGTCAACGCCATGCTCGCCGAGGCGCACGCGCTCCCCTACCTGATGCGGCACGACGGCTTCGACTGGCACCTCCACGCGACGGCCCAGGATGCCCCGCTCGCGGAGCGCATCCGCGTCGAGATCGCTCTGGCCCTGGTGGACGTCATCCGCTCCGGCGAGACCGGGAGGCTGCGCGTGTGCGCCGCCGACGACTGCACCGGGCTGGTGCTCGACCTGTCGCGCAACGGATCGAAGCGGTTCTGCAGCGTGCGCTGCGGCAACCGGATGAACATGATCGCCTTCCGCGCGCGGAAGGAGCAGGGGGCCTGACCAGCGGCCACCCGCCACCTGCCACCCGCCACCCGCAAACGCCCATCAACCACCGTCGGAGATTCGGCGCCGTGGGCTTCGATTTTCCTGCAGGACTGCTAGTAGACGGAGAATCGAACGCGAAAGTCCGTCAGTGCACAGCCCGGCTCAGAAGTCCGACAGGTTGGCGCGGATGCCGCCGTCGCCGAACTCGCGCCGCAGGATCCCGCGCCGTCGCAGCACGGGCACCAGCTCGTCCAGGTAGCGGTGCAGCGTCACGGGGTGCAGGTCGCCCGAGAAGATGAAGCCGTCGTTGTCGGCCTCCTCCCCCACCTCCTCGATGAAGTCCGCGATCTGGTCCGCCGTCCCGACGAAGCCCGCGCGGTCCGCGATCCGGCCCTTGACCACCTTCGGCGCGATCAGCTCGCGCAGCGTGACGCCCTCCCGGATGCCCTGCTTGCCGAACAGGCCCTTGATGCTGCCCTGCGAGACGTGGTCGCCGAAGATCGAGACGTCGAACGGCTCGTCCAGCGACAGCGCGGTCAGGTCGGTCTCCAGGTCGCTGGACTGGCCGGCGAGCGCCCGGTACAGCTCCTCGTCGGTGGGATGCTTCGACGCCTCGACGACGCGCCGCCCCTCCTCGTCGCTGGGCACGACCTCCGGCTTGAAGACGAAGAGCACCTTGATGTCGTCGGGGTTGCGTCCGGCGCCGGCGGCCGCCTCGCGCACCTTGAGGCGGTAGTCGCGGATGCTTCCCGCGTCGAGCGGGGCGAGCGCGAGCTGCACATCGGAGTGCGTGCCCGCGAAGGCGATGCCGCGCGGGGATCCGCCGGGCGAGACGATGGCCGGGTCGCCCTCCGCGAACGGGACGGCGTTGAGCGGTCCGGCGAGCTTGAAGTACTCGCCCTCGTGCTCGAACGGCCGGATCTTCGACCCGTCCGCGAAGTGCCGCGTCGCCGCATCCTGGATCAGCGCGTCGTCGTCCCAGCTGTGCCACAGCCGGCGGATGACGCTCAGCCACTCCTCGGCGCGGTCGTAGGCGGCGTCGTGCGACAGCGCGGGCAGCCCGAGGTGACGGGCGCTTCCCACGTCGGTGACGACGTTCACGCCGAGCCGGTTGTCGCTCAGGTGGTGGAGGCTGGCGAACTGCCGCGCGGCGACGTACGGAGGGTAGGCGCCGGCGTTGATCGTCGGGGCGACGCCGAGGTGCCGGGTGGCCGAGAGCAGGAACGGCGACAGCATCAGCGGGTCGTGCTTCGGGCCGCCGTAGGCCTCGCGCACGCGGAGGTCGAGCGTCTCGGGGAACCCGAGCGACAGGGCGTCCTCGATGATGACCAGGTCGAGGCCGGCCTGTTCGAGCTCGCGGGCGGACTGCTGGTAGAGGTCCGGGCGGGTCCAGTCGTAACCCCAGTCCCAGTACGGGTGACCCCAGCCCTGCGGGCCGAACCCGCGGCTGAAGAACCAGCCGAAATGCTGCAAGCGCGCCATGTCTCTCCCTACCGCCCTGCCGCGACCGCGTCCGGCACGACGGTGTCGGCGGCGGCGACCGCCGCGAGCCCGCGGGCGAGGTCCTCGATCAGATCGTCCGCATCCTCGAGCCCGATCGACAGCCGCAGCAGGCCCGCGCCGATCCCGAGCTCGTGGCGCACGCCCGGGGCGAGATGGCCGTGCGTCGTCGTGGCGGGGTGCAGGATGAGCGACCGCACGTCGCCGATGTGGGTCATGCGGCTGAACAGCTCGACCGCGTCGTAGAAGCACGCGGCCGCATCGGTGCCGCCCGAGAGCGTGAAGCCGAGCACCGCGCCCTGGCCGCGCGGCAGGTACCGCTGCGCGAGCGCGTGGGCGGGATGCGACGGCAGGCCGGCGTAGTCGACGCGCACCACCTCGGGCTGCGCCTCCAGCCAGCGCGCCACGGCGAGCGCGGTGTCCGACTGCCGCTGCACCCGCAGCGACAGGGTCTCGATGCCCTGCTGGATCAGGAACGCGTTCATCGGCGACAGCACCGGCCCGAACAGGCTCGCGACCACCGACCGCGAGAACGCGATGTACGCGCCGGCGCCGTGCGCCTCCACGTAGCTCGATCCCTCGAGCCACTCATCCGGCCCGGTCAGGTGGGGGAACGGCGACGTGGCCCAGTCGTAGCTGCCCTGGTCGACGACGACGCCGCCGAGGGTCGAGCCGTGGCCGCCGAGGTACTTGCTCGCGGAGTGCACCACGATGTCGGCGCCGTGGGCACCCGGCCGCAGCAGATAGGGGGTGGCGAGGGTGTTGTCCACGATCAGCGGGAGGCCGTTCTCGTGGGCGACCGCGGCCACGCCCTCGATGTCGAGGATCTCGTTGCCGGGGTTCGCGATCGACTCGCCGAACAGCACGCGGGTATTCGGACGGATGCGCCGCCGCCACTCCGCCAGGTCGGTGGGGTCGTCGACGAACTCGATCTCGATCCCGAGCCGGCGCAGGCCGTTCTCGAAGAGGCCGCGGGTGCCCGAGTAGATGCTCTGCGCCGAGAGGATGTGGTCGCCCGCCTGCACCAGGCCCAGCACCGCGACGGTGAGGGCCGCCTGGCCGCTGCCCACCGCGATGGCCTCGCGCCCGCCCTCCAGGGCCGCGACCCGACGCTCCAGCGCGGCCGTCGTGGGGTTGCCGGAGCGGCTGTACGTGTAGCCGGCCTCATCCCCGCCGAAGCGCCCCTCGGCCTGGGCGAAGCTCTCGAACTCGAAACCCGCGGTCAGGTAGATGGGCGTGACCCGGGCGCCGTGGGCGGCGTCGCGGGACTCCCCCGCGTGGACCTGGGCTGTGGTGAACTCCGGCATCCCCCTATGGTGCGGTACCGCATCCCCGCCCCGCCGCTCTGTTGCGGAAAGCTACGACTCAGCTGCCGCCGGAGGTGAGAGTGTTCAGGGCCAGGACGATGATCGCGCCGTTGTAGAAGAAGCTCAGGATGGCGTGCTTGGTCACCGTCCAGCGCAGCCGGGGCGACAGCACCTTCGCGTCAGACGTGGCGAACGCGGTGCCGACGGTGAAGGCGAAGTAGACAAAATCGCTGAGCCGGGGCGTCGGGGTGTCGGGGAAGACGAGGACGGGGCGTAGGGAACGGTGGTGGCGCCGGTAGTAGGACTGCGCATATCCCCAGTGCAGCAACCCCCAGGAGAGCAGCATGGCGGCGACGCCGACGAGGTTCCCGACGCTGTCGACGAGGGCATCGGCGTACCGCCAGGTCACCTGCACCGCGCCGGCGACGCCGCACAGGCTGGCGAGGACGGTCGAGCCCGCTCCGATCAGGTGGGCGCTGCGACCGCGGTAGATGGCCGCCACGACCGCGGTCGGGTGTGTGCGCGGAGCGCGGGACGTGACGGTGACCGCGATCACGACGCCGACGAGGTAGACGCACGCCGCACCCGACCACCAGGCGAGGAGCATGATGGTCGCCTCGGCGGTCGGTTCGAGGCCCACGGCGACGCCGAGGACGGCCAGCGTGAGCTGCAGGGCGAGGTTCGCGATGAGGGCCGCATGCAAGAGCACGCGTCGGAAAGGAGGCACTCCCCTGAAGACGCACCCGATGCGCCGATCGTGACGCTGATACAATTCCCACATCGATATGCGAACACGGCGTTCGCATAGTGAACGAACGACTTACGACGAAGTGAGGACCCCGTGCAGTTCCACCACCACGGCTACGTCTCCGGCGACCCGCGCATCCACGAGCCCGAAGGCACCGGGATCGACCGCCCCGCCGAGCTGCCCGACGAGGTCGACGTGCTCATCGTCGGCTCCGGCCCCGCCGGCATGATCGCAGCCGCCCAGCTCGCCCAGTTCCCGGGCGTCGTCACCCGGCTCGTCGAGCGCCGGGCGGGCCGCCTCGCCATCGGCCAGGCGGACGGCATCCAGGCACGCAGCGTCGAGACGTTCCAGGCGTTCGGCTTCGCCGAGCGCATCATCGCCGAGGCGTACCGCATCACCGAGATGGCGTTCTGGAAGCCGGACCCGGCCGACCCCTCCCGCATCGTGCGCACCGCCCGCCCGGTGGACGACCCCACCGGCGTGAGCGAGTTCCCGCACCTGATCGTCAACCAGGCGCGTGTGCTCGACTACTTCGCCGAAGTCGCCGCCGACTCCCCCTCGCGGCTCACGCCGGACTACGGCTACGAGTTCGTGGGCCTCGAGGTCGGCGAGGGCGAGCATCCCGTCGCCGTCACCCTCCGCCGCACCGCCGGAGCCGACGAAGGCGCGGATCGGGTCGTGCACGCGAAATACGTCGTCGGCGCGGACGGCGCGCGCAGCAAGGTCCGCGAGGCGATCGGCTGCCACCTCGCCGGCGACTCGGCCAACCACGCCTGGGGCGTCATGGACGCGCTGGCGGTCACCGACTTCCCCGACATCCGGACCAAGTGCTCCATCCAGTCGGAGGCGGGCAACATCCTGCTCATCCCGCGCGAAGGCGGCTACCTCTTCCGCATGTACGTCGACCTCGGCGAGGTGCAGGCCGGGGACAACCGCGCTATCCGGTCCACCACCATCGAGCAGATCATCCAGAAGGCGAACGACATCCTGCACCCCTACACACTGGATGTGCGGAACGTGGCCTGGCACAGCGTGTACGAGGTCGGCCACCGCCTGACGGACCGGTTCGACGACGTGCTGCCGGAGGAGCTCGGGATGCGCACCCCGCGCGTCTTCATCACCGGCGACGCCTGCCACACCCACAGCGCGAAGGCCGGCCAGGGCATGAACGTCTCGATGCAGGACGGCTTCAACATCGGCTGGAAGCTCGGTCATGTGCTCGACGGCCGCGCGCCCGAGTCGCTCCTGGCCACGTACTCTGCCGAGCGCCAGGTCGTCGCGAAGGACCTCATCGACTTCGACAAGGAGTGGTCGACCCTGATGGCGAAGAAGCCGGAGGAGTTCGCCAGCCCCTCGGAGCTAGAGGACTTCTACGTGCGCACGGCCGAGTTCCCGGCCGGTTTCATGACGCAGTACGCGCCGTCGCTGATCGTCGGCGAGGCGTCGCACCAGGAGCTGGCGTCCGGCTTCCCGGTCGGCAAGCGTTTCAAGTCGGCGCCGGTCGAGCGCGTCTGCGACGGCAACCCGGTGCACCTCGGCCACCACGCGCGCGCGGACGGCCGGTGGCGCATCTACGTCTTCGCCGACGAGGCCGCTGCAGGCGCACCGTCGGGCGTCGCGGACCTCGCCGAGTGGATGTCGTCCTCCCCCGACTCGCCCCTCGCCGCGACGCCCGCCGACGCCGACCCGGATGCCTGGTTCGACGTGAAGGTGGTCTACCGGCAGGACCACACGGCGGTCGACCTGGGCGTCGTCCCCCCGCTGTTCCTGCCGCGCGTCGGCCCGTTCGGTCTGATCGACTACGAGAAGGTCTACGCCGCAGACCCGGCGCACGACATCTTCGCCGAGCGCGGCATCGACCGCGCGGGCGCGATCGTCGTGGTCCGCCCGGACCAGTACGTCGCCCACGTGCTCCCCCTCACCGCGACGGACGAGTTGGCGGCGTTCTTCCGCCCGATCCTGCGGAGCGCGGCGCTGGCGGGCTGAACTTCATTTTCGCGACTGCGGCCTTTCGGAACGAATGCGCCGGGGCGCCCGGGCGCACCTGAGACGAACTACCGCAGACAAGGCGATGGTCAGCGCAGGTCGGCCTCGATGGCCGCCGCCGCCTGCCGCAGTCGGGTGCCGATCCTCACCGCATCCACCTCGCTCGCCACGTACACCACGGCCAGCGCCGCGACCGGCTGGCCCGGCGCCTGCACAGGGACCGCCACCGACGCCAGTCCGACGATCACCTCGTCGTGGCTGGTCGCGTAGCCGCGCGCCCGGGCCTCCGCCGCCTCGTCCCGCGCGTGCTCGCCGGGCAGCATCCGCCACTGCGCCTCGGTGAGAACCGACTGGATGGCGATCCCGGGCGCTCCGGAGGCGAGGGGATGCCGCGTGCCGGGGCGCTGGGCCACGCTCGCGTGCGCGTGCGTCGGCTCCACCGTCACCAGGGTCACGACGTCGTGCCGGTCGAGCACCGCGAGGAACGCCGTCATGCTCAGCTCGTTGGCCACGGCCGTCAGCTGCGGAAGGGCCGCCGCCTGCAGGTCGCGCGAGACCGCGCGGGCGAGGGTCGCCATCCGCGGGCCGAGCTCGACGGCGCCCGCAGCGTCGCGCACGACCAGCCCATGGTCCTCGAGCGTGCGCAGGATGCGGTACGCGATCGAGCGGTGCAGGCCGAGCCGCGCGGCGATCGCCGGGATGGTCAGCGGCTCGCCCGCATCGGCGAGCAGTTCGAGCATCCGGATGCCGCGGGACAGGGTCTGCAGAGGAGGCGCTGTCGTCGCGGCGCCGTCATCGATCGGGGGCACCGTTCGATTATAGAAATGCAGGCAATGGTCGCGCAGCGCGGGAGGACGCGTCAGGCCGAGACGGTCTGCCGCGTGTTCACCACATCCACGCGCGCGTCGATGAACGAGTGCACGCTCTCGTGGATGTGGAACTGCGTGTGCGACAGGCGCGCCTCACGCGAGCGGAGCAGCGCTCGGGCCGCCGCGCGCCGCGAGCGGACGCGGCCGAGGCCGATCGTGGCTCCGAGCAGCACGGCGACCGCGGCGGCGGTGGCGGTCGCGTCGAGCATGCCGACCCACGCCGCCGGGAGCAGGGCGAGCGCAGCCGCCCAGCCGCCGGCCACCGCCAGGAGGAGCACGCCCGCCGTCCACAGCGTCGTCCGGGCCAGGCGGAGCGGGGGCGCGGCGAGCACGGCGCGCGCCTCGGCGGTCTCGCGCTCGTGCTGCCGGCGACGCTCCTTGGCCCAGTGCAGGTCGCGCTCGTGGCGACGCGCGAGCAGCTGGGCCTTGTCGTGGGCGTGGTTGTAGGAGGTGGTGTGCACGATACGTCCTTTGCAGCGTTCGGGTTCTCCTGCAGGCCGGGGTTCGGGTCCGGCTCCGCAGGGCTCAAGGGAGTAACTCGGGTGTGACAGAGGCGAGCATAGCCAGAAAGTTCGGTCTGTGGGTCGTTTGGAGGACACGATCTTGTACCCCAATCCGGGCGACACGGATACCGCGCACCCGGCGCTGTTATGGTGTGGCTTCCGAAGCGGCACGGAACGGGGGATGGGATGCGCAGACCGATCGTCGTCGCGACGCTCGCGGTGGCCGCCGTCATCGTCGCGGCCGGGGTCGTCTTCGGGGTGACGCGTCCGTCGACCACCCCCGTCGCCGCCACGCCCTCGTCCTCGCCGACGCCGACCGGGAGTCCTCGCGCCTTCCAGTCCTCACAGCTCTACCTCGACCCGAACACCGAGGCGGCGGCCGCGGCGAAGCGCCTGGAGCAGCAGGGAGACACCGAGGGCGCCCTCATCGCGAGCCGGATCGCCGCGGTGCCCACCGCCGTCTGGCTCGGCGAGTGGTTCCAGGGCGACCGGTTGGTGACCGAATTGACGAACGACGTCACCGACGCGAAGAAGCAAGGTGCGACTCCGGTGTTCGTGGCGTACGCCATCCCGAATCGCGACTGCGGCGGCTACTCGAAGGGCGGGCTCGCCGCCGACCAGTACCTGCCCTGGATCCGCACCATGGCGGCCACGCTCCGCGGCAGTCACGCGGTCGTGCTGCTCGAACCGGACTCCCTCGCCATGCTCGCCGACACGAAGTGCGACGGCTCGGCCGCGGTACGGCTGCCGCTGCTGAAGACGTCGGTCGGCATCCTGGAGTCGGCAGGAGTCGCCACCTACCTCGACGGCGGGAACGCGCGGTGGCTCTCCCCGTCCGCGCAGGCCGCGTGGCTCCAGAAGGCCGGGGTGGACAAGGCGCACGGCTTCTTCACGAACGTGTCCAACTTCGACAAGACGCAGAGCGAGCGCGACTACGCCGGCAAGCTCTCGTCCAAGATCGGCTGGAAGCACTACGTCATCGACGTGTCCCGCAACAGCAACGGCTGGACCGGCACCTGGTGCAACCCGTCCCGCGCCAAGCTCGGCCAGGACCCGCAGGTGACGGAGGGCGCCGATACCCGATTGGACGCGCTGCTCTGGGTGAAGCATCCGGGTGTCAGCGACGGCACCTGCAACGGCGGGCCCGCCGCCGGGGTGTGGTGGCAGGCCGGCGCCGAGGCGCTGCTGACCGGGGGCACGCCGTGAGCGCCGGGACAGGCGTGGACGCGTGCGCCGAGCTGGCGGACGCCTGCTCCCGCGTCGCAGCGAGGACCTCGAACGAGCGCGAGTTCCTCCGCCGCCTGGGCCATGACGTCGCGGGGGTCCGTCGCGGAGTGCTCTGGCCGGTCGACGCCGGACGCGGCGGGTCCAACCGCATCCGCGGCCGCGGGTTCCGCCGGCACGTCGACGACGGAACCGAGGGTCAGGCCCGGCACTTCGCCGGGATCGTCGCCGTGGCCGCCCGCATCGGTCCGCGGCTGACGCGCTGGCTGTCCATCCACGTGGGGCGGGACGCGCCCGACTCCGCGGACGGATGGCTCACCGATCACGCCCTCGACTTCGTGCGGCTGATCCGCTCGGGCGAGCTGGCGCCGCAGGACGCGGACGCCTGGGTGCGCCGCACGATCTGCGGTCGCTGACCCGCGCTCAACCGGCGGGCGGCAGGTGCGGGCTGCGGTGCACCTCCCACAGTCGGGCGTGCCCGGGCGAGTTCGGGTCGTCGACGATGGGCTCGTCGGCCATGAACAGCCGGATGGCGTGGGCCAGCCCGCCCGGGTGGCTGAAGTTGATCGCGTGCGCGGCCCCCTCGATCGCCACCACGAGCACGTGGTTGTCCGTCTGCTCCGCGACCTCGCGCACCCGCTGGTGGTGTGGCATCAACGGGTCGCGCTCGCCCACGACGACGAGCGTCGGGATGCTGAGGTCGAGCAGCCGCGCGAGCGACGGGTACTGCGTGAGCGCCCGGAACATCCTCACCGTGCTCGGCACCCCGAACCGCAGATAGTCGGGAGCGGCGACGGTCACCATCCGGGGCGGCTCCCGGACGCCGTCGCGCGACAGCTGCCCGACCGCGCGCCGCAGCGGCTGGTTGTGCACGCCGCCCGCGGGCGACACGAGCACGGCCCGGTCGATCCGCTCGGGGTAGTGGTGGGCGAACTCCAGGATGACCGGGCATCCCATCGAGTTGCCGACCAGCGTCGCCCGCTCGATCCCCCGGTCGTCGAGGAACCGCGCTGCCGCGCGCGCCAGGTCCGGGATGTCGAGCCCGTGCGGCGCGCGGCCGCTGCGTCCGAATCCGGGCAGGTCGGGGACGAGCGTGTGGAAGTCGTCCGCCAGCCGTTCCGCGGTGGGCAGGAGGTACCGCCCGGACAGGCCGAATCCGTGCACGTGCATCATCGCCGGCGCGTCGGGCGGGCTCATCGACTCCCGGTAGAAGACGTCGATGCCGTCGACCGTCGTCCACCGTTCCGCGAGGCCCGACGCGGGACGTCGCGGCAGCCGGCGGGGAGCGCTCTTGGTGCCCATAGTGCGATCATGCGCGCCCGGGTGGGCGGGCACAATGCACGGATCAGGAGGCGACGACCGCCGTCAGGCCGGCGTAGTCGTGCAGCCGCGGCAGCCCCGCGGTGACGCCGGACTCGTGCTCGCCGACGACGACCACGCGGGCGCCCGAGGCGACGGCTGCCGTCAACCCGGCCTCCGCATCCTCGAACACGACGCACTCGCCGATCGGCACACCGAGCCGCTCGGCCGCGAGCAGGTACCCCTGCGGATCGGGCTTGCCGCGCTCGACGTCCTCGGCGGCCACGAGCACCACCGGGACCGGGATGCCGGCGGCGCGCATCCGCGTCACCGCGAGGTCGCGCGGGGCGCTGGTGACCACGGCGATCTTCGCCCCGTCGTCCGCCAGCGCCGTGATGAAGGCCGCAGCTCCCGGGATCTCGACGATCCCTTCCGTGCGGGTCAGCTCCTCGGCGACGAGTCCGGCCGCCAACTGAGCAAGCTCGGCGTGCGTCAGCTGCGGCAGGAAGCGCGCGATCGTGTCGCCGGCCTGACGCCCGTGCGCGAACGCCAGCAGTTCGACCGGGTCGAGACCGTGCCGGCGGCAGAACTCCGTCCACACGTGCTCGACGATGGCGGTGGAGTCGACGAGCGTGCCGTCCATGTCGAACAGGAACCCGGCCGCCTCGATCTCGTGCACAGGTCGAGTCTAGGAGACGGCTCCCGAGGCGGCCGGGTCATGCGCGGAGGGGGCCATCCCACCTGCCCCCTCCGCATCCCTCACACCAGCGCGGCCGAGAACCGCGCCGGGCGGAACGTCTCCAGCAGCGGCGACTTCTCGCCGGTGAGGATCTCGCGGGCGAGGAGCTCCCCCGCGATCAGTCCGAGCGTCGCGCCGCTGTGCGTGAAGGCGACGAAGTAGCCGTCGATCTGGTCCAGCTCGCCGAGCACCGGCTCGCCGTCGCCCGGGATGGGCTTGCCGCCGATCCCGAAGCCGTCCAGCTCGAGCGCGGGGTTGCCGGCGAGGACGCGGGACGCCTCCACCAGCAGCCGGTCGACGATGCCCTCGGGCACTGCGATCGAGCCGTCGTCGCCGACGACCAACGACTCCTCCGACCAGGCCGAGTCGAGCGCGAGCGCGCCGGTCGGGGTGGGTCGCACGGCGACGTTCGGCGTGTTGAGCACCGCGGTCAGCTGCGTGTCGACCGGCTTGGTCCAGACGAGAAGCGCGGCGGGGCTGCCGTCTTCGATCGCGATGCCGTGCTCGGCGACCTGGGCCGGGACGCCGGGACCGGTGGCGAGCAGCACGGCGTCGGCGTCGAAGCGGCGACCGTCGGAGGCCACGGCGCCGACCGCGCGACCGTCCTCCACCACGACGTCGACGTGCCCGGCGCCCGTGATCAGCGAGCCGCCGCGCGCGGTGAACTCCGCGGCGAGGTGCTGGATGAGCGACGGCAGGTCGACCCATCCCTCGCCCGGGTTGAAGATCGCGCCCTCGGATGCGACCGCCGCCGGGTCGACGCCGGGCGTCACCGAGGCGACCTCGTCGGCGGTGACCCACTGCGCGTCGTAGCCGATGCTGCGCTCGTGCTCGATGACCGGACGGAAGCTCTCGCCCTCCGGCGCCCAGGTCAGTCCGCCGTCGAAGCGGAGGAACGCCGACACGTCCTCGCGAGCGGCGAGGGTGCGGTACCGGTCGATGCCGAGCTGGCGCAGCGCGTGGTACTCCGGCGAGCGCAGTCCGGCGGTGTTCAGCCACGAGAGGGAACGGCCGCTCGCGCCGCTGGCCAGCTCGCCCTCGGTGAGCAGGGTCACCTCGGCGCCCTGACGGACCAGCTGGGTGGCGGTCGAGACGCCGAGCACGCCGCCGCCGATGACGACGACGCGGGAACGGATGGATGTGGCGGTCATGGTGCTCACTTTCGGTTCTGCGAGTGGATGGTGTCGATCAGGTCGAGGACAGCGAGGCTGTCCAGCGGGTCGACCGGAAGGGGTGTGCCGTCCCGGAGGGCGGCGGCGAGCTGACGGTAGAAGCCGGCGTAGTCGCCGGGGACGAGCGGCACCTCATCCGGGTGCGCGTCGGTGCCGAGGCGGGCCGGAGAGTCCGCGCGGCCGAGGCGGGGGTCGCCGGGGCGCATCCCGCCCACGAGCTGCGGCTCCTGCGGGTCGAGGCCCCAGGAGACGAAACCGGAGCGGGAGCCGAGCGCGCGGAATCGCGGACCGGTGATCGGCGCGACGGCGCTCATCCAGAGGTGGCTGGTCGTGCCCGACGCGTGCTCCAGGACGACGAACACGTCGTCGTCGGCCGCGCCGCCACGGCGGTTCCGGACCTCGGCGTGGGCGACCTCGGCCGGGCCGAACAGCAGCAGCGCCTGGTCGATCAGGTGCGCCCCGAGGTCGAACAGGATGCCGCCACCCTCGCGCGCGTCGGTGGTCGACTTCCAGGAGTCGTCGGCCGACGGCTTCCACCACTCGAACCGCGACTCGAAGCGCCGGACATCGCCGAGCGCGCCCTCGCCGACGAGTCGGCGGAGGGTGAGGAAGTCGCCGTCCCAGCGGCGGTTCTGGAAGACCGTGAACGGTACCCCGGCGGCCGCGGCCCGCTCGACGAGCGCCTGGCCGGACGCGGAGTCCGGCGCGAACGGCTTGTCGACGACGGTCGCGATCCCGGCATCGACCGCGGCCGTGGCGTGCGCGACGTGCAACGGCGTCGGCGAGGCGACGATGACCAGGTCGAGCCCGGGATGCGTGAGCAGCGCGTCCACATCGGGCATGGCGACGGCGGACGGGTGGGCGGCCGCCAGCCGGTCGGCCTGCGACGTGACCACTGCCGCCAGGTCGAACGCGGGATCCGCCGCGAGGAACGGCGCGTGGAACACCCGCCCCGCGACGCCGTACCCGATGAGGCCGACACGGAGCGGCGCGCCGCTCACAGCACCTCCGACAGGAAGCGCTGCAGACGCGGGCTCTGCGGACGGTCGAACAGGTCCTCCGGGCGACCGGCCTCGACGACCTTCCCCTCGTCCATGAAGACGACCTGGTCGGCCACCTTGCGGGCGAAGTTCATCTCGTGGGTGACCACCACCATGGTCATCCCGCGACGGCCCAGGTCGGCCATGAGGTTGAGGACGCCCTTGACGAGCTCGGGGTCGAGCGCGCTGGTGACCTCGTCGAAGAGCATCACCTCCGGCTCCATGGCGAGGGCCCGGGCGATCGCGACGCGCTGCTGCTGGCCTCCGGAGAGGTCGCGCGGCCGGTGGTCCATCCGCTCGCCGAGGCCGACCTCGGTGAGGCGCTCCTCGGCGATCCGGCGCGCCTCCGCCTTCGGCATCCCCTTCACGCTGCGCAGCGCGAGCATGACGTTCTCGAGCGCGGTGTGGTCGGGGAACAGGTTGAAGTGCTGGAACACGAGGCCGATCCGGCGGCGCAGTGCGTCCGGCTTCGTGCCCAGGATGCTCTCGCCGGCCAGTCGCACATCACCGCTCTTGGGTTCGTGCAGCCGGTTGATGCCGCGCAGCATCGTCGACTTGCCCGACCCCGAGGGGCCGATGATGCAGGTCGTGGTGCCGGCCGGGACGGAGATCGACACGCCGCGGAGCACGTCGATGTCGCCGTAGGCCATCGTCAGGTCGACCAGGTCGAGCGAGGAGCTCGTGAACTCCGGGGTCGTCTGGGCGGGAAGGGGCGAGGTGTACGTCATGTGTTGCTCCCGAGGGTGAGGGGCGCGGGCGGCTGGACCTCGTCCAGCTCGTCCAGTCCGCTCTTCGGCGGCGCCGGCTTGCGGCGACCGGTGCGGAACCGGTTGTCGAAGTAGTTGACGAGGTGGGTGAGCGGAACGGTGATGACCAGGTAGAACAGTCCGGCGAGCACCAGCGGCGACAGGTTGCCCGTGAGCACCGCCGCATCCTGGCCGACCCGGAACAGCTCGCGTTCGCCGACCAGCAGGCCGAGGAAGTACACGAGGCTCGAGTCCTTCACGATCGCGATGAACTGGTTCACCAGCGCCGGAAGGACGCGCCGGACGCCCTGCGGCACCACGACGAGCGCCATCGCCTTGGCGTAGCTGAGGCCGAGCGCGCGGCACGCCTCCAGCTGCCCCTTGTCGACGCTCTGGATGCCGGCACGGAAGATCTCGCCGATGTACGCAGCCGCGATCAGCGACAGCGCGAGGATGCCGAGCGGGTACGGCGACGGTCCGAAGATCGACTGCGAGAACCGCGCGAAGCCCTGGCCGATGAGCAGGATGGTGAGGATCGCCGGCAGTCCGCGGAAGATGTCCGTGTAGACGCGGGCGGGGATGCGCAGCCAGCGGGAGGTGGAGATCCCCATGACGGCGACCACCATGCCGAGCACGACGCCGATGACGGTCGCCGCGATCGAGATGATCAGCGTGTTGACGAGTCCGACGCCCAGCAGCTGCGGGAAGACCTGCAGCATCGACGGGATATCGAAGAAGGTGTGCGTGATGGTGGTGAGCCAGTCCATGGGGATCTCCCTGCGGTGCTGTTACTTCGACGGGGTCGGCGTCGAGGTCTGCTCCGCCTTCGGCAGGTACTGCTCGGGCATCGGCGAGCCCGGGAACCACTTCTGGTAGAGCTTCTTCCAGGTGCCGTCCTCCATCGCCGCGTGGAGCGCCTTGTTCAGCGCGTTCTTGAGGGCGGGGTTGCCCTTGGCGATGGCGAAGCCGGCGGGGGCGTCGAACGAGGGGATGTCGTCCGCGTCCTTGAGGGCGGGGTACTGCGCGACGTAGCTCTTCGCGGCCTCGTAGTCGAGGAAGTGCGCGTCCACCGAGCCGCTGTTGAGTGCCGAGACGGCCGCGTTGTTGTCCGGGAATCGGACGAGGCTCGCCTTCGGGAAGTTCTTGACGGCGTAGGCCTCCTGCAGGGTGCCCTGCACGACGCCGAGGCGCTTGCCCGCGAGGTCGTCCTTGGAGTCGATGCCGCTCGTCTTGGTGGTGAGCACGGTCAGGTAGCCGGCGAGGTAGCCGTCGGAGAAGTCGACCGTCTTCTTGCGCTCGTCGGTGATGCCGATGGCGGCGACGCCGACGTCGAACTGGTGGTTCGCGACGGCCGCGAGGAGGCCGGAGAAGTCCTGGCCGGTGAAGACCGGCTTGCCGATGCCGGCGCGCTTCGCCACGTCGGTGAACAGCTCGACGTCGAAGCCGGTGAAGTTCCCGCTCGCGTCAGTGAACGTGTACGGCTTGGAGTCGCCGAGGCTCGCAACGCGGACGGTGCTCGCTTCGATGAGGCCGTAGGGGTTGTCCTTCGTCGAGGCGCCGGAAGCGCCGCCTGCGCTGCAGGCCGCGAGAACCAGGGCCGCGGAGGCCGCGGCAGCGAGCAGCGCTGCCGGCCGGAGGATGGTGCGTCGTTTCACTGCGGGTCCAATCGTGTGGGGGCGGGACGGCGAGGAAGGGGACGTGCGATCCTCGTCGATCTCCTGGTTGCTGAGACCGGTCTCTGGCGATTACGCTGAGACCGGTCTCAGTTGGTTTTCTGGGACGCTACAACACGTTTCCCGGGTTCGTCAACACCGGGACCGCGACCAGGAAGGGTCAGCGAATGTCCCCACGCCCCGCGTCCCGCCGCGCCGTCACGGTGGCCGACATCGCCCGCGCGGCGAAGGTCTCCAAGGCGACGGCCGCCCGCGCGCTCGGCGACTACGGCCAGGTGAGCGAGGCCGTCCGGTCACGCGTGCTGGCCGCCGCGGAGGAGCTGAACTACCGCCCGAACGCGCTGGCCCGCTCGATGAACACCGGCCGCTCCAACACGATCGGCGTGGTCGTCGGCGACATCGAGAACCCGTTCTTCGCCCACGCCATGCGCGGCATCTCCGACGTCGCCAGCAAGGCCGGGTACGACGTCATCCTCACCAACTCCGACGAGGACGTGGACGCCGAGGAGGCGGCCGTGGACCTCCTTCTCGACAAGCAGGTGGATGCGCTGATCGTGGCTCCGGCGTCCTCGGCGCGGGTCGACCACCTGGCGAACGCGGGGGCCGCCGGCCGTCCGCTGGTGCTGCTCGACCGGCGCGACCAGGACGGACGCTACGACTCCGTCACCGTCGACAACCGCACCGCGGCCGCTCGCGCGACGGCGGAACTGCTCACCGAGGGCCACCGCCGGATCGCGTTCATCTCGACCCACGATCACCCGGCCGGGGTCTACGCTCCGGGCGACACCATCACGATGTCGAGCGTCGCGGACCGCGTGGCCGGCGTCATGGAGGCGCTCACCGACGCGGGCATCCCGTCACCGGAGCGCGACATCCGGCTCGACGCCCGCCGCCGTGGCGTGGATGCCGTCGCGCGGGAGCTGCTCACCGGCCCCGACCCGGCGACCGCCGTGATCGCGTCGGACAGCCTCATCGCGATGACCGTGTTCCAGACCATCCGCACGCTCGGGCTCCGCATCCCGGACGACGTATCGCTCATCGCGTTCGACAACCCCGAGTGGACCGGCATCACGACGCCGCCCCTCACCGTCGTCGAGCAGCCCATCTACGAACTGGGCGCGGCCGCCGCACGCCTCGCGCTGCAGCGCATCAGCGGGGAGCGGGTGGACGACGAGGCCGTCGTCTTCGACGCAGGCCTGGTCCGCCGCGCGTCCGTCGCTCCCCCGCCGGTCGCCGCGAGCACCGCCTCCCCTGACTCGTGCCGATTCGTGCCGAATGTGCTCGTCCCCGTTCAGCCCCGCGGTCGCCATCCCCCACTCCGATTCGTCACGAATGGGCGCGATTCGTGACGAATCGCCGCGATTCGTCACGAATCGCCGCGAGCGCGGAGGTCAGCGGCCGGTCTCGCGGGCGGATGCTGCCGCGCGGAGGTCGCTGAGCGCGCGGTCGGTCTCGCGCGAGACCGATCCCCCGCGGGCGAGGATCGCGGCCGGCAGCCAATCGCTGAGGCGGAAGCGCCGCCGCTCGACAGCCCGGCCGCCGCTCCTCCGCGCCGGGCGTGCCACCCAGCCGTGGTCGATTCCCTGTGTCCAAGTCGTGTTCGCCATGTCCTCTACGTTACGAACGTAAATATCCGGTCACGAGATGGCTTCAGGTCTATCTTCGTAAAGATCCGGCCACTACACTGAGGGCATGATCCGATCCGTCGCGGTCCCCCTCATCGACGACTTCGCCATGTTCGAGTTCGGCGTCGTCTGCGAGGTCTTCGGCCTCGACCGCAGCTACGCGGGGCTGGAGCCGTTCGACTTCCGCGTCTGCGCCGTCGACCCGTCGAAGCCGATCGTCAACCCGACCGGCGTCACCCTGACCGCGCCCTACGGACTCGAAGCGATGGAGGACGCCGACCTGATCGCCGTCCCCGCCGCGACCGTCCGCGACGAGTACCCGCCGGAGTTCCTGGAGGCGCTCCGACGCGCCTACGACCGCGGCGCCATCCTGCTCAGTGTCTGCTCCGGCGCGTTCGCCCTGGGCGCCGCCGGCCTGCTCGACGGGCGCGACGTCACCACGCATTGGCGCTACGCCGAGGCCCTGCAGCGCCGCTTCCCCGCGGCCCGGGTGGATCCGGACGTCCTCTTCGTCGACGACGGCCGCATCATCACCAGCGCGGGCACCTCCGCCGGCATCGACGCCAGCCTCCACCTCGTCCGCCGCGAGCTCGGCAGCGCGGTCGCGAACACGATCGCGCGCAACATGGTGGTCCCTCCGCAGCGCGACGGCGGCCAGCGCCAGTACATCGACAAGCCGGTCAGCGACTGCGAGGACGACACCTTCAGTGAACTGCTCGACGACCTCACCGGTCGCCTCGACGAGACGCACACCGTCGGCAGCCTCGCCGAGCGCGTGCACATGTCGACCCGCAGCTTCTCGCGCCGGTTCGTCGCCGAGACCGGCGTTCCCCCGATGCAGTGGCTCACGACCCAGCGCGTCCTGCACGCGCGACTGCTGCTGGAGACCACCGACCTCCCGATCGACGAGGTGGCCCGGCAGTGCGGCTTCGGCAGCGCCACCCTCCTGCGACACCACTTCGACGCGGAGGTCGGGGTCCCGCCGACGCGCTACCGCGCCGCTTTCGCGCGGGTCTGACGCCGCGGCATCAGGTCGTCGCCGCGGTAGTGGCGCAGCAGCCGCCAGTTGCGCACCGCCAGATCGGCGCAGAGGGCGACGGTGACGAGCCCGCACATCACCACACCCCAGGCACGAGGATTCTCTCCCTGGGTCGGGATGGCGACCGCCAGCGCCACGGTCGCGATCAGGGCGAGCGCCGCGAGCACGCCGCCCACCCCGGCGAGCCGCCGGGCCCGAGCGCGCTCCGATCGGTCTCCCATGCAGCGGAAACTACTCCGCGGACGCGGTGTACGAAAGATGAACGTGTGCTGAACCGGAGATGAAGCCGCCGGCGCCCTAGACGACGACGTCCCCGCGTGGTCGGACCACGCGGGGACGTCGGGATGAAGCGTCAGTCAGTTCTTGAAGGCGTCCTTGACCTTCTCACCGGCCTGCTTGAGGTCGGCTTTTGCCTGGTCGCCCTTGCCCTCGGCTTCGAGGCGCTCGTCGCCGGTCGCCTTGCCGGTGGCCTCCTTGGCGCTGCCGCCCAGCTTCTCGCCGGCGTTCTCGATCTTGTCGTCGAGTCCCATGACGTCCCCTTTCGTGGTCCGATTCGCCACAGACGTTCCCACCGTCCGGGGAGCGGGTCTACCCCCGATCAGCGAGGTCTCACCGGGCACTCAGCCAGACGCGTCCCGCCGGTCCAACGCGTCGAGCGCATCCGACATGCGCCCCAGGAAGCCGGTCACGACGTCCGCCTCCCGCTCGTCGAGCTCGGAGGCGGCGGCCAGCATCCGGCGGTGCATCGCGTCCAGCGTGTGCCGGACCTCCTCATCCGCGCCGGGCGTCGCCACGATCACAAGGGAGCGGCGGTCGCGTGGATGCGGCCGGCGGCTCACCCAGCCGGCGATGGTGAGGCGGTCGAGCATCGCAGTGACCGAGGACGACTTCAGCTTCAGCAAGGCGCCCAGCTCGGCCGGCGTGGCCGGGTCGTCCTCGTTCTGGCGCTTCAGCAGGAAGCGCAGCGCGCGCAAGTCGTTCTCGCCCATCCGCATCGAGTCGCGGGTACGGCGGCGCATGGCCTGTTCGGCCGCGCGGTACTCGCGCAGCGCGTTCAGGACCTCCACGGTGTGGGAGTCGGCACGGTCGTACCAGTAGCCCCCGGCGTTCTGATCGTCGATGGGGCGATTTTACGCGGTGCCGCCGACGCGCGGACGCCCGAGGTTCGGACCGTGCACGTTGCGGCCCGCGTCGATCCCGTCGACGGCGTCGCGCATCCGGCGGAGGAAGTCGACGACGATGCGCGCATCCTCCGGGGTCAGCGAGGCGGCGACCGTGACGAGCTCATCGCGCATGTCGCCGAGGATGGCGCGCTGGAGCTCGTCCTGGGGAACGACCGGTACGACGATCAGGGCGCGCCGGTCGAACGGGCTGGCCTCGCGCCGGATGTGCCCGGCTCGCTCGAGGCGGTCGAGCAGCGCGGTGACGGAGGAGCTCTGGATCCCCAGGTACTCGGCGAGCTCCTTCGGCCCGACGGTGCGGCCCTCCTCAGCCGCCCGCAGCAGGTAGCGCATCGCGGACACGTCGTTCTCGCTCATCCGGAGCACGCCTTCCGAGCGGCGGCGCATGGCGGATTCGGCGGCACCGAAGGCGCGCATGGCCTCCAGCACCGCGAGGCCGCGCGAGCGATCCTCCGGCTCGTCCTGGTACCAGTAGTGGCGCGCCGATTCCTGCGTATCGGACGTCATGGCTTAACGATAGGGCACCGAGTAAAGAGGCTGTCTAGCTTCTGGCCGCACTCAGAACCGGCTCGGGCATGACGAGCAGTCCGTTGGGCCGGTGGGTGCCGTCCATGAGGGCGTCCAGCCACTCGCGATTGAGGGGCGCGATGGTCGACTCGTCGTAGCGGAACCGGATCGGCAGGCCGTTGTCGACCCAGATCGCCTCGCGTCCGCCTTCGCCGTCCGGGATCCAGCTGAGCGTGAACGACTCCCGGCGGCGGAGCTTCGTGGTGATCACGACCTGCAGATGCGACAGCAGTCGATCGCCGAACAGGTAGTCCGTTCCGCCGTAGTTGAGCACGCCCATCCCCGCCGCTTCCTTTCTAGTACGCCCTGTTCTACGGACGTACGTGTAGTTAGTCTAATCATATTGCTTGCTTGTCTAGCAATCTCCCTGGGCAAGGATTTCAAGGCCTGCTCGCGGAGGCCGCGCTCCCGGAGAATGAACGACGTGAGCACCTACCGCCTTCAGATCTCCCCCGACTTCACTCTCCGCGACGCCGCGCAGGTGCTCGACCACATCCAGCGTCTCGGCGCCGACTGGGTCTACCTCTCCCCGCTGCTCGAAGCCGAGCCCGGCTCGATGCACGGCTACGACGTCGTCGACCACAGCCGGGTGGATGCGTCCCGCGGCGGCCCCGAGGCGCTGCAGGAGTTCTCCGACGCAGCGCACGCGCGGGGTCTGAAGGTGCTCGTGGACATCGTCCCGAACCACATGGGCGTCGCCACCCCCGCGGTGAACGCCTGGTGGTGGGACCTGCTCACCCACGGGCAGAAGTCCCGCTACGCTCCGTACTTCGACATCGACTGGGAGTTCGGCCGCGGCAAGCTGCGGCTGCCCGTGCTGGGCGACGGCCCGGACGAGCTGGATGCGCTGCGCGTCGAAGACGGCGAGCTCCGGTACTACGACCACCGGTTCCCGATCGCTCCCGGCACCGGCGAGGGCACCCCGCGCGAGGTGCACGACCGCCAGAGCTACGAGCTGATGTCGTGGCGCCGGGCGGACGCCGAGATGAACTACCGCCGCTTCTTCGCCGTGACCACGCTGGCCGGCCTCCGCGTGGAGGACCAGCAGGTCTTCGACGACACCCACCGCGAGATCGGCCGCTGGCTGCACGAGGGACTCGTGGACGGCCTCCGCGTCGACCACCCGGACGGCCTGCGCGATCCCGGCCAGTACCTCGAACGGCTGCGCGCCCTGGCGGGCGACGCCCCGATCTGGGTCGAGAAGATCATCGAGGGAGACGAGCGGATGCCCGACTGGCCCGTCCAGGGCACCACCGGCTACGACGCGCTCGGCGTGATCGACCGGGTCTTCGTCGACCCCGCCGGGGAGGGACCGCTGACCGCCCTGGCCGGCGAGCTGGACGATCGCGAGGAGAACCAGGACTGGACCGAACTGGTCCACCGCCGCAAGCGCGCCGTGGCCGACAGCATCCTGCGCTCCGAGGTGCTGCGGGTCGTGCGCGAGCTGGGCGAGGGGACAGACGAGGAGACCGCGGACGCTGTCGCAGAGCTGGCCGCCTGGTTCCCGGTGTACCGCAGCTACCTGCCGTTCGGCGCCGAGTACCTGGAGGAGGCGCGCCTGGCCACCGCCGAGTCCCGGCCCGACCTCGCGCCCGTCATCGCCCGCATCGGCGACCGCCTCGGCGAGCGCTTCGAGCAGACCACCGGCGCGATCATGGCGAAGGGCGTCGAGGACAACGCCTTCTACCGGTTCACCCGGCTGACGTCGCTGACCGAGGTCGGCGGCGACCCGTCCGAGTTCGCGCTGTCGCCGGAGGAGTTCCACCGGCGGCAGGAGGACCGGCAGCACCGGCTCCCGGATTCCATGACGGTCCTCTCGACCCACGACACGAAGCGCGGCGAGGACACACGCGCCCGGATCGCCGTGCTCGCGGAGCTGCCCGGACGGTTCGAGCGGTTCCTGCGCACGGTGCGCGAGCGGGTCGGCTTCGGCGACGGGTCGCTGGAGAGCCTGCTCTGGCAGGCGGTCGTCGGCGCCTGGCCCGCCTCGCGCGAGCGGTTGCAGGACTACGCGCTGAAGGCGGCGCGCGAGGCCGGCGCCTCCACCTCCTGGACCGACCCGGACGAGGAGTTAGAGGCCAGCATGAGCGCGGCGATCGACGCCGCCTTCGACGACGAGCGGGTGCACGCCGAAGTGGAGGCGCTGGCGGCGGTGCTCGACGTGCCCGGCGCGAGCAACGGCCTCGGCGCCAAACTGCTCCAGCTTCTGAGCCCCGGCCGGCCGGACGTCTACCAGGGCTCCGAGCGCTGGGAGCGGTCGCTGGTCGATCCCGACAACCGCCGCCCCGTCGAGTTCGACGTCTCCGCCGGCCTGCTCGCACACATCGACGAGGGATGGCAGCCCGAGATCGACTCCTCGGGCGCGGCCAAGGTGCTGGTCACCTCCCGCGCGCTCCGCCTGCTGCGCGACCGGCCGGAGCTGTTCACCGGCTACCGCCCGGTCTACGCGGAGGGCTCGCGGGCCGGCCACCTCGTCGGCTTCGACCGAGGCGGCGCCATCGCCCTCGCCACGCGCCTGCCCGTCGGACTCTCCGCCACCGGCGGCTGGGCCGACACCACGGTCGACCTCGGTGACGAGGCTGTGCGAGACGAACTCACCGGCCGTGAGTTCCGCGGGCGCGTGCCGCTCGCCACCGTCTTCGAACGCTACCCCGTCGCCCTTCTGGCGGTGACTCGATGAGCGCGTACGGCGACCGACCCTTCCCGGTCTGGGCGCCCGGCGCACGGACCGTGGATGTCGTGATCGATGGTCTCGGGACGTTCCCGCTGACCTCGCTGCCGTCGACTCCGGACGCCCCGGCCGGCGGCTGGTGGGAGCTGGCCGAGTCCCCCGGCCTCCCGGACGCGCCTGTCGATTACGGGTTCGTGGTCGACGGCGACGGACCGTTCCCGGACCCCCGTTCGCTGCGCCAGCCGCGCGGCGTCCACCAGCTGAGCCGCGAGTTCGACCCGCGCGCACATGCCTGGGAGGACGGCGCCTGGGAGGGTCGCGACCTCACCGGCGCGGTCGTCTACGAGCTCCACATCGGAACCTTCACGCCCGAGGGGACGCTGGACTCCGCCCTCGACCGGCTCGACCACCTGGTCGACCTGGGCGTCGACGCCATCGAACTGCTGCCCGTGAACGCCTTCAACGGCACGCACAACTGGGGCTACGACGGCGTGCTCTGGTACGCCGTGCACGAGCAGTACGGCGGCCCCGCGGCCTACCAGCGGTTCGTCGAGGCCTGCCACCGGCGCGGCCTCGCCGTGATCCAGGACGTCGTCTACAACCACCTCGGACCGAGCGGCAACTACCTCCCGAAGTTCGGCCCCTACCTGGGGCAGGGCGCCAGCACCTGGGGCGTCAACATCAACCTCGACGGGCCGCTGTCGGACGAGGTGCGCCGCTACATCCTCGACAACGCCGAGTACTGGCTGCGCGAGATGCACGTCGACGGCCTGCGGCTGGATGCGGTGCACGCCCTCCAGGACCACACCGCGACGCACCTCCTGGAGGAGCTCGCCATGCTGGCCGACGAGCTCGCCGGCGAGACGGGCCGACCGCGCACGCTGATCGCGGAGAGCGACCTCAACGATCCGAAGCTGATCCGCCGCCGCTCCCACCACGGCTTCGGCCTGCACGCGCAGTGGGACGACGACGTGCACCACAGCATCCACGCGAACCTGACCGGCGAGGCCACCGGCTACTACGCCGACTTCGCCGACCCGGGCGCGCTGGTGAAGGTGTTCGAGCGCGGCTTCTTCCACGACGGAACGTGGTCGAGCTTCCGCGAACGCCACCACGGGCGCCCCCTGGACCCGGACATCCCGTTCACGCGCCTGGTCGCCTTCAGCCAGGACCACGACCAGATCGGCAACCGCGCCGCGGGCGACCGCCTGACCGCGACGCTGGATCCCGGCCGTCTGGCCGCCGCCGCCGCGCTGACCCTGCTCGGCCCGTTCACCCCGATGCTGTTCATGGGCGAGGAGTGGGCGGCCACGACCCCCTGGCAGTTCTTCACCTCCCACCCCGAACCGGAGCTCGGGAAGGCGACGGCGGAGGGACGCATCGCCGAATTCGCGAAGATGGGCTGGGACCGGGACGTGGTGCCCGACCCGCAGGACCCGCAGACGTTCGAGCGCTCGAAGCTCGACTGGTCGGAGGTCTCGCGGCACGAGAACGCACGGATGCTGGACTGGTACCGCACGCTGACGGCGCTGCGCCGCGACATCCCTCTCGACGTGCCGGCGACCGACGTGGCCTACGGCGAGGGCGTCTTCCGCTTCCGCCGCGGCGACCTGCTGGTCGAGGTCACCCTGTCGGGCACCGGTCTGGGCGCGCCGCCCGCGGACACCGTGGCGGCGTTCGAGGAGGCGGTGTGGGTCACGAGGCCAGCCGCGAGCTGACCAATCGGTTGAGGCTCACATGCTCCTCTGCCGCCTGAATGGCGAGGCTCCGGTGGAGCTCCGGCGGGATGCGCACTTTGAACTCACCGCTGTAGCGCCGCTCGGAGAACGGTTCCGGCACCACCTCCCCGGACAGCTGAAGATCTTCGACGACGTCCTCGACCAGCGCCACGATCCCCTGCAGCGCCTCGGACTGGGTCGGCCCGAGCCACGACAGCGAGGGGAACTCCGCCACCTGGCCGATGTACTCTCCGTCCTCAGCCGACCAGAGCACCCGATAGCTGTAATGCGTGAAGTCGATCATCGCCGCTCACTCTCCCATCGTTCGATCGCCTGCAGCACCTGAACGACCTGGTACCGCTTCGCCTTCCCACCATCGTTCTGGATGTTCACTCTCGGATCACCGGCCCATGGGGTCTTGAACACCAGGTGACTGGAGCCCGACTGGCGTGGTTCTCCGAAATAGGCGACGCAGACCGCCGCCAACTCATCGAACCTGACATCTCTCGGGTTGAGCCTCATTCGCACGAGGAGCTTTGCGATTTTCGGCACAGTCTATGGTGTCACTATTGACACCAATGTTCAACCGTCGTCGCGACGCAACCTGCATCTAACGTCCCCACCCCTCCCTGTCAATGGCTGGAGCGCCGCGCACGCCCGCAGGTATCGTGGCGGTCTACCCGCCGATCGGAGGCACCGTGTCCTTGCCCTGCCCCCTCCACCGCCCGCTCCTCGCCGCCCGTTCCGAGTCCGCCGCGTGAGCGGCGACTCCGCGCCGTACCCGCTGGGGATCACCCTGCGCGAGGGCGGCGCCAATGTCGCGGTCTACAGCGAGCACGCCGACAAGGTGATCGTCTCGCTGTTCGACCACCGCGGACGCGAGAAGCAGACCGTCCTGACGGACCGCACCGGTCACGTCTTCCACGGCTTCGTCCCCGGCCTCGTGCCGGGCACCCGGTACGGCCTCCGCGTCGACGGGCCGTGGGATCCGGCCAACGGCCTCCGATTCTCCCCCGCCAAGGTGCTGCTGCCGCCGCATACCCGGGCCGTCACGGGCTCCTGGGACAACACGCAGGCCGTGTTCGGGCACCAGCTCGGTCGGCCCAAGCGCCGCAGCGACACCAACGGCGCGCGACACGTCGCGCTCGGCGTCGCCGTCGACCGGCAGGAGTTCGACTGGGGGGACCACGAGCGTCCCCGCACGCCGCTCAGCGAGACGATCATCTACGAGATGCACGTGAAGGGCTTCACCAAGCTCATGGAGTGGGTGCCCGAGGAGTTCCGCGGCACTTACGCCGGACTCGCGCATCCCGCCGCCGTCGAGTACCTCAAGAACCTCGGCGTCACCGCGGTCGAGCTGCTGCCCATCCACCAGTTCGTCCAGGACGCGCACCTGCTCGAGAAGGGCCTCCGCAACTACTGGGGCTACAACTCCATCGGGTTCTTCGCGCCGCACAACGAGTACGCCGCGACCGGCGACACGGGCCACCAGGTCGACGAGTTCAAGGGCATGGTGAAGGCGCTCCACGCGGCCGGCATCGAGGTCATCCTCGACGTCGTCTACAACCACACCGCCGAGGGCAACGATCTCGGGCCCACCTACAGCTTCAAGGGCATCGACAACCCGTCGTACTACCGGCTGGTCGAGGGCGACGGCGCGCACTACTTCGACACGACCGGCACCGGCAACAGCTGGAACGTCAGCCACCCGGCGGCGCTGCAGATCATCATGGACTCGCTCCGCTACTGGGTCGAGGACTACCACATCGACGGCTTCCGCTTCGATCTCGCCACCACCCTGACCCGGCAAGGCGGGGACGCCAGCCTGCACAGCGCGTTCCTCACGCTCATCCAGCAGGACCCGACTCTCGCGCAGGTGAAGATGATCGCCGAGCCGTGGGATGTGGCGGGCTACCAGCTTGGCGGGTTCCCGGCCGACTGGTCGGAGTGGAACGGCAAGTTCCGCGACGACGTGCGCGACTTCTGGCGGGGCGAGCCCGGTGTACTGTCGACGCTGTCGCAGCGGGTGCTCGGCAGCCCCGACATCTACGAGGACTCGCGCCGCGCACCGCTGTCGAGCGTCAACTTCGTCACCGCCCACGACGGTTTCACCCTCGCCGACCTCACCAGCTACAACGAGAAGCACAACGAGGCGAACGGCGAGGACAACCGCGACGGGGAATCGGACAACCGCTCCAGCAACTACGGGGTCGAGGGACCGACCGACGACCCGGGCGTCAACGCCTTCCGCACCCGGCAGCGCAAGAACTTCCTCGCCACCGTGCTGCTGTCGGCGGGCGTGCCGATGATCCTCGGCGGCGACGAGATCGGCCGCACCCAGCGGGGCAACAACAACGCATACTGCCAGGACAACGAGATCTCGTGGTTCGACTGGGAGAACGCGGACTGGGAGCTGCACGAGTTCACCACCAAGCTCATCCACCTGCGACGAAACGAGCCCGCGCTGCGGCCCGAGTGGTACCGGCACGCGCCCGACGTCGGCGGCCCGGATGTGGTGTGCATCCTCCGCTCGGACGGCGAGCCGTTCGCCGACGAGGACTGGGGCGACCCGCTGGCCCGCTCGATCGCGTTCGAGCTCCGCCACGAGGGCGCCGACTCGTTCCTGCTCATGCTGAACGGGGCGGGCAACGGCGTGGAGTTCGTGCTCCCCGACACGACCGGCTCCGCCTGGGAGCTGGAGCTGTCGAGCGACCCCGAGCTCGCCCTCGGCGACGGGTCCAGTGTCATCCTGGGCGAGTCGTCGTTCGCGCTGCTGAGGTCGCGGAGCAGCTGATGCCCGAGTCCACCATCCCGGCACTGCTCGGACGCTACCGTCCGCAGCACGTCATCGGCCGCGGTGGCGAGGCCAGCATCTTCAAGGCGACGGACGAACTGCTCGGCCGGCAGGTGGCCATCAAGCTCTACCGCTCCGGCGGCGAGGAGGAGATGGCGCAGTACCGCACCGAGCAGGCGGCGCTCGCACGGCTCAGCCATCACGGCATCGTCTCGCTGATCGACGCCGGTATCGACTACACCTCGCCGAAGGACCCGCGGCCGTTCCTCATCATGGAACTCGTCTCGGGAACCGATCTCGCCGCCATGCTGGACAAGCGGGAGCTGTCCCTCGAGGAGATCGCCGAAATCGCCTACGACATCTCGGAGGCGCTCGAGTACGTCCATGCGAACGGCGTCGTGCACCGCGACATCAAGCCGTCGAACATCATGCTCGTCTCGTACGGCACGACGACGTTCCGGGCACGCGCCCGGCTCACCGATTTCGGCATCGCCAGCGGGATCACGGGCGCTCCGTCGACTCCCGAGGACGGCAAGACGACCGGAACCGCGGCCTACCTCAGCCCCGAGCAGGCGCTCCGGCGGCCCGCGACCCCGGCGAGCGACATCTACTCGCTCGGCCTGGTGCTGCTGGAGTGCTTCACGCGGTCTGTCGCGTACCCCGGGGATGCGGTCGAGTCGGCCATGGCGCGGCTGGATCACGAGCCGCCCGTCCCGGACGACCTGCCGGGCGACTGGACGCGCATCCTGCACGCCATGACCGCGAGCGACCCCGCCGCGCGGCCGACCGCGAAGCAGCTGACACCCGTCTTCCGCGAGGCCGTCATCGCCGCCGCCGGCCTCCGACCGGAGGCGTGACGACGCCCGGGATGGACGCACTCGCGATCGAGGACCACGCCGCTCTGGGCGACGGCCGCACGGTCGCGCTCGTCGATCGTGCGGGCACCGTCGACTGGCTGCCGATCCCGAACCTGGATTCGCCGCCGGTCTTCACGTCGCTGCTCGACCCCGAGCGCGGCGGCCGGATGGTGCTGCGCCCGGTCGCGGATTTCACCTCCCGGCGCCGCTACCTGCCGGGCACCAATGTGCTCGAGACGACGTTCACGACCGCGAACGGCTCCGTCCGGGTCACCGACGCACTCGTCACCGGCGTGGCCGGACGGCTGCCGTGGCTGGAGTTCGCCCGCCGCATCGAGGGAATGTCCGGCACGGTCGTCATGGACTGGTCGGTCGAACCCGGCACTGTGCTCGGGATGTCGAGCCCGTGGGCCGAGCACATCGACGGCAACCGCATCCTGCGCGTGGGAACGGTCAACATCGGTGTCACGGGCCTGGACGACGCCGTCGAGGATGCGGACGCCCCGCGCTTCGGCGGCCGCATCCGCGTGGCGGAGGGTTCGCGGCGCACCCTCACCGTGGTGGCGACGCAGGACGAGCCGCTGCACCTTCCCGTGCCGGGCAACGTCGACATCGGGATCGATCGGACGGTGTCGAACTGGGAGCTGTGGTCGCGGACCTTCGCGTACGACGGCCCGTGGGCGGAGGCGGTGCAGCGCAGCGCCCTCGCGCTGAAGCTGCTGCTCTACGCGCCGACCGGAGCCATCGCGGCGGCGGCCACGACCTCCCTCCCGGAGACTCCGCGCGGCGGCAAGAACTGGGACTACCGCTTCGCCTGGGTGCGCGACACCGCGTACTCGCTGCGGGCGCTCGCCCGGTTCGGCCTGCGGGAGGAGACGCATGCGTCGATCTCGTGGTTGCTGCGGGCGGTGAAGGGCGACCACGCCGAGCTGCGCATCCTGTACGGACTGCGGGAGGAGTCGTCGGCCGAACCGCAGGAGCACGACGTGCCGGGCTGGCGCGGCATCGGGCCGGTGGTCACCGGCAACCGCGCCGCGACGCAGCTGCAGTTGGGCGTGTACGGTGACCTGCTGAGCGTGGCGCTGGCGTACGCCGCCGAGGGCAACGTGCTCGATGTCCCGACGCGCCGCTTGGTCTCGGATGTCGCCGACCGTGTGTGCGACGTGTGGCCGCAGCCCGACTCGGGCATGTGGGAGCTGACGGAGCTGCGGCACCACACCTCGTCCAAGATGGGCTGCTGGCAGGCGCTGCAGTCGGCGCTGCAGCTGGCCGAACTCGGTCAGGCGCAGGGGAACCCGGCCCGCTGGCGCCGGGAGGCGGACCTCATCCACGCGTGGGTGGACGAGAACTGCTGGTCCGAGAAGCTGGGCGCCTACACGATGGTCGCGGGCGTGGACGAGCTGGATGCATCGGTGCTCCTGCACGCGCCCAGCGGGTTCGACCGCGGTGAGCGGATGCGGTCGACCATCGCCGCGCTTCGCCGGGAGCTGGGCCACGGGTCGTTGCTGCATCGCTTCACCGGTGCGGAGGCGGAGGGCGAGCGCCCCTTCGTCGCGTGCTCGTTCTGGCTCGCCGCCGCCCTCGCCTGCGTCGGCGAGGTGCGGGAGGCGACGGACTTGATGGACGACCTGGTGGAGCGCGCGAACGACGTGGGCTTGTACGCCGAGATGTTGGATGAGGACGGCAGCTTCTGGGGCAACTTTCCACAGGGCCTGTCGCATCTGGGACTGATCGACGCCGCCCTCACCATCACCGACCTGAGCCGCTGATCCGCCGAGCCCGTTGCTCCCAGCCTGCGTCTGCGGGAAACGAACCCGAAATACGGCCGCGCTACGGTCTCGGGTGTGACCGCCTCCATCGTCGTCAGCCGCGCCGACTTCGCCGACCCTGCCCTCGCGGTGTTCCTGCAGGAGCACCTGGACGACATGGAGCCGACCTCCCCGCCCGAGAGCCGCCACGCCCTGGACCTGTCCGGCCTGCAGCAGCCGCACGTCCGGTTGTGGAACGCCACGGACGCCGGCGTGATCGTCGGAACGGTCGCCCTCGCCGCGCTGGAGCCGGGCCATGAGGAGCTGAAGAGCATGCGCACCGACCCGCTGCGACGCGGCCAGGGCATCGGAGCGCTGCTCCTCGACGCGGCCCTCGCCGACGCCCGCGCGCGCGGTGTTCTGCGCGTCTCGCTCGAGACGGGCTCGATGGACTTCTTCGCACCCGCCCGGCGCCTCTACGAACGCGCCGGCTTCCGCCCGTGCCCGCCGTTCGGCACGTACACCGACGACCCCAACAGCGCCTACTTCACCCTCGACCTCGGGTAGCCACAGCTTCACGAAGCGACCTCCCGGCACCCGCGACCGCTGCTCACGCCCCCACGTACCGCGCCAGGTGCTCCCCCGTCAGCGTCGATCGCTGCGCCACCAGTTCCGAGGGCGTCCCCTCGAACACGATCCGCCCGCCGTCGTGCCCGGCGCCGGGCCCCAGGTCGATGATCCAGTCCGCGTGCGCCATGACGGCCTGATGGTGCTCGATGACGATGACCGACTTGCCGCTGTCGACCAGCCGGTCGAGGAGCCCGAGCAGCTGCTCGACGTCCGCGAGGTGCAGACCGGTCGTCGGCTCGTCGAGCACGTAGACGCCGCCCTTCTCCCCCATGTGCGTCGCGAGCTTGAGCCGCTGCCGCTCCCCGCCGGACAGCGTCGTGAGCGGCTGCCCGATCGTCAGGTAGCCGAGCCCGACATCCGAGAGCCGCTCCAGGATCGCATGCGCCGCCGGCAGCTTCGCCTCCCCCTGGCCGAAGAAGTCTTCCGCCTCCGCGACCGGCATGGCCAGCACCTCGCTGATGTCGCGACCACCGAGCTTGTACTCCAGCACCGAGGCGTCGAACCGCCGGCCCTCGCACACCTCGCAGACCGTCGAGACGCCCGCCATCACGCCGAGGTCGGTGTAGATCACACCGGCGCCGTTGCAGTTCGGGCACGCGCCCTCGGAGTTGGCGCTGAACAGCGCCGGCTTGACCCCGTTCGCCTTCGCGAACGCCTTGCGGATCGGCTCGAGCATGCCGGTGTAGGTAGCCGGGTTGCTGCGCCGCGACCCGCGGATCGCTCCCTGGTCGACGGACACGACGCCCTCCCGCGGCGCGACCGAACCGTGGATGAGCGAGCTCTTGCCCGACCCGGCCACCCCGGTGACCACGACGAGCACGCCGAGGGGGATGTCCACATCCACGCCTTGCAGGTTGTGCTCCGACGCTCCCCGCACTTTGAGCGAACCCGACGCCGACCGCACCGTCTCTTTCAGCCGAGCGCGGTCGTCCAGGTGGCGTCCCGTGAGCGTGCCGCTCGCCCGCAGCGCCTCGACCGTGCCCTCGAACACCACCTCGCCGCCCTGCGACCCCGCACGCGGACCGAGGTCGACCACGTGGTCCGCGATCGCGATCGCCTCCGGCTTGTGCTCGACCACGAGCACGGTGTTGCCCTTGTCGCGCAACTGCAGCAGCAGCTCGTTCATGCGCTGGATGTCGTGAGGGTGCAGTCCGACCGTCGGCTCGTCGAACACGTACGTGACATCGGTCAGGGACGACCCCAGGTGCCGGATCATCTTCGTCCGCTGCGCCTCACCACCCGACAGGGTGCCCGAGGCGCGGTCGAGCGACAGGTAGCCGAGCCCGATGTCGACGAACGAGTCGAGCAGGTGCTGCAGGTTCTTCAGCAGCGGGGCCACCGACGGCTCGTCGAGCGATCGCACCCAGTCCGACAGATCGGTGATCTGCATCGCACAGGCGTCGGCAATGCTGATCCCGGCGATCTTCGACGAGCGCGCACCCTCGCTGAGTCGCGTGCCACTGCACTCCGGGCACGGCGCGAACGTGACCGCTCGTTCGACGAAGGCACGGATGTGCGGCTGCATGGCGTCGACGTCTTTCGACAGCATCGACTTCTGCACCTTCGGCACGAGCCCCTCGACGGTCAGGTTGATGCCGCTGATCTTGACCTTCGTCGGCTCCTTGTACAGGAAGTCCTGACGCTCCTGCTCCGTGTAGTCGCGGATCGGCTTGGCCGGGTCGAAGAACCCGGACTCGCTGTAGATGCGCACGCCCCAGCCGTCGGCCGTGTAGCCCGGGATGGTGATCGCGCCCTCGGCGAGCGACTTGCTGTCGTCGAACAGTTGCGTCAGATCGATGTCGCTGACCGTTCCCATGCCCTCGCAGCGCGGGCACATGCCGCCGAGCTGCGAGAACTCGCGCACCTCGGTCTTGTCGCCGACGGTGATCGCCCCCTTGCCCGCGACCGACGGGATGTTGAACGAGAATGCCTGGGGTGACCCGACATGCGGCTGCCCGAGCCGGCTGAACAGGATGCGGAGCATGGCATTCGCGTCGGTCACCGTGCCGACGGTCGACCGGGCGTTCGCGCCCATCCGCTCCTGATCGACGATGATCGCCGTGGTCAGACCCTCGAGCACGTCCACGTCGGGCCGAGCCAGGGACGGCATGAACCCCTGCACGAACGCGCTGTAGGTCTCGTTGATCATCCGCTGGGACTCGGCGGCGATGGTGCCGAAGACGAGCGAGCTCTTGCCCGAACCGGAGACCCCCGTGAAGACGGTCAGCCGCCGCTTGGGCAGCTCGACGCTGACGTCCTTCAGGTTGTTCTCGCGGGCGCCCTGGACGCGGATGGTGTCGTGGCTGTCGGCCGGTGCGGTCATGCTGATCCCCTCGCTTGGTACGTGACCCACCGTATATCAATCCACCGACACGGGGCCAGAGACTCTGTACCTCAATCGCGCGAACTGCCCGATCGCCTCGGCCGACTCCAGGTGCAGCCGGTCCGACTCCACCCGTCGGGGAAGGAGCGGCGCACCCCCGGCCAACGCCACCGGCGCGATGGAGATCGCGATCTCGTCCAGTGCACCCGCGTCGAGGAACTGCCCGGCCAGGTCCCCGCCGCCGACCACCCAGATGTCGCCTTCCCCGGCCGCCGCGCGGATCGCCGGCAGCGCCTCCGCCACCGAGCCGGACACGAACCGGATGTCCGCCCCCTCCGGCACCGGGAGCTCTCGATGCGTGAACACGAAGCACGGCCGCTCGCCGTGGAGCTCCCGCCATCTCTCGGGATGCGCCAGGATGTCGGTCTCGGCCAGCACCCACTCATACGTGGTGCGCCCCTCCACCATCACCGTGGCATCCGTCGGCAGCAGCCCCTCCGCCGGCTCCTCGCCGCCCGGCACGGCGAAGAGCCACGCCAGCGAGTTCTGCTCATCGGCGATGAAGCCGTTGATGGTGGTCGCGGTGTCGAAGACGATCCTCCCCATGGCCGCGACGGTACCGGATGCCACCGACGCGGTGGGAGCATGGGCGCATGGATGCCGTCGACGCCCTGAACGAGATCGCCTTCTGGCTGGAGCGCGAGCTCGCCCCGAGCTTCAAGGTCCAGGCGTTCCGCCGCGCGGCGGCCACCATCGAGGGCCTCGGGGACGAGGAGCTGGCGGCACGCGTCGCCGACGGGCGGCTCAAGCGGACGAAGGGCATCGGCGACCGCACGTTCCAGGTCATCGCGCAGGCGGTGGAGGGAGAGGTCCCCACCTATTTGGCCGACCTCCGCGAGCGCAACGCCGCTCCCCTCGACACCGGCGGCGCTGAGCTGCTGTCCCAGCTGCGCGGCGACCTGCACAGCCACACCGAGTGGTCGGACGGCACCGTTCCGATCGAAGTCATGGCCGCCGCCGCGGCGACACTCGGCCGCGAGTACCAGGCGATCACCGACCACTCGCCGACGCTGACCGTGGCGAGCGGACTCTCCGCCGAGCGCCTGGAGGAGCAGCTCGATGTCATCGCCGATCTGGACACGGGGGTGCTGACGCTGCTCACGGGCATCGAGGTCGACATCCTCGAGGACGGCACGCTCGACCAGACGCCCGAGCTGCTGACGCGTCTGGATGTGGTGGTCGGCAGCGTCCACTCCAAGCTCCGCTCCGACCGGCGGACGATGACGAAGCGGATGCTCGGCGGCATCCGCGACCCGCACACCAACGTGCTCGGCCACTGCACCGGCCGCCTCGTGCAGGGCTCGCGCGGGACGCGTCCGCCCAGCGAGTTCGACGCGGACGCGGTCTTCGCCGCGTGCGTCGAGAACCAGGTCGCGGTCGAGATCAACTCGCGGCCCGAGCGCCAGGACCCGCCGGACGACCTCATCCAGCGGGCCCTCGACGCCGGATGCTTCTTCTCGATCGACACGGATGCGCACGCGCCGGGCCAACTCGACTTCCTCGCCTACGGAGCGGCGCGGGCGACGGCGAACGGTGTCCCCGCCGACCGCATCATCACGACGTGGCCCCTCGACCGCCTCCGCACCTGGCTGGCGAAGGAGTAGCGACTACAGCCCCCAGGCGGAGGCCGGCGCCTGCACGATCTCGACCGGGCGCGTGCTCCAGTGCGTGCCGTTGCCGTAGTGGCTGGTCGCCCACGGACTCGCCCAGATCGCGGCCGCGGTGGTGTCGGCCGAGACGCCCGACTGCAGGCCGGCGACGATGTCCGGGTAGCCGCGCTGCAGGTTCTTGGCGCAGTACTCCGCGGCCGTGATGAGGTCGGGGTAGCTCCCGAGACCGGCTCCGCCGCCCGAGCCGTAGCCGTTGTTGAGCGGGTTGTTGCGGTTCCACCAGTCCGGCGGCCCGTTCTCCTGCCGCATCCAGCGCAGCATCACCGTGACGTTCGCATCGGTCTGCGGCCAGCCGCCGAACATCAGCACCAGCTTCGCCCATGCCTCGTTCGTTCCGACACGTGCCAGTGTCTGCAGCCCGTCGGTCGCGCTCAGATTCTCGCGGTTGACCACCGGAGCCGCGATCGTCGCATCCACCAGCAGTTCCTGCGGCGGAGCGGACGCGCGTTCGGTGCCCGCGGACTCTCCGGGCGCGACCGTGGTCGACGGCGCCACCCGCAACGAGGAGGCGAGCGCCGCGTCGGTCGGAACGATCGAGAACCCGCACACCAGCCCGATGACCGCCAGCGTCACTCCGACGCGGTGCCCCAGCGAGAGCGCGGGCCGGCGACGCGACCGCGGCAGGCGGATCCGCACCCGCTGCGACGGCACAGCGGCACCACGGCCTGCCGAACGACGGCCGCGGGGGCGGAGAGGGGTGGATGCGGGGGGCATACCCGTCGAAGGGTACCAGCGTCCCGCTGAACCGTCACCCGGAGGCCCGGCGCCGGATGCGCCTAGCGCGTGACCTCGTTCAGCCGCTCCAGGAGCTCGGCGAGGCGCCGGACGTCCTCCTCGCCCCAGCGGCGCAGGCCGCGGTACAGGGTGGCCTGGTCGGCCGCGCGCACCTCGTTGACCTTCTCGATCGCCACCGGCGTCGCCGCGATGAAGCTGGCGCGCCGGTCGGTCGGATCGGGCTGGCGCTCGACGAAGCCGATCTCTTCGAGGAATCTCAGCTGCCGGCTGATCACGCTCTTGTCCGTGTAGAGCATCGACGCGAGCGCTCCGGCGTGGATGGGGCCGTTGCGCACGATGGTGGTCAGCAGCTTGTAGCCGCCGGGCTGCAGGTCCGGGTGGATGTGCACGGCACGGTCGCGCATCGCCGTGCTCACCTGGTTGAACAGTCGCGTGAACTGCTCCTCGACCTCCGCGATGGCGCGGTCGGTCGACCCGGTCGCCTCGCCGGCGGCCGGGAGGGTGGCGGCGTCGCCCGCCGCCACCCGTCCGGTGTTGTCCATGGCCGCGATCATAACGCGCCCGTCTAGCGGCCGTTCTCAGCGGCGGAGGGACGCTCGCCCTCGTGCCGGACGGCGGTGATCGATCCGGTGCCGGGTGCGCCGATCAGCGCCTCGGCGACCTCGATCGCGTTCCCCTCGGCGGACTCCAGCGGGGTCTCGCCGCCGGTCTCCTTCTCCTTCATCCGCTCGATGGCCGTCTTGCTCCCCAGCGTGATGTTCGGCAGGAAGAGGATGGCGATGATCGTGACGATGGCGAGCGGGACGGCGATGAGGAAGATCCCCGCCACGGCCTGGCCGTAGACCGACTCGACAATGGTGCGGATGCCGGTCGGCAGGGTGCCCACCTCGGGGAGCTGGCCGCTCGAGAGCGACTTCAGCGCTGCGATGCCCTTCGCACCCGACGTCGCGGCGGCCGCGAGCAGATCGTCCTTGCGGTCGCTCATCAGGTTGACGACCGTCGTGCCGAGCACGCTGCCCATCACCGAGACGCCGATCGTTCCGCCCAGCGAGCGGAAGAAGGCGACGTTGGAGCTGGCCGCGCCGAGCTGCTCCGGCTGGACCGTGTTCTGGACGATCAGCACGAGGTTCTGCATGACCATGCCGACGCCGGCGCCGAGGATGAACATGTAGACCGAGACGACGACGTAGTTCGTGTCGAACGCGATCGTGCTCATCAGGTACAGGCCGACGGTCAGCAGGATCGACCCGACGATCATGTAGCCCTTCCACTTGCCGAACCGGCTGATCAGGTTGCCCACGATCATGGAGGACAGCAGCAGGCCGGCGATCATCGGCAGCGTCAAAAGACCCGACTCGGTCGGCGTCGCGCCGCGGGCGAGCTGCATGTACTGGCCGAGGTAGACCGAGGTGCCGAACATCGCCACGCCGACCGAGATCGACGCGATCACCGCGAGGGTGAAGGTGCGGTTCTTGAACATGGCGAGCGGGATGATCGGCTCCTTCACCAGGAGCTCGGTGACGAGGAAGGCGATCAGCAGGGCGACGGCGCCGCCGACCATCCAGTAGGTCTGGGCGCTGTTCCAGTCGAAGTCCTTGCCCGCGAGCGACACCCAGATGAGCAGCAGCGAGACGCCGGCAGCCAGGAACACGGCGCCGAGGTAGTCGATGCGGACCTTGCGGGCCGGACGCTTCGGCAGCTTCAGGGTGATCTGCAGCAGGATGATGGCGACGACCGCGACCGGGACGCCGACGAAGAAGTTCCAGCGCCAGCCGACGGAGTCGGTGAGCAGGCCGCCGATCAGCGGGCCGCCGACCGTGCCGACGGCCATGATGCCGCCGAAGAGGCCCATGTAGCGGCCGCGCTCACGCGGGCTGATGATGTCGGCCATGATGATCTGGCTCAACGCGGTCAGACCGCCGGCGCCGAGGCCCTGGACCACCCGGAAGCCGATGAGCATGTCGGTGTTCTGCGAGAACCCGGCGAGCGCCGAGCCGACGACGAACAGTCCGAGCGCGAGCTGGATGAGCAGCTTGCGGTTGAGCAGGTCGGCGAGCTTGCCCCAGATCGGGGTGGACACGGTGGTGGCGAGCAGCGTGCTGGTCACGACCCAGGTGTAGGCCGTCTGGTCGCCGTGGAGCTCGGAGATGATCCGCGGCATCGAGGTCGAGACGACCGTGCCCGCGAGGATCGAGACGAACATTCCGAGCAGCAGCCCGGAGAGGGACTCCAGCACCTGGCGATGCGACATCGCCGCGGGTGAGGCATCCCGGGAGAGAGTGGTGGACATGCGGATCCTTCGACACAAATTGGTTGACTGCGATCAACCATATAGAAATAGGTGACCGAAGTCAACTAACGTCTTGCCGGGCTGCATTATTTCCGAGTGTGCAAAGTTCCGCGCCCCGACGCCTGAGCGTCCTCGAAGCCGCGACGGGCGCTCGCCCAGTTTGGGAGCCGGACGCGCCCCTACCCTCGGAGGATGCCCTCCCGCCGCGCCCGTGCCTGGTCTCTGCTCACGCCCGCCCACTGGATCGTGTGGACCGTCGTGCTGTTCGTGCTCACCATCGGCCTCGGGCTGGCCGCAAAGGCGGTCATCGGCCTGCGGTTCGTGGGGCTCGACGCGGCCGTGAACCGCGTCAACTCGCCCCTCCTCGACAGCGCGGCGCTGGTGCTGGACCGGCTCGACCATCCGGTGGTCGTGGCCATCGTCCTCGTCGTGGTCTTCGTCGTGCTGCTCTTCGCGGTGGGATGGCGGCGCGCGCTCGGCGTGTGCGTCGCGACCGGCGCGGGGTGGCTGACCACCCTCGTCGTGAAGACCGTCGTCGCGCAGCCGCGGCCGACCACCGACGGCCTCACGCACCTGCTCCACATCTCGCCCGCCACCCTCAGCTACCCGAGCGGGCACGTGGTGTTCGCCGCCGCGTTGGTGACCGGTGTGGCGATGGCCTTCCGCGGAGTGCCCCGCGCCATCGTGATCGTGGTCGGCGCCCTGTTCGTGCTCGCCGTGGGATGGTCCCGGCTGTACGTGGGCGTCCACTACGGCACGGATGTGATCGGCGGCATCCTGAACGGCGTCGCAGGCGCGCTGCTCATCGCCGGCCTGTGGAACCTCGTCACCCGCCGTCTGGACCGCCGGCCCGTGCAGGCGTCGCAGCCCGAATACGCAGTTCCTCGGTAGTCCGACGGAGCCGCGGGGCGCACCAGGACAGGGATCGTGAAGTCACCGATCCTCTCCTGAAAGGTGCCCCATGCTCCGCCGCCTCTCCACCACCGCACTCGCGACCGTCCTCCTCGCCACCCTGGGCGGGGTCGGCTCCGCCGAGGCCGCGACCGCGTCGGCGCCCGCCCCGCACTGAGGGTGGTGCCGGACACGCGCGCCGAGCTGCGCGAGCTCCGGCCGGCACTGCCGCCGGCCGACGCAGTCGATGCGGCAGCAGAAGAGGCGCCGGCCCCCGCTCCCGTCGAGCCCGAGCCCGCTCCGGCACCCGCCCCCGCGCCCTTGGCCGTGTGGCCGGTCGCCGGCGGGGCGGACATCTCCGACTACTACGGGCCGCGGGAGGCTCCTACTGCCGGCGCGTCCACGTTCCACCAGGGCCTGGACTTCGCCGCCCCCGCCGGGGCGCCGGTCGTCGCGGCGGCCGCCGGGACCGTGACCCATGTCGTTCCCGTCGACGCCGGCGGCTGCGGCGTCGAGGTCATCGTGCAGCACGACGTGGAGGTCGGCTCGGTGAGCACCCGGTACTGCCACCTGCTCGAAGGGTCCGCCGCCGTGGGCGTCGGACAGCCGGTCGCCGCGGGACAGCTGATCGGCGCGGTCGGCAGCACCGGCATCTCGACCGGCCCGCACCTCCACTTCGAGGTGATCTCCCCGGACGGGAGCAAGCACGACCCGCTGGGCTGGCTGCACCAGCACGCTCACTGATATTTCGCTGAACTCGCGTCATGAACCGCGTCTGACGCGCGTCTCAGTGAGTAAGACCCCCTTTCTGCCCGTAAGGAACCCGGCCTCATGACCCGTGAACTCGACGACCTCTCCGACGCGGAGCTGATCGAACGCGCCCGCGAGGGCGACTCCGCCGCCTACGGCGTCCTCTGGAAGCGCCATTGGAACGCGGGGCGCGCCATGGCCGCCTCCGTCACCGGCCGCTTCGAGCCGGACGACCTGGCCTCCGAGGCGTTCGCGCGCATCCTGAAGTCGATCGAGAAGGGCAGCGGACCGCGTTCCGGCTTCCGGTCGTACCTCGCGACCACCGTCCGCAACGTGGCCATCGACTGGTCGAGGCGCAAGCCGACCCCGAACATCGAAGACCCGGATGTGGTCGAGGACTGGACCTACAGCGAGCTCACCGCCCTCGACCGCATCGAGCGCGAGACCATGGCCAAGGCCTTCTACGCGCTGCCGGAGAGCTGGCAGGAAGTGCTCTGGTACACCGTGGTGGAAGACATGCAGCCCCGCGAAGTCGCCCCGCTTCTCGGCCTCACGCCCAATGCCGTCTCCGCTCTCTCCGCGCGCGCCCGCGAAGGGCTCCGGCAGGCCTGGATCACGGCGCACCTCGCCGAGTGCGACGAGACCGATCCGGTGCACAAGTGGACCATCGGCAAGCTCGGCTCGTACACGCGGGGACGACTCTCACGGGCAGATCACCGCCGTGTCGTCGCCCACCTGGAGAGATGCGAGCCGTGCACCCAAGCCGCAGCAGAGGCGGACCACGTCGGTTCGCGCCTGGCGCTCGGTCTGCTGCCCCTGTTTCTGGGCGTCTCAGGAGCCGCGGCTTACAGCGCCTGGTCGTCTGGACAGTCCAGCGGCGCCGTGGCCGCGACTCTTCCCGCGCATGCGCTGGCGGGTCGAAGCGGCTGGCTGGGGCAGGTCTTCTCCGGTTCATCCCTGGGCGTGACGACACTCGCCGCAAGTGTCATCACCGCGGTGGCGCTCACCGCGGCAGTCACCGGTTCATCGAGTCCCGATGTCTCGGGCGCCGCAGCCGAGAGCCGAAAGGAGTCGCCCAGCCCGCGTGACGGATGGCCACTCGGCGATGGCGCCCAAAATGGCCTCGCAGACCCGCCGATGACTCCCGGCGCCCCGGATGAGGCGCCTCCGAACGAGTCGCGCCAGCCCGATGAGAGCGGCCCAGCCTCGGTTACCACGGACGTTGAGGCGGGGGGCGACACCGCGGAATCCCACTCACCGACGCCACCGGCCACCTCAGTGGATCCCGGGGCACCCGTTCCCCCCGAGGTAATCCCGCCTTCCTCTCCATCGGGCTGCGAGGCAGCAGTGCGGTCCGTGCCGAGCGAGGATACGGTGTACGCATACCGCCTCGACGACGCGCCAGACGCGACGAACGCGGTCGACTTCATCCACGGCACCACCGCGCGCTACGACCAACCGCCCTCGGCCCCAGGGTGGTCGCTGAGCGACGACGTGCTGCGCTCGCCCAGCGACGTGTTCACCGTGCAGGTGTGGTTCCGTTCCGACGCGGGAGGCGGGCGCCTCATCGGCTTCAGCTCTGACGCCACCGGGACCTCATGGGCGTACGATCGCCACCTGTTTCTCACGGACGACGGCCACGTCGTCTTCGGCGTGTTCCCCGGTATCGTCCGCACCATCAGTTCGCCCTCCTCCTACACCGATGGGGCCTGGCATCAGGCGACTGCCAGCCTCTCGAACGACGGGATGGCGCTCTACGTGGACGGGCAGCTCGTCGCGACCGACCCCGCGGTCACGAGCGGTCACGCTTTCACCGGCTACTGGCGCATGGGCCGTGACAACCTCGACAACTGGGGCACCGAAACCCCGACCACTCGCGCGTTCCCCGGAACCTTGGCGTTCGCCGCCGTCTACCGAACCGCGCTGACGGCCGAGCAGATCCACACGCAATGGGAGCTGTGCCATTGAACCGATCGCGTCATGTTCGCAGGCAACCCACGTCTTAGGTAGTGGAGGGTGCGGATCCAGGGGGATCGCGCTCTTCAGGGGCGGCGCATCAGGGCGCCCTCCAACGGGAGCGGCTCGACGCGTCGGGTACCGCGCCGGGCCGCTCCTACCGACCGAAAGCGACACGGAGAAAGACGTGGGCCCTTCTTACTGGACTTCGCGCGAACGCGCGGCCGAACTTGTCAGCGTCAGCACCGACGGATGGCGTGGTGAAGTCGTCACGCCATTGATCCCCCGCGACCCCTCGTCGCCGCTTCGGTCAGCCCTCCTCAACGAGCGGGCCGACCGACTGACCGAGCTTCGGCACTTCGATTTCCGCGTCTACGACACCGTCCGCGTCGAAGAGTCCGGGGCGGGCGACAGCTACCGCATCATCGACCGCTTCAAGACGGTCCTCGAACTCGAGCGTCCCGCCTGATCGCTGCCCGCCTGTTCACCCTTCCCCCAGGGTCACGGTCGTCGTCTTTTCACTTCCGTCCCGCAGATAGCTGACCTTCACCTGATCGCCGGGCTTGCTCGTCAGCTGGATCGCCGTGAGATCGTCGATGCTGCCGACGGGTTTACCGTCCACCTCGGTGATGATGTCACCCGGCTGGATCCCCGCCTGCGCCGCCGGGCCGCCCGGGGTGACGGACTGCACATAGAGGCCGCTCTGCTCGGAGCCGCTCGTTCCCGGCTGAATCGGCGTGACCCCGATCCCGAAGGTCGGGTAGGTGACCTTGCCGGTCTTGATGATCTGCTCGGCGATGGGCATGGCGACGGCCTCCGGGACCGCGAACCCGATCCCGACGCTGCCGCCGCCCGCGACGCCCGTCGCGCCCGGCACGGTCGCGATAGCCGAGTTCACGCCGACCAGCCGGCCGTCGCAGTCGACGAGCGCGCCGCCGGAGTTGCCCGGGTTGATCGAGGCGTCGGTCTGGATGGCGTTCGCCAGCACGGCATTACGGTCCCCGTCCCCCTGCACCGGCACCGTCCTCCCGAGGGCGCTCACCACCCCGGTCGTCACCGTGCTCGAGAGTCCGAGGGGTGCGCCCAGCGCCACGACCGGCTGGCCCACCTGCAGTGACGACGAATTCCCCTGCTGGATCACCGGCAACGATGACGCCTCGACCTTGACGACGGCGATGTCGGCGCGTTCGGAGCGGCCGACGAGCTTCGCGGGGTGGGTCGATCCGTCGTTGAACAGCACCACGATCTCCGCGCCGTCCGCGGCCGGGGCGATGACGTGGTTGTTGGTCAGGATGTACCCGTCCGCCGTGATGATCTCGCCGCTGCCCGTCCCGCCGGAACCGTCGGCCGCCGTCACCCCGATGGTGACGATCGTCGGCAGCACGTCGCGCGCCACGCGCTCCGCGTCGCACACCGACGGATTCTCAGGAGGAGCCGTCGGCGCCGTCGCCAGTCCCCGGATCATGCCGACCGAGCGGAACGCCAGCCCACCGAGGGTGCCCGCGCCGAGGAGGATGACCGCGCCGAGCATTGCGAGCAGGACGATGGCCCAGACGGGGAACCGGCCGGGCCGATGTGGTCGTTCGCCGTCTGCCGATGTCATGGGAGCCGCCTCCTTCGCCCTTGTGGCGCCCATGCTGACCACCAAAGTGGACGATTGGCTAGACAGTTCTGTCGAAGGAGCGTCCACAACCTTCGAGCCCTTTCATGCATCTAGCCAACCGCACGGTGGCCAGTCAAGCTGAACCTGTTTGCACGTCTTCAAGGCTGGGGAAGGGGTGAAGGCGGTGAGCGATGACGACAACATGCCGAACAGGGGCGCAGCCGATTGGGAATCTCTGCTGAGCCGGCCCGAGGTGGATCACGTCGAGGTCGTCGAGGACGTCGTACGCGTGCGTTTGAAGTCCGGCGTCGAGCTGGAGTGGGCGCTGACCGGGCTCGAGGGACTGCCGTGAGGGTCTGTGGAAAATTGCCTGGTGCGCGCGGCCGACCTTTGGTGCAACATGGGCCTCGTCGCGCCGGGGAGCTAGGGAATCTCCGGCAGGGAGGGAGACGACCATGGCTGACGAGAACGACTACATCCACCCACCGCACCCTCCGCGGCTCCGCGAGCACGTCGGGCTGATCCGATGGAGCCGCGACGATCAGGGCGATTGGACCACCGAGACGATCACCGGCCAGTTCGCCGGCGGCGACTCGCACCGCTGGATCCTGCGCCTCTATTCGGGCATCGAGCTCGAGTACGACCTGGAGGACTGGGCCCCGTACCAACCGCACCTGTAGGAGGACGCGTCGATCTACCTCGAGGAATGGGGTGGAGGGCAGTCCGGTCGTACCCGAACGACCGGAAGCCCTCCACCCCTGTGGGAGAAGCCACTGCCCGTAGAAGCTTCCAGAATTAGAGACGAAGCATGACCCGGGACTATGACGCGAAATCGCTGCACGGATTGCCGGTCCGCTTCGCTCTGCTGGTCGGCAGACGCGAAGAGGCCTCGCTGATCCGCCGGCTGCTGCAGTCCTCGACGCGGCTGGTCACGATCACCGGGGGTGCCGGTATCGGGAAGAGCCGGCTCGCGATCGCGGCAGCGGAGGGCCTCGCGCGTTCCGTCTCCGGGGTCTGGCATGTGGACGTCCGCGAGGTCGGGGCGGATGTCGCCACCGTCGTCGCCCATCAGCTCCGAGTGGCTCCCGGGGACGATCCGGTGTCGGCGGTGATCGACGCCCTTCGTGACGAGGATGCACTGCTCCTCCTCGACGACGTCGACGAGGCGCTGGCGGCGACGTCCGTCTTCGTGGACGCGGTCCTCGCGGCGTGTCCCGCCGTCTGCTTCCTGGTCACCAGCCGCGAGCCGCTCGCTTCGGCCGCGCAGACCGTGGTCGCGCTCGACCCGTTCCCGTCCGAAGACCTGACCATCGCATCCGACGCCGTCCGAGTGTTCGTCGACAGGGCGACCGCGGCGGACGCGCTGTTCGCCCTCGACGAGCGGACTTCTGCTCCTGTGCTCCGGATCTGCGCGGCGACGGGCGGCGTCCCGCTCGCGCTGGAGCTCGCGGCGGCGCAGCTGCAGTTCATGGATGCAGAGACGCTCGCCCAGCGCATGGATGATCAGCTCGACGCGCTCGAGCCCGCCGGTACGCACATCCGATCGCTTCGAGCCTCGGTCGAGGACAGCTGGGCCCGATGCTCGGACCTGGAACGTCGGGTGTGGACCGACCTGGCCGTACTCGCCCCGGGCTGGGACCTCGAACTGGGCGAGGCGATGGCGCTGCCCGCCGCGGGGAGTCAGCGCGAGGCTCGCGCGGCCGTCCGTCAACTGCTCCGGCGGTCCGTGATCCATCGCAGGCGCGTGGAGGGCGAGGTGCGCTATGAGCTGCTGCCGGCCATACGGGAGTTCGGGCGGGAGCAGGCGGAGCACGCCGGCGAGGCGAGATACACGTTCATGACGGCAATGCTCGCGCGTCTCCACGATGCCGAGGACAATTGGTTCTCTGCCCGGCAGCCCGCCATCGCACGGCGCTTGCGCGGCGATATCCCGAACATCCGCCGTGCGGTCGCGATAGCCGCGGCGGACGGCCGCACCGATGCCGCGGTCGAGGTGGCCGCCACCGCGTGGCGACAGGCGTGGGTGATCCACGGCAGCGCCGACGAGCTCGCGGCGTGGATGGGCATCGCGCTCGACTCGGGTACTCCATCGCCGTTTTGGGAGTCGTTGGGTCACGCGTTGCGCGGATTGGTCTACTCGCTGACGGAGAAGCCCCGACTCGCACGGGAGGAACTGCGGGCCGCCGAGGCCGCCAGGGACCGCATCCCGGAGGCGGACGGGCCTGTTTGGCGTGATTCGGCGGCCGCCGTCGTCAGCGCGGAGGAGGCGGCTGATGTCGACGACGCGGATGCCGTCCTGATCCTACAGGGTCTCATGGACGACCTCGGCGAGGAGGCGTACCGGTTCGGCCGTCTGAACACACCTCAGCGGCTGGCGGCGCGGCTCTACGCTGTGGGGAGTTGGGAGGAGGGCGACCAGGTCCACGCCGGCATCCTCGAGCGCGGACTCCTCGCCGGCGAGCGCTTCGAGCGCTCGTTCGCGCTCACCACGCGCGCCACGGCGAGCGCGGCCGCAGGCGACATGGAGGCGACCGACCGGGACGCGCGCGATGCGCTCGTCCTCAAACGTGGACTCGGAAACGGACTCGGCGTCGCCCAGGCCCTGGAGCTGCTGGCCGAGGTCGCCCGGGAACGCGCGGAGGCGTCGCGGGGCGCCACTCTGCTCGGCGCCGCCTCCGCTCGATGGCGCGATGTCGGTGCGGTTCGGATGAACTACCCCCCCTACTTCGTCGCGCTCGGCGAGACCGAGCGCGGGCTGCGGCACCGGCTCGGTGTGGCGTCGTTCGAGAAGGCCTACGCGTACGGCGCGGCGCTGAGCGAGGACGAGAGCATCGACTACGCCCTGCACGGCGTCGTGGAGGCGCACGCGCGGGCGGGTGTTCCGGCGTCGGTTGCGGCAACGGCGCGCGCCTCGGTTCTCACGCCGCGCGAGTCGCAGGTCGCCTCGTATGTGGCAGACGGAGAGACGAACAAGGCGATCGCGCGGCGGCTGTTCGTGTCCATCCGCACGGTCGAGACGCACGTGCAGAACGCGCTGGTGAAGCTCGGCCTGCGGTCACGGACCGAGCTGGCGGTCTGGTATCGGGAGCAGACCCGGTAGGACCGCTCGCCCGGGAGGCACGGCGTCGGCGCGTACCTCCCGGGGCGGACATCTAGGCGGCGAGTGCGAGCTCGGCCGGGCGGACGGTGGCCGCGGCGAGCGCCTCGCGCAGGCCCTTGCGGGCGCGGGCGGCGAGCGCCGTGGCGGCGCCGACGGTCATGCCCATCGCACGCGCCGCGTCCTGAAGGGAGCGGCCCTGCAGCGTGGTGAGGGTGAGGATCTGCTGCCAGCGCTCCGGCAGGCTGCGGAAGGGACCCTCGCACTCGCCCAGGTCGGCGACCTCGAACTCGTAGCTGCCGGCCGCGGAGTCGTCGACGATCGGCACCATCTTGACGCGGGAGTCGCGCGCACCCCAGGTGGCGGCGACGTTGCGGACCGCGGTCCGGAGGTACTCCGCGAAGCCCTGGCGCGGGCCGTTCCCGTTGCGTAGCGACGTCAGCACCTTGGCGAACGCCTCCTGCACGATGTCCTCCGCGTCGTAGCGGCTGGTGACGGTCCGGGCGACGTGGTGGGCCCATCCCTGGTAGCGGCTCCAGAGCTCGCCGAAGACCGAGGACTCACCGGCGCGGACGCGGTCCAGCAGGTGCAGGTCGGTGGGGCGGGCGGTGGTGACGGTCATCGCGGTCTCCTCGGTCGTGCGGTCTGGATCGGGAGCTCCCCGATCCGTTGACTACAGACTCCGTCGGGTGGTCATCGCACCGGATCGGGAGGACTACGGAGCCGCTACCGAGACCGCCTCCGCAGTGTCCTCGGGAGAGAAGTCGGGGAGCCGCTCCCCGCCGGCCAGCAGAGCGCCGAGCGCTGCGACCGTGCGCTCGGTGGCGTGACCGTCCCCGAAGGGGCTCGCGACCTGCGCCATGGCGGCGTGCCGGACGGGGTTGTCGAGCAGGGCCGCGGCCTCGTCGACGATGGTCTCGACGTTCGTGCCGACCAGCCGGGAGGTGCCGGCGAGCACGGCCTCCGGCCGCTCGGTGGTCTCGCGCAGGACGAGCACCGGGGTCGCCAGAGCGGGCGCCTCCTCCTGCACGCCCCCGAGTCGGTGAGCACGAGGGTGGCGCGGTCGAGGAGGTGCACCATGTCGGTGAACGCGACCGGCTCGGTGACGAGGATGTTCGGCGCGGCGCCCAGCGCGGCGAGCAGGTGCGTGCGCACGGCGGGGTTCGGGTGGGCCGGGAGGACGAAGTCGTGGCCGGGGAACCGGCCGGCGAGCACGCGGACGGCCGAGCCGATGCGCTCCATGGGCGCGCCGTGGTTCTCGCGCCGGTGGGCGGTGACGAGCACCATCGGACGCTCGCCCTCGGCGACCTCGGCGACGCGCGCGTCCTCGAAGTCCGGCTCGCGCCTGAGCATCAGGTGCAGGGCGTCGATGACGGTGTTGCCGGTGACGGTGATGCGCGCCTCCGGGACGCCCGAGGCGAGCAGGTTGCGGCGGGCGTGCTCGGTGGGAGCGAGGTGGAGGCTCGCGATCTGGCCGATGATGCGGCGGTTCGCCTCCTCCGGGAAAGGGTCGAACAGGTCGCCGCTGCGCAGTCCCGCCTCCAGGTGAACGACGGGGATCTTGCGCTCGAACGCGGCGATCGCGGCGGCCATGGCCGAGGTGGTGTCGCCCTGGACGAGGACGGCGTCCGGCGCCTCGCTGTCGAACAGCGGCTGCAGGCCGGACATGGTGCGGACGGTGATGTCGTGGAGGGTCTGGTTCGGCGACATGATCGCGAGGTCGTGGTCGGCCTCCACCTCGAACACGGCGTTCACCTGGTCGAGGATGCTGCGGTGCTGTCCGGTCAGCACCACGACGGGGCGGAACAGCGGCGACTCCTGCAGCGCCCGCACGACGGGGGCCATCTTGATCGCTTCGGGTCGGGTGCCGTAGACGAGCATCACCGTGATCACCTGGGTCTCCTCCTGAAGGGGAGTTCGGGTGCCCCTTCATCTATAGAGACGTCGAGACCCGGTCGGACCTGACGCGATCGGGAGGTAGCGTGGCGTCATGACCACGACCCTGAGCGTCGAGAACCAGCCCGACCAGTCCCACTACGCCCTCCTTCAGAACGGCGAGGTCATCGGTGTGGCCGAATACGACCTGCGCGACGACGCGATCGTCTTCACGCACACCGAGGTGGATCCGGCCAAGCGCGAGAAGGGCATGGCCTCGACTCTCGTGCAGACCGCTCTCGACGACGTGCGGGAGAACTCCGACCGCCGCGTGATCGCCTCATGCCCCTACGTGCGCAGCTGGCTCAGCGAGCATCCCGACTACGCGGACCTGCAGTCTCGGTAGCGCGGCCGTCCTCGCTGGGGTCGCGCCCCTCGACGCGTTGGCCGTGACCGTCGTGGCCCAGATCGATCGTGATCTTGCCGCCCTGCCAGCCGTCGTCGCCCCGGTCGCCGGGAAGCGGCGCGGGCGCAGGCAAAAGGGTCTGACGGTCCATCTCCTGCTGCGCTTCGTGGCGCGCCGGCGCGAAGATCTCGTCGAACGATCCCCCGATGGCGCCGCTCACCGTGCCGGACCCGCGGCGCGACTTGTCGGACAGGTCGATCCAGCCGAGCTTGGCGGCGACGACGATCACGGCGACGAACGCCACGACGATCCCCACGACCCACCAATTCACGGCATCCAGGGTACCGGAGCGCCTGTGGGGCAGCTGAGGATACGGTGGGCGTCATGACGCCGCGCATCCTGATCGCGCCCGACTCGTTCAAGGGATCGGCCGCGGCGGACGCCGTGTCCCGGGCCATCGCCGAAGGCTGGAACACCGTGCGACCGGCCGACGAGGTGCGCAGACTCCCCCTCGCCGACGGCGGGGAGGGGACGGTGGACGCGTTCCTCGCCGGCGCACCTTCCTCCGAGCCGCGGACGGCGACCGTCGAGGGACCGGACGGCAGCGCGGTGAGGGCGCGGTGGGCGTTTCTGCCGGAGGCCGAGGGCGGCACCGCGGTGGTCGAGGTCGCGGAGACGAGCGGGCTCGGGCTGCTCGATCCGCTGATCCCGCTGGAGGCTCACACGCGCGGGCTCGGCCAGCTGATCGCGGCTGCAGTCCGCGCAGGTTCCACGCGCGTCGTCGTCGGGCTGGGCGGGAGCGCGACCAGCGACGGCGGGTCCGGCGCCCTCGCAGCTCTCGGCGCGCGCTTCCTGGACGCGGACGGGAGGCCGGTTCCTCCGGGGAACGTCGGCCTGGGCGTCATCGCCCGGGTGGTGCTCGACGGCCTGCCGCCTGCTCCTCCTCGCGGCGTGACGCTGATGACGGATGTGCGAAGCCCCCTCCTCGGGCCGCGCGGCGCCGCTCGCATCTTCGGGCCGCAGAAGGGCGCGACGCCGGCCCAGGTGAACACCCTGGAGGCGAACCTGGCCCGCTTCGTCGACCAGGTCGCGGCGGTCCGGCCCGGCGCCGTCGGCCTGGCCCAGCGGGAGGGGGCCGGCGCTGCAGGTGGAACCGGCTTCGGCCTGCTGCTGTGGGGCGCGGAGATCCGCCCGGGCGCCGACGAGATCGGCCGACTGCTCGGACTGCCGCAGGCCGTTCGCGCGGCGGATCTCGTGATCACGGGCGAGGGGCGCTTCGACGAGCAGACCCACGAGGGCAAGGTCGTGTCGCACGTCGCCGCCCTCGCCCGGGCCGCCGGAAAACCGGCCTCACTCGTGGCCGGTGTTCTCGGCATCGCACCCGACGGCTTCGCGGACGTGGCCGAACTGAGCGCACTCGCCCACTCGGCCCAGGCCTCCCGCGCCGACGCCGTCCGCTGGGCGCGTCAGGCGGGCGAGCTCCTCGCGTCCCGCTGGGGATGAGAGGCCGGCGTCCGGTCACGGGACGCGGTAGAGCCACTCCTCCGTGTCGAACTTCTCGGCGACCAGCTTCTCCGCCTCGGCGTACTCGGCGTCGGTGAGGTCGCCGTCCGTCGCGCCGTAGAGGTTCTTGAAGGTCAGCTTCATCTGCTCGATGATCTCGGCCCGGCTGAGTCCGGTCTGGCTCCGCAGCGGGTCGACCCGCTTCGCCGCGCTGGTGATGCCCTTGTCGCTGATCTTCTCGCGGCCGATGCGCAGCACCTCGGTCATCTTCTGGCCGTCCATGTCGTAGCTCATGGTGACGTGGTGGAGCACCGCGCCCGAGCCGAGCCGCTTCTGGGCGGCGCCGCCGATCTTGCCGGAGGGGCTCGTGATGTCGTTGAGCGGCTGGTAGACCGCGTCGATGCCGAGCGACTTGAGCGCGATGATCGCCCATTCGTCGAGGAACGCGTAGCTGTCGGCGAAGCTCATGCCCTGCACGAGGTCGGCCGGCGCGTAGATGGAGTAGGTGACGACCGATCCGGCCTCCATGAACATGGCGCCGCCGCCGGAGATGCGGCGGACGACCTGGATGCCGTACTTCGCCGCGTTCTCGGGGTCGACCTCGTTCTTGACCGACTGGAAGCTCCCGATCACGACGGCCGGCTCGTCCCACTCCCAGATGCGCAGGGTCGGGCCGCGGCGCCCCTCCCCCACCTCGGTGGCGAGCACCTCGTCCAGCGCCAGGTGCATCTGCGGAGACACCGCCTTGGCGTGCACGATCTGCCAGTCGTAGTCGCGCCAGCTGGTCGCCTTGGCGAGCGCCCGGCGCACGGTCACTGCGACCGCCTCCGGTGAGAAGCCGAGCAGGCTCGCCCCCTCGGGGAGCGCATCCTTCACGGCAGCGGCGATCGTCTTCGCATCGGCCTCGGCGGGCAGGCCGTTCACGGCCGCGTTGATCGCCTCCAGGGCGGTGTCCGGCTCGAGGAAGAAGTCTCCGGCGAGCTGGAAGTCCGTGATCCGACCGTCGACCACCTCCAGGTCGACGACGACGAGCTTGCCACCCGGGACCTTGTACTCACCATGCATGCCTTCAGCCTACGACCGGGGCGGCGGTCCGTTCCTCGTCTTCCCCCACTCGTCGAGTTGCCGCTCCGGTTGGCGCAGCATGCTCACCGCCAGCCCGATGAGCACGAGCACGATCAGCATCCCCAGGATGAGCAGGATGGCGAAGCCCACCTCCTGGTGGTTCTGCACGGTCGCCGGATTGTCGACGGGCGCCAGCCGCAGCAGCCCGAGGGCGACGTCGAGTCCCATGGTGCACCTCCTCGGCACTCAGTCTGGGACGGCCGGGAGTCGTGTGGCTAGACAGCCGTGGGCCGCGTTCAGTACGTGCGCGGCCGGGGCGGCACGCCGCTCGGCACGTTCACGTGAGAGAGGGGCGGGATGGATGGGGAACCGTCGCCGACGCGACGTTCGCCAGCGACTCGGTGCCCTTGTCGAGGTAACCGAAGCTCTGGCGGTGCTGGATGAACCGCGCCACCCGATCGACCACATCGCCGATCTTCGCCCACACGGAGGATTCGATCTTGTCATTCCACGCCGAGTGGAGGATGGGCGCGTGCCCGGTCACGGGCTTGAGCTTCTCGCCCTCGTCGCCGTCGCAGCCGAACACGGTCGCGCCGAACGTCGGAGCACGGGGGTCAGTTCGAGAGAAGCGGCCGAGCCTCGCCTGCGGATCCTTCGACGCCTCGCAGGCGTACACGACCCGTGCGCCCAGGTCGGCCGCGCCGCCGATCGTCTTCTCGACGCCGGCGGAGCCGAGGAACACGACCGAGTTCACGCCGAGTGCGTTGCTCGCCAGCGCGTTGGCCGTCACCGTGGTGCCGTACGAGTGGGCGACCACGTTCAACTGCACGTCGGCGAGGGTGCTCCCCCGCGTCGCCCGGAAGCCTGCGATGTCGCGCACCAGGTTGGGCGCCCCGTGCTCGGCGTAGTCGCCCCGGGCGGCCTCGATGCTGGGTGGCGGCGGAGGCGGACGATAGCCCATCCAGGCGATGACCGCGCGGTGCTTCGGTGCGCCGACCCTGCCCTGTTGCGCCCAGAGGTTGTGCGCGGCGAGCGACCACAGCTGCATGTCGGTCGTGTACGTGCCCATGCCGGGGACCTGCCAGGTGACGTCGTTCGCCTCGTCGAGATCGCCGATGCTGATCGCGGCGAGCGGAGGCTGGTCACCCGTGAGTGTGACGAGCTGGCGGCGGGGCTTGCCGGGCTTCAGCGCCTTGGCGATGGCTTGGTAGGCGGCAAGGGAGGTTTTCGCCGCCTCGTCGTTCGGCGCCGCCCTCACTCGCTGGGCGGCGACCGACGTGCGTATGGCGAGCGCATTGCGATTCATGGCGTCGCGGAACGCGTACGGGAGGCCGTCGAGGTTGCCCGCCGCAGGTGGAAACGTGGCCCGGATCTCCTTCTGGCCTTCCGGGCCGGCGGAGGCCCAGGCCTCCGCGACCTCTGACGCCGAGACGGTGCGCAGATTCGCGATGAACCTCTCGACGAGAGGGTCGTCCGATCCGAGGCCCTCCTGCGAGAGCGGCGCGACGGCGGCCGTGATGACCGGCGCAGCGTGCGGGGGCGTGAAGATCGCGATGCCGATGACGGCCCCGACGGACAGCGCGAAGCCGAAGGCTCTCCGGGCGATCCGCGCTCCCCTGCCTGTTTTCACGCGCGCGGCCTCCCGTCAGGGCGGCGGCGCCGGCCCACCCGGATTTGTCCGCCCACTGATGAAGACGCGGTCCGAGCGGTATCGTGACGCGGCCCGCGAGGTCAGCTGCGACTGGGGAAGCGCTCGATCAGCCACTCCGCGAGGTCGGCGAACACCTCCGCCCTGTTGGTCTCGTTGAAGACCTCGTGCCGTGCGCCCTCGTAGACGATGGTCGTCACGTCGGACAGGCCGGAGCGGCCGCGGAGGGCGCGCTCCAGCTTGCGGGCGCTCGCGGTCCCGCCCAGCGGGTCGTCCGACCCCACCTGGATGAGCACCGGCAGGTCGTGGGCCAGGTGCCGGGCCGGGCGGCCGAGGAGCCGCGCCGCATCGAGCGTCCCGAAGAGCTTCTGCAGCGGGGTGAGCGTCGTCAGCGGGTCCTCGACGAACGCCCGCGCGACCTCCGGGTCGCGGCTCAGCCATTCCGCTCCGGTGGTGCCGAGGTGGGCATGCCGCTTGTTGAGGTCGCCGCTGTTCATCGACCCGGGCATCCGGTAGGCCGTTCCCGACAGCACCATCGCGTCGTACTCGTCGCTGTAGCGGTTGAGCAGCAGCTGCCCGATGAGCGATCCCCAGCTGTGCCCGACGTACGCGAGCGGCAGCTCCGGGTTCTCGGCGCGGATGAGGTCGCTGAACGCGTGGACGTCGCGAACCGCCGCCCGCAGCCCGCCGGGGCCGAGACGGCCGAGATGGCTCGCATCCCCGTGCCACTGGTCCATGCCCGTGCGACCGTGGCCGAGGTGGTCGTCGGCGTAGACGAGGAAACCGGCCGCCGCCAGCTGCTCGGCGAGCGCTCGGTAGCGTCCCGCGTGCTCCCCCACCCCGTGGGCGAGCTGCACGACCGCCGCCGGTCTCGAGCCCGCGGGATCCGGGGCGTACACGTCGAAGTGGATGCGGACGCCGTCCACGTCGTCGAAGGTCCTGTCCTGCTGGGTCTGCACGGGGTCATTCTGGCGTACGCCGTGGGCGGAAGGGGGCTTGTTTAGCCTTGCTAATTTGTTAGGCTAACTATGTATGAATGGACGACTCTCGACGCACGACCTGAGCAGTGTCCTCCGGATCGCGGTGGCACGGCTCTCCCGGCGCCTCCGCGCCGAGAAGGAGGACGACGAGCTGAGCGACGCGCAGACCGCGATCCTCGGGTACCTCGCGCGTGAGGGCTCCGGCACCATCGGCCGTCTGAGCGAGTTCGAGCGGGTCAAGCCGCCGTCCATGAACCGCACGGTCAACCGCCTCGAGGAGGCCGGCTACGTCGAGCGCACCGCCGACGCGGCGGACGGCCGGAAGGTGGTCGTCATCCCGACGCATCGCGGCATCGAGCTCGTCGCCGAGACCCGCCGCCGTCGCGATGCCTGGCTGCACCAGCGCCTCCGCACCCTGTCTGCGGAGCAGCGCGCGACGCTGGCCGAGGCCGCCGAGATCATGCGGGAGCTCGCCGACTCGTGAGTTCCATGTTCCGCTCCCTCGCCGGGGTCAACTACCGCATCTGGGCGGCCGGCGCGATCGTCTCCAACGTCGGAACATGGATGCAGCGCACCGCGCAGGACTGGATCGTCCTGACCCAGCTGACCCACAACAACGCGTCCGCCGTCGGCTTCGTCATGGCGTTGCAGTTCGGCCCGCAGCTCCTGCTGCTGCCCGTCACCGGATGGGCGGCCGACCACCTCGACCGCCGGAAGCTGCTCATGGCCACCCAGGGTGCGATGGGTCTCCTCGGGCTCGGACTCGGCATCCTCACCGTCACGGGCGCCGTGCAGCTCTGGCACGTCTACCTCTTCGCGCTCCTCCTCGGCGTGGTCGCCGCCTTCGACGCCCCGGCGCGCCAGACCTTCGTGTCCGAGCTCGTCGCCGGCCCGAACCTCTCCAACGCCGTCGCTCTCAACTCGGCCTCCTTCAACGCCGCCCGGCTCATCGGTCCGGCTGTCGCCGGCCTGCTGACCGCGGTCGTCGGCGCCGGCTGGGTCTTCCTGATCAACGCCGCCACCTTCGGCGCAGTCCTGCTGTCGCTCGCGATGCTCCGACGCGAGCAGCTGTACCGCGCCGAGCGCGCAAAGCGGTCACGCAGCGGACTCGTCGACGGCTTCCGGTACGTGCGCCGCCGCCCCGACATCATCGTCATCCTGATCATGGTGTTCCTCATCGGGACGTTCGGGCTCAACTTCCCCATCTTCATCTCCACCATGTCCGTCAGCGTCTTCCACCAGGGCGCGGGCGAGTACGGCATCCTGTCGTCGATCATGGCCGTCGGCTCCGTCGCCGGCGCGCTGCTCTCCGCGCGCCGCGACCGGCCGCGCGTCTCGCTGCTGTTCGCGGGCGCCGCCTTCTTCGGCTTCGGCTGCGCGGTGGCCGCCGTCATGCCCACGTACTGGCTGTTCGCGATCGCGCTGATCGCGATCGGCGTCTCGTCGCAGACACTGATGACCACGGCGAACGGCACGGTGCAGATGACCACCGACCCGGTCCTCCGCGGCCGCGTCATGGCGATCTACATGGCGATCTTCATGGGCGGGACGCCGATCGGCGCACCGATCGTCGGCTGGGTCGCCGACACCTTCGGTCCGCGATGGGCCATGGGGGTCGGGGCCGCGAGCGGGTTCGCCGCGGCGCTGGTCGGCGTGTTCTACCTCGTGAAGTACCGCGGGCTCCGCCTCCGGCTCGAGGGGATGCGTCCCAGCTTCGTGCTCGCCCCCCGCGAGGTCGTGCGCGAAGAGCTGGAGGAGACCGAGGCGACGGCCACCCGCACCTCTTGACGGTGCGGTACGGTGCGGGGATGTTCCCCGTCATCGAGCCCTTCGCACACGGTCACGTCGAGAACCCGGACGGCGACAGCATCTACTGGGAGACCAGCGGCAACCCGGAGGGCATGCCCGTCCTGTGGCTCCACGGCGGCCCGGGCAGCGGCCTCGGCGCCGGCAACTATCGCAAGCGCTACGACCCCGAGGTGTTCCTGCTCGTGGGGATCGACCAGCGCGGCTGCGGGCGCAGCACGCCGCTCGTCGTGGATGCGCTCGACAGGCTTCCTGCGAACACCACCGAAGGGCTCATCGCCGACATCGAGCTCGTCCGCGAGCACCTCGGCATCGACAGCTGGGTCGTCACCGGCGGGTCGTGGGGCTCGACGCTCGCGCTGGCCTACGCTCTCGCGCATCCCGACCGGGTCCGCGGCATCGTGCTCGGCGCGGTCACGACGACCGGCCGGGACGAGGTGGACTGGATCACAGAGACCATGGGCCGTGTGTTCCCCGAGGCCTGGGAACGACTGGAACAGGCGTCGCACCGCCGCCCCGGCGAGCGCGTGGTCGAGGCGTACGCCCGGATGCTCGCGACCGGGACCTCCGAGGAGCGCACGGCCGCGGCGGACGCCTGGGACGCCTGGGAGTCCACCCACGTGTCGCTCGATCCCAACTACGTGGCCGGTCCTCTGCACGAGGATCCGGTGCAGCGCCAGGTGTTCGCGACCCTGGTCACCCACTACTGGGCCAACGACGCCTTCCTGCCCGGCGGCCGCGCCATCCTGAACCGCGTGGACGAGCTGGCGCACATCCCCGCGGTGCTCATCCACGGCCGTCACGACGTGAGCGGCCCGGTGATCACGCCGTGGCTGCTGCACCGGCGATGGCCGGCCAGCCGGCTCATCGTGGTCGAGGGCGAAGGACACGGCGGCCCCGAGTCCTCGGAGCTGATGGCCGAGGCGATCAGCGGCTTCGCGGCACGGGGAGAATAGCGACGTGACCTTCGACCTCACGGTGCTGGCCCAGCGGGCCCTCGCGCTCGTCCCCGACGGTGGCCGCGCCGTCCTCGGCATCGCTGGGAGCCCCGGCTCCGGCAAGACGACCCTCGCCCGCGCCGTCGCCGACCGCGCGAACGAGCTCGCCGGCGCGGGCGCGGCCGTGCACCTGCCGATGGACGGCTTCCACCTCGCCAACGCGACCCTGGACGCGCTCGGCCGCCACGACCGCAAGGGCGCGATCGACACCTTCGACGGCTGGGGCTTCGCCGCCCTGCTCGCGCGGGTGCTCGCCGAGCGGACCAACGTCGTCTACGCGCCCGCTTTCGAGCGGACGGTGGACGAGCCGGTCGCCGGTTCCATCGCGATCGCTCCGGAGACCCGGCTCGTGGTGGCCGAGGGCAACTACCTCCTGGTGGACCAGGACCCCTGGTCGCGCATTCCCTCGCTGCTGGCCGAGAGCTGGTTCGTCGCGACCCCGGAGGACGAGCGGATGCGCCGCCTCGTCGACCGGCACACCCGCCACGGCCGCAGTGTCGAGGCGGCGACGGCGTGGGCGCGAGACGTCGACGGCGCCAACGCCGTGCTGATCGAGGCCTCACGCCCGCGGGCGACTCTCGTGGTGGACGGCACCGCCGGACTCTCAGCCTGAGTTCCGTAGGGTGGAGGCATGACCTCCCCCGCCCGCGTGACCGTGTACGGCGCCGACTGGTGCCGCGACTGCATCCGCTCCAAGTCCCTCCTCGACCGCCTCGGCACCGACTACGAGTACATCGACCTCGTCGCGCGTCCGGAGGAAGCGGACCGCGCCCGCGAGATCAGCGGCCGCACGAACATCCCCGTCATCGTCCTCCCCGACGGCCGTCACTTGGTCGAGCCGACGGACCCGGAGCTGGAGGCAGCACTCCGCGGCTGAGCGTCTTCTCAGTGACGCGTCATCCAGTTGGACATCCGCCCCTCTCAGGGGTTGGGTGGCGGTTATGGAGTACACACACCTCGGCCGGTCCGGCCTGAAGGTCTCCCGTCTCGTCCTCGGCACGATGAACTTCGGGCCGCAGACGAGCGAGGAGGACTCGCACCGGATCATGGACTCCGCGCACGACGCGGGCATCAACTACTTCGACACCGCCAACGCCTACGGGCAGCACCTCGGCAAGGGCGCCACCGAGACGATCATCGGCAACTGGTTCAGTCAGGGCGGAGGGCGGCGCGAACGCACCGTCCTCGCCACCAAGCTGTACGGCGACATGGGCGACTGGCCCAACGAGGGTCGGCTGTCGGCGCTCAACATCCGGCGGGCGCTGGATGCGAGCCTGAAGCGGCTGCAGACCGACTACGTCGACATCTACCAGTTCCACCACATCGACCGGGACACGCCCTGGGACGAGATCTGGCAGGGCATCGAGACCGCCATCGCCCAGGGCAAGATCCTGTACGCCGGTTCCAGCAACTTCGCCGGCTGGCACATCGCCACCGCCCAGGCGGAGGCCCGGAAGCGCAACCTGCTCGGACTCGTGAGCGAGCAGTCCATCTACAACCTCCTCACCCGTCAGGTGGAGTTGGAGGTGCTGCCCGCCGCGCAGGCGAACGGGGTCGGCGTTATCGCCTGGTCGCCGCTGCAGGGCGGCCTGCTCGGCGGCGTCGTCCGGAAGCAGAACGAGGGCAAGCGACGGCTGGAGGGACGTGCGGCCGAGACGCTCGAGAAGCACCGCGACGCGATCGAGGCGTACGAGGCGTTCGCCGACGAGCTCGGCCACGAGCCCGGCGACCTCGCGCTCGCCTGGCTGCTGACGCGGCCCGGTGTGACCGGACCCATCATCGGCCCGCGCACGCAGGACCAGCTCGACGGCGCCCTGCGCGCGCTCGACATCCACCTCGACGACGCGGCGCTCGCGCGGCTCGACGAGATCTTCCCGGGGCACCGCACGGCGCCCGAGGACTACGCCTGGTGACCCCGGGCGAAGCCGGAACGAAAGGACAGCAGTGAAGACACGCACCATCGGAGACGCCCAGGTCTCGGCCATCGGCCTCGGCGGGATGCCCATGTCGATCGAGGGGCGGCCGGACCGCGAGCGCTCGATCAAGACCATCCACGCGGCGCTCGACGAGGGGATCACCTTCATCGACACCGCGGACGCCTACCACCTGCACGCCGACGAGGTCGGCCACAACGAGGAGCTCATCGCGGAGGCACTGCGCACCTGGGACGGGGACGCCTCGTCCGTGCTCGTCGCCACCAAGGGCGGCCACCTCCGGCCCGGCGACGGCTCGTGGACCGTGAACGGCAGCCCCGAGTACATCAAGAGCGCGGCCAAGGAGTCGCTGCGCCGGCTCGGCGGCGACGCGATCGGGCTCTACCAGTTCCACCGCCCGGACCCGGAAGTGCCGTACGCCGACTCGGTCGGCGCCGTCCGCGACCTCCTCGACGAGGGTGTCATCCGCATGGCCGGGATCTCGAACGCGAACCCGCAGCAGATCCGCGAGGCGAACGAGATCCTCGGGGGTCGCCTCGTCTCGGTGCAGAACCAGTTCTCGCCGGCGTTCCGGTCCAGCGAGCCGGAGCTGCGCCTCGCCGACGAGCTCGGCATCGCGTTCCTCCCGTGGAGCCCGCTCGGCGGCATCACGTCGGCCGCCGACCTCGGCAGCCGCTTCGAGCCGTTCAACCAGGTGGCGGAGGCTCGCGGCATCAGCCCGCAGGTCGTCGCCCTCGCCTGGCACCTGGCGCAGAGCCCGCACGTCATCCCCATCCCCGGTTCGTCGCGCCCCGAGACCATCCGCGACTCGGTGACCGCTGTGGATGTCGAACTCACGCCCGAGGAGCTGGCGAGACTCGACGCAGCGTGACGACCTATTCGCCGACAGGTTCGCGAGCCTCGACGAGTCGCGTGATCAACGGCGACCCGATGTAGCCGATGAGCGTCCCCGTCACCAGGAGCATCACCAGGTTGTTGAGGAACATCCCATCCCAGACGTGGATCGGAGCCGTAGCGACCAGGGCCGCGGCTGCGGCGACGATTCCGACCCCGGCGGTCGCCGCCGCAGCACGGTCCACTCGCGGCGCCTCTCCTCGGCCATCACGGGACGGAGCCAACACGACAGCGAGAAGGCGGAGTACGGAATCCACCAGGAGCGCCAGGATGGACAACAACGAGAGCCATCCCACGTAGTAGCTGGTGGTCGCCCACCACGCGAACAACAGGACGCCCGCGACGCTCGCCTGGGCGATCCCCCTGATCAGGTGGGCCGTCGTGGACCGCACCGTCCAATGAGCCGTGCATGCATGAATGACCACGCTCGCGACCATGGTGAGGACGAACAGCACTTGACCGGAGGTGGAGCCGTTCGACACGTTCGATCCGGCGTTCGCCCAGAGCAGCCATCCACCTAGACCTATGCTCGCGACGTGGATGCCCACCGCGATCGCAACGCAGAGGGCGAGACGAAACTCGGGACTGCGCGCTAGACGCACCGCGAGACGATCTGCTGACTTCGGCATGGAACTCCTACTTCTCGATCGCGATGGATCCGGTCGACGCCCGATCGGCATTGCGGCGGGTCTTCGCCCACCCGTTCTTCTTCCGTATCAGGCGCCAACACGCGCTGAAGACGGAGAACATGACGTAGGCCTGCCACATCCAGACGCCGAGCCCGATCTGAGTGGCTCGCGGCCACGAGATGGCCGGCTCGCACCGCACCTTGTACACATACCCCCACATGGCGAAGGGTCCGATCCCGAACACGACGATGAGAGCGAGAGCGCCGAAAAGGTTCTCGCGCCAGACCTCGCGATACGCGGGGTCGACGGCAATGAGAAAGAACACAAGTGCGTACACGGTCGTGTAGACGACAAAGCCCAGTATCTGTATGAAGGGAAGGAGAAGGAAGTAGCAGGACTCCAGTGCTGCGCTCGCATCGAAGTAGCGCGAACGAAGGATCGTCGGGATGTACTTCGCGCATTGGATGTTTCCCTGTGCCCACCGGGTCCGCTGCGTGACGAAGCGCCGGAGGCTGGGCAAAGCCTCCTGCATCACGTACGTGTCGTGGACCTGTCGGTTCTCGAAGCCCTCGAACAGCACATGCAGACCCAGTTCGTAGTCCTCGAGCAGCGCGCCGTGCCAGGGCGCGCCGTGGTCTTCGCTGATGAGGTCGAGAACGGACAGGCGCGTGAACTGTCCATTGCCGCCCATGCCGACGCTTCCGGTCTTCGACCGCAGCGACTGCATCGCCACGATCACCGTGCGGAACTCGACATCCTGGAGGCGCACTAACAGGCTCGCAAACGCGTTGGCCACACGCCCCCGATGTGGGAACGGCTTCCGGTCGGCCGCGTTCTTCATCCGCACCATGACCTGAGCTGCCCCCACCCTCGGGTTCGCGAACACGTCCGGTGCACTTACCGCCCCGAGAGCGTTCGGCGCCAGCGCACCGTCCGCATCCAGGACCGCGATGATGACCTTCTCCCGATCCGTCTCGTCGGACAGCCAGCGGTTGAGCTCCGCGTATGCCGCGTTGAGCGCGTCCCCCTTGCCCGTTCGGGCCTGGGGCCGTTTCCTCCGGACCAGGTGGACATGAGAATCGTCGTTCGCACGGTCGGTCACGATCTCTGCCGTTTCGTCATCGCTGTCGTCGTCGATGACCCAGAGGTGCATCTCGGGAAAGGTCGTCCGAGCGTGATCGATGGTGCCGGCGATCACCGAGGCCTCATCCCGGCACGGAATGAATGCGTGCCAGAGAAACGGCGTCGGGTCGCCGTCGGGCTTCGGCTTGAGTCGGAGATAGGGGACGACGATCAGCCCGACGTAGGTCAGGAAGGAGATGAAGAGTACGAGCGATATGGATTGAAGCGTCCCCAGCACGGGGGTGTCCCTTCGAATACGGGTGGAGAGCAGAGCCGTGGTGAGGGCTCACGCTTTCTCAGACCGTCTTCGGGACGAAGTATGACGCGCCCTTTGCCGTTCGTATCATCTGAATTGGCTGTACTTCAGAGCACCTGAGCATCAGGGGCAGGTTCGCATGACCCCCGAGACCGCACCACTCGTGTCGACCGCCTGCACCAGCACGCACGCGGTCGCCCCCGACCACGAGGGGGCGAAGTCGTCAGCGATACCCGTCCCCTGCGGGGCGAAGATGCGGTAATAGGCAAGAGGCTTGCCGGCTGCGGGTACCGAAGCGCGCCACGTGTAGGTGTATCGACCCGCGGCCGAAGAGGCGGTTTGGAGCACGGGCGTCGACGGCGCTCCGCCGAGCAAGATCCGACTCGTGTTCCACAGGCCGAACGGCTTACTGTAAGCATTCGTGCCGAGCGTCCATGAACTGTACTGGGCCGTGAAGCTCCAGGACGTGAACCCGGTCGCGTACTTCGACGCTGCAACTCGGTCGGCTGCGACGTCTCCCACCGGCTTGAACAGGCCGAACGCGTCGTAGAGATCGAGGTTGCCCCACAGCGCGGTGCGCCCACCGGCCCGCGCGATCGCCAACCGGGTCGCGGCGAACTTCGTCGCGATCAACTGGTCGATGACGGCCTGACTGCGCCAGACCTCGTCGCCCGCGCCATCTTGGAGGGCGAGGACGTCGATCGATGCCGAACCGAGAACCGCAGCCCACATACTGGTCCACTTGCTGGTGTCGGGCAGCGCGTCGACGTTGTAATAGGGCGAGATCATCGTCCGGTGCGTCGTGACCGCTCGGTGCGCAGCACCCACCAGCGCCTTGTAGTACGGGATGAGGGCGTTCGCTGTCGTCGCGCTCCACGGAAAGGAGGCCGACACCTCCGAGCTGAGATACCAGCCTGCGATGACGTCCGCGTAGGAGGCGTAGTGCTTGTCCAGATCGGCTAGAACGGACTCCGTCGCTGCCGCGTTCGAAGCCGTCATCGTCGCCACGTTCTGCGCGGTCGGCGCATACCATGACGCATCCGGCTGATAGGTCCCTAGCCACACCTTGATCCCGCTGCTGCGCGCGCCCGCCAGCAGCGGGCCGATCACATCAGCGGGAGCGCCGGCGGCTCCCGCTGCCGGCGACGTACCGGCGAGGGATGTCGGGTAGTACGCCCGCCTGATAGTTCCGTTCTGGAACACCGCTCCGTTGAGGATGACCTGCGAGATCCCCGCCGCGCGGAATTCGGCGAACTCGTGGGTCCAGCGGGTCGAATCCCACGGCGCGACCTGGGTCGCCGAGATGAAGGACGCCTGAACCTGCGCGGCCGGTGCGGTCGCGATTTCGACGGCGGACGACGGGAGCGGGAACAGGGCAGAGGCGGCCAGGCCGGCAGTAGCGGCGAGAATCGGGATCAGGCGTCGGAAGCCCATGTCGGCACCTCACTTCGTTGCGGGTGAGGCGACAGTAACCGCGTCCCGGACACGAAGCTAGACACTCGAGCGGGGGTGCTCCGTCAGGCCGCCGACGCCTCGGCGGTCTCCGCACCGGGCGCCTGGTCGAATCGGAAAGTGCGTCGGAACCGGTCCACCAGCTCCGCGCGCCCTGCCAGCACATCCAGCCGCGGCGAGCCCTCCCCGAGCAGGGCGGCCAGCTGGTCGGGCTCGAGCTGGAACTCCAGCACGTCGTCCGGCGAAGGAACGGCCAGGCGGCGCTGCGGGTGCGGAAGCGCCGCCGGCCCGACGTCCAGCACGTCGAGCGAGCCCCCGTCGACGATCGCGCTGATGGATGCCTCCCCCACGTGCAGCAGGTACTCCGTCGCGGGCAGCCCCTCCGCCTCCGCACCCCGGAAGGCCGCACGCAGGGTCACAGCGAGCGCGTCGGCCGTGAACACGTCGCCCGCGGCCGGCTCATCGGCGGGCAGCGCCCATCCCCACCGCTCCAGCGCCAGCACGACCGGCTCCAGTTCGCGGCCCAACGGCGTCAACTCGTACCCGCCGCGCACCGCCGGCACGCGACGCACGACGCCCGCCTCCTGCAGCTCCTTCAGCCGGTCGCTGAGGATGTTGGTCGGGATGCGCGGCAGCCCGGCCTTCAGGTCGCTGTAGCGGCGCGCGCCGGCGAGCAGGTCGCGGACGATGAGCAGAGCCCACCGCTCCCCGACCCGCTCGAGCGCGCGCGCCGTCCCGCCGGACTGGCCGAAGCCCCGCGGGGACCGTGCAGCCATCCGGTCAGGCCTGCGCCGTCGCGCCGGCCCCCTGCTCGGCCAGGTACGCCTCCGGGCCCTTCTCGACGGCCGCCGGGACCATGTAGAGGAAGGACAGCAGGTTGCCGTCCGGGTCCTCCAGGTCGCGCGAGTACATGAAGCCGTAGTCCTGTGCCGGGCGCGGCTCGGCGCCGCCCGCCTCGAGGCCCTTGGCGATGACGGCGTCGACGTCCTCGCGCGAGTCCTGGCTCAGGGCGACGGATGCGCCCGCCTGGGTGCGCGGGTCGATGATCTCCTTGTCGGTGAACGTCCCGTAGAACTCGCGCGTCTGCACCATGAAGTAGATGTCGTCGCTGAGCACGACGCAGGCCGCGTTGTCGTCGGTGAACATGGGGTTGATGGTGTACCCGAGCGCCTCGTAGAAGGCCTTCGAGCGGTCGAGGTCGTTCGTCGTGAAGTTGACGAAGATGTTGAGTGACATGGTGAGCTCCAAAGGGTGTCGAGCGATCCGAATACGCTTAGCTTGCTCTTTGCAAGTTCACTTGTCAATAGCAAGTAAAGCACGCGAACGGATCTTCTCGATCGCCTCGCGCATCTCGCGCGCCAGGTGGACGCGACCCTCCTTCTCCGCCTGCTCCAGCGTCTCCGCCTGGGCGGCATCCGCCCCCGTGAACCACGATGCGATCGTCACGCCGTGTCCCGGACGCGACACCACGCGGATCGCATCCCCGGCGCCGACCGTGCCCGATTTCACCACCGAGAAGTACGCGCCAGGGCGGCCCTCTTGGGCGAATCGCTTCACCCAGTGCGGCTCCCGCATCCTGCGCTGGAAGGTCGCGCAGGGCTCACGCGGGCACGTCACCTCGAGCACCAGTTCGTCCCCGATCGCCCAACGCTCGCCGATCTCGGCGCCGTTGACGTCGATGCCCGCGGTGCGTAGGTTCTCGCCGAACAACCCCGCCGGGATGTCCCGCCCCAGCTCCTCCGCCCAGAACGCGGCGTCCTCCTCGGCGTAGGCGTACACCGCTTTCGAGGCGCCGCCGTGGTGCTTCCGGTTCGCCTGCACGTCGCCGTGGAGCCCGAGCGGACGCACCCGCAGCCGCTTCTCCACCGGCCGCTTGTCGATCGCCGTGACGCCGACCACCCCGAGTCGTGGAGCAGCTGCTCCACCCGGCACACCGCGAGAACCTCCGCCATCGACTCCGATCCCATGCGGCCAGTATCGCAGGCGCGGGTCAGCGCACCCCGCGCATCATCCGCAGCACCCAGGGGCTGACCAGAGCCAGCAGGATGCCGATCACCACCGCGACACCGCCGATCAGCGAGAAGTAGAGCGCCTCCGTGTGCGGGTTGTACAGCTTCGCGAGCTGGCCGGCCATCGCCGTCCCGAGTGCCACCGACAGGAAGTACAGCGCGACCATCTGGGCCTGGAACTTCCGCGGCGCGAGCTTCGTCGTCACCGACAGGCCGGGAGGCGAGATCAGCAGCTCGGCGATCGTGAAGACGAACAGGATGCCGACCATCGCCAGCAGCGGCGTGCTGTTCTCGCCGCCGCCCGACCAGAACAGGAAGAGGAAGAAGGCCAGGCCCATGAGAACCGTCCCGGCCGCGAACTTGATCGGCGCCGACGGCTGCTTCGCGCCCCATTTCGTCCAGATCGCCGCGAAGACACCCGACAGCACGATGATGAAGATCGGGTTGATGGACTGCACCCACGACACCGGGAACTCCCACCCGAACAGGTTCCGGTCGAGACGCTTGTCGGAGTAGATCGTCACCACCGTGAACTGCTGCTGGTACAGCGACCAGAACGCGGCGTTCGTGATGAACAGCGGGATGAACGCGACCAGCCGGCTGCGCTCGTCGCTGTTCACCAGCTTCGAGCTCATCATCACGGCGAAGTACGCGATGGCGGCCACGATGGTCACGCCGATCACCCACAGCGCGAGGTTGGATGCGTTCACCACTCCCGTGAAGACCAGCACCAGGATGACGATCAGCGCGGCCACGCCGATCCCGATCATCAGGGGGTAGCGCGAGCGCGGAAGCGGGTTCGGGATGACGCGCGACGCGTCCGGAAGCCGCTTGCGGCCGATCGAGTACTGGATGAGGCCGATCGCCATCCCGACCGCGGCCAGCCCGAAGCCCCAGTGGAAGCCGAGCGTGGTCTGCAGCAGTCCGGTCAGGAGCGGCCCGAAGAACGCGCCGAGGTTGATGCCGAGGTAGAAGAGCGAGAAGCCGGCGTCGCGGCGCGGGTCCTTCTCCGCGTACAGCGTGCCGACGATGCGCGTGGCGTTCGCCTTGAGACCGCCGCTGCCCAGCGCGACCAGGAGCAGGCCGACCAGCACGCCGCCGACGCCCGGGATGAGTGCGAGCGAGATGTGGCCCGCCATGATGACCACCGCGCTCCAGAACAGCACGCGCTCGGAGCCGAACAGCCGGTCGGCCAGCCACGCGCCGAGGATGGTCGAGAGGTAGACGGCGCCGCCGTACGCGCCGACGACGCCCGCGGCGGTCGCCTGGTCGATACCCAGCCCGCCCTGTTCCGCAGAGTAGTAGAGGTAGATGAGCAGGATGCCCTGCATGCCGTAGAAGGAGAACCGCTCCCACATCTCCACGCCGAAGATGTTCGCCAGCCCGCGCGGCTGCCCGAAGAAACCGTGGCTCGCGTCGTCTTCGCGCCTCGCGGGCGCGGTATCCGTCTCGCTCATGGCGCCCATGGTGCCACCGTCTCGCGCCGCGCGATATGCCCGGCTCGGCCGCCGCACCGGCACGGACGCGGGGAGTCGGCAGCGTGACGCGCACGATTTGGCCACAATTCCGGAATTCACGCAACGAATCCCCATAAGCTCTGCGCATGGACAACCTCGATCGCAGCATCCTCGACCTCCTGCGTCAGAACGCGCGCGCCGGGTACGGCGACATCGGCTCCGTCGTCGGACTGTCGGCGTCGGCCGTGAAGCGGCGCGTCGACCGGCTGGTCGCCGACGGGGTCATCCGCGGGTTCACCATCCAGGTCGACCCGGCGATCGACGGGATGAGCACCGAGGCCTACGTCGAGCTGTTCTGCCGCGGCACCGTGTCGCCGGAGGAACTGCTGCGCATCCTGTCCGCGGTGCCGGAGGTCGTGGATGCGGGAACGGTGACCGGCAGCGCCGACGCGATCGTGCACATCCGCTCGCGCGACATCCCCAGTCTGGAGGCGGCGCTCGAGAAGGTGCGCCTCGCCCCCAACGTCGACCACACCCGCAGCGCGATCGTGCTGTCCCGGCTGATCAATCGCGGAAGCTGAGCTGGACGCCGCCTGCGAGAACGTTCAGCGCCCGCGGTGCGCCGGACGCCCGCATCCGAGCGCGGACACGGCCAAGAGTGGCACGATGGGCGCATGAAGCTGCTCGTTGTCGAAGACGATCCGGACATGGGGGGTCTGGTCCAGCGCGGTCTCGCGGCCGAGGGCTACGACGTGACCCTCGTCACGAACGGTGTGGACGCGATGATCGCGCTGCGCGCCGACGCCTTCTCGGCCGCCGCGATCGACGTCATGCTGCCGGGGATGAGCGGGTTCGAGCTGTGCCGGCACATCCGCGAGGCGGCGAACCCGATGCCGATCCTGCTGCTGACCGCGCGCGACGCGATCGAGGACCGCGTCCACGGCCTCGACTCCGGCGCCGACGACTATCTCACCAAGCCGTTCGCCTTCGCCGAGCTCGCCGCCCGTGTGCGCGCCCTCCTGCGCCGGGAGCCGAGCGGGATGCGTCCCCAGGTGACCGTCGGCCGCCTCACCATCGACTCGCACGAGCACCAGGCGCTCGTCGCCGGCCACGAGATGCCGCTCAGCCGTCGCGAGTTCACGCTCCTGCGGCTGTTCGCCACCAACCCGGACAAGACGCTCTCGCGCTCCGACATCCTCGAGTCGGTGTGGGGGACGACGGAGAACATCGGCACCAACGTCATCGACCAGTACGTGTCGTACCTGCGCAAGAAGCTGGACGCGGCGGGGGCCGGCCTCTCGATCGTCACCGAGCGCGGCCGCGGCTATCGACTGGATGCGCGCAACGCCGTGGACGCGAAGCGTTCGACCTCCGACGCCCCCGCACACGACGCAGCCTCGGCCCCGTGAACCGGCTGCGGCGGCTGTCGATCACGGCGCGCATCACGATCGGCAGTCTGGTCGTCGCCGCCCTGTTCGCCCTCGTCGCTGTCGTCATCATCCGGATCGGCGTCTCGTCGATCCTGCACAACGCCACCGTCACGCTGCTCTCGAACGACGTCGCGGCGCCCGCGGAGGCCCTCCCGAGCCGACCCAACGGCCCGTTCGACCTGCCCGGCGGCGGTCAGGAGCTCGCGATCGTTTCCCAGGATGGCACGATCCTCGCCTCCACGCTCCCCGATGCGCTGGAGTCGAAGATCGACGATCTGACGTCCCAGGGAGATCAGACCCGCGAGGTTCAGGCCGGCGACGAGCACTACCTCGTGCTCACGCGCAGCGTCAGCACCTCATCCGGGGTGATGCACGTCGTGGCGGCTCGCAACGAGGAGACGACGGCCCTCGTCGTCGACCGACTGACCGCCGCCCTCCTGGCTGGCGCGGGTGTGCTGATCTTCGCGTTCGGCGCGGCGTCCTGGCTGCTGACGCGCACCGCCCTCCGCCCGGTGAGCCGGATGCGCGAGCAGGCGGACCGGATCGCCGCGTCCACTCCGGACGAGGCGGGGCTGCTGCCGGTCGGTCCCGCGCAGGACGAGCTGTCGGAGCTCGCGACGACGCTCAACGACCTGATCCTGCGGCTGCGGGCGTCGGCGGACCGTGAGCGGCAGATGGTGTCGGACGCCAGCCACGAGCTGCGGACACCACTGGCCGTTCTGCGCGGGCAACTGGAGCTGGCGGAGTTGGATGCAGGCGATCCGGACGCGCTGCTCCACGACATCCGCTCGTCGCATTCCACCGCGATCCGGCTGGGCCAGCTGGCGAACAACCTGCTCGAGCTGTCCCGCATCGAGGCCGGGCCGTCGAGCGGCCGGATCGACTGGCGGACGCTCGTCGACGAGTTGACGGACGCCATCGACCGGGCCCGCCTCCTGGTCAGCAGCGACGACGACTCCGCGGGGATCTCGGTGGACTTCGAGTACGACCCCCGCCGTCGGCCCGCGCCTGGTTCCCGGGTGGCGCTGTCCCCGACGGACTTCGGACGCATCCTGGACAACCTGCTCGGCAACGCGATCACCGCGATCCGGTCGGCGGGAGGGGAACGACCCGAGGCGACCGTCACGGCCACGCTGGCGTTCGCGGACGACGAGGACGGAGCGAACGGAGCGGTCGTGTTGACCGTGCGTGACACGGGCCCGGGCATGCCGGAGGAGTTCATCCCGGTCGCGCTCGACCGCTTCACGCGCGCGGACAACGCCCGCACCGGTCAGTCCGGCGGCGGGCTGGGCCTCGCCATCGTGGGCGCGTTGGCGGACGCGGCCGGTGGCCGGGTCGTGCTCGCGAACGCGGCGCCGTCCGGGCTGACCGTGACGGTCACGCTGCCCATCCGGCGCGACTGACGCGACGGCGCCAGGGTGTCAGTGCCCGGACGCCTCAGTGCCCGGTGCGGTCGGAGTCGACGCCGGCGTCCGGACCCTCGTCGAGCGTTTCGAGGGCGGCGAGGTCGTCGGCATCGAGCTCGAAGTCGAACACGGCCAGGTTCTCGGCCATCCGCTGCGGGTTTCGCGACTTGGGAATCGCGACCAGCCCGTTCTGGACGTGCCAGCGGAGGACGATCTGCCCGGGCGTGCGTCCGTGCTTCGCGCCGAGCTCCGCGAGGACGGGCGCGGCCAACAGGTCGCCGGTCCCTCCGATGGGACTCCACGACTCGGTCACGATCCCGTGTTCGCTGTCGTAGGCGCGCTGCTCGCGGCGCGGGATCGCGGGGCTCAGCTGGATCTGGTTGACCGCCGGGGTCACGCCGGTCTCGGAGATGATCCGGTCGAGGTGCGCCGGCTTGAAGTTGGAGACGCCTATCGCCCGCGCTTTGCCCGCGTCGCGCAACCGGATGAACGTCTCCCAGGTCGACACGAACTGGTCGCGCTGAGGCAACGGCCAGTGGATGAGCAGCAGGTCGACGTAGTCGAGGCCCAACCGCTCGAGGCTCGCATCGAGCCCGGCGACCGCTCGATCGTCGCCCTGGTAGTTGCCATCGAGCTTGGTCGTGACGAACCACTCCTCGCGCGGCAGGCCGCTGGCGGCGAGCCCGCGCCCGACGCCGACCTCGTTGCCGTACTTGGCCGCGGTGTCGACGTGGCGGTACCCGATCTCTGCGGCGGCGACGACCGCCTGCTCGACCTCGGCATCGTCGAGGGGCCAGGTACCGAGCCCGAGTTGCGGGATGCTGCCGCCGCCGTTCAGGGGAAGGGAGGGGATCCGGTTCGTCATGGCTGCCACAGTACGCGGATCAGATGACCCCGTCGGACAGCGTCGTCGGGTTGCCGAACCGATGATTCGTGATCGAGATCGCCTGCTCGTGGAGGAACGTCAGCACCTCCACCCGCCCGGACGGCGTGACGGGCCCGTCGTAGATCGCGACGTCGGGACTTCCGCCCAGCGCCGTGGCGAGCGCCACCGCGTCACCGCCGATGAGTCGGATCCGGTGGGCGGCGATGCGCCGTGCCCGCACGCGCGAGAGCCAGTGGGTGTCGGACTCGACGGTGACCTCGACGTCCCGCTCGCGGAGCAGCGCCGCGGTCGCCTTCGGCAGCTTCACCGGCGTACTGACCGTGAACGGTGACCGCGCGACGGTCCCCGCCGCCATGATCCGCAGGAGTTCGGGCAGTGAGCTGCCCTCGGAGAGCCGGATCGCGACCGGCACCGGCCGGTAGCGGAACAGGTTGCGTTCGACGCCGAGCCCGGAGACGTCCTTCACCCGGTGGTACTCGTTCGCGACGGCGATCGCGTCGCTGAGCGCCGACCGCCGCACCAGGTCGAACGACGGATAGTCCATCGACGACTGTCCGGACTCGATGAGGTCGGATACCCGCGGCTCGAGCCCCCGCAGGTGCAGGCTCGAGCTGGAGCTCCCCGCCTCGGGCACCCAGGATCCGAGACCGAGCAGATAGTTCGGACCGCCGGCTTTGGCTCCCGCTCCGACCGAGGACCTCTTCCATCCGCCGAACGGCTGCCGCCGCACGATGGCGCCGGTGATGCCGCGGTTGACGTAGAGATTGCCCGCTTCGACGGTATCGAGCCACAGCGCCAGCTCGTCCGAGTCGAGCGAGTGAAGTCCTGCCGTGAGCCCGTACTCGACCGCGTTCTGGTAGCGGATGGCCTCTTCGAGATTCCTGGCGGTCATGATGCCGAGGACCGGCCCGAAGAACTCGGTGAGATGGAAGTACGAGCCCGGTTGCACCCCGGCGCGGACGCCGGGCGACCAGAGTCGGCCCGTGTCGTCCAGCCGTGCGGGCTCGACCAGCCACTCCTCCTCGGCGCCGAGCGTCGTGAGCGCGTGCAGCAGCTTGCCGGATGCCGGCTCGATGAGCGGGCCCATCTGGCTCACGGGATCGTACGGGTAGCCGACACGCAGACTCGTGACGGCGTCCACCAACTGGTTGCGGAACCGCTCTGACGTCGCCACCGACCCGACCAGGATGACGAGGCTCGCCGCGGAGCACTTCTGCCCCGCATGCCCGAACGCGCTCTTGACGATGTCGGACACCGCGAGGTCGTAGTCGGCACTCGGGGTCACGATGATCGCGTTCTTGCCGCTGGTCTCGGCGAGCAGCGGGAGCTCAGGCCGCCAGGAGCGGAACAGCTTGGCCGTCTCGTACGAGCCCGTGAGGATGACCCGGTCGACCCGCGGGTCGGAGATCAGCTGCTGCCCGAGGTCGTTCTCGGCGACGTCGACGAGTGCAAGCAGCTCTCGGGGGATTCCCGCCTCCCAGAGGGCCTCGACCATCGCGGCCGCCGACCGTCGCGCCTGCGGCGCCGGCTTGATGATGACACCGCTCCCCGCGGCGAGCGCCGCCAGCACCGAACCGGCGGGGATCGCGACCGGAAAGTTCCACGGCGGCGCGACCACGGTCAGCTGCGACGGGATGAACCGAGCGCCCTGCACCTCATCCAGCTCGCGCGCCCGGGTCGCGTAGTAGTGCGCGAAGTCGACGGCCTCGCTGACCTCGGGATCGGCCTCCGCGATGGTCTTACCCGTCTCGGACGCCATGACCTCGATCAGCCGATCGCGGTTCGCCTCGAGCGCGTGTCCCGCTCGGTCGAGCAGCACCGCCCTCTCCTGACCGGAGCGGCGCCCCCAGCCCGCACCCGCCTCTGCCACGATCTGCATGATCCGGTCGAGGCGGTCGGCTTCGGTGACCGTCGCGGCCGCAATCGTCTCCTCACCGAGGGAGGATGCGGCAGCACGAGCGAGGATGCGCCTCCCCCAGGCGCGGTTGGCCGCCCGCGACGGATCCGTGTCGGGAGCGTTGTGGAAGCCGTCGCCGCCGGTCGCGGGCGCCGCCGGGGCCAGTTCCGCCCCGGTCGAACCTCGGGTCAGCCCGAGCACGACGTTCGTCAGCCCGGCGTCGACCTCGGCACCGGCCGCGTCACGAGGCGGCGCGGGCGGTCGCGTGAACGACGGCGCGGTGGCGTCCTCCCACTCCTGCGTACGGTCCTGTCGCGGGTTGGGGAGCGGCGCGGCACCGCGCGTAGCGTCCTGCTCCAGCTCCGCCACCGACGCGAGGAAGCGCTGCTTCTCGCGCTCGAACAGCTTCTGATCGGACCCCAGCTCGAAGACCGCCGACATGAAGTTCTCCGGGCTGGCGTTCTCCTCGAGCCGTCGGATCAGATAGGAGATGGCGACGTCGAACTCTCGCGGGTCGACGACCGGCGTGTAGAGCACCAGCCGCCCGACCGTCCGGGTGACGACCTCCGCCTGCGCAGTGGCCATGCCGAGCAGCATCTCGAAGTCGATGCGGTCGGTGACCCCTCGTCGCGCGGCGAGCAGCCACGCGTAGGCGATGTCGAACAGGTTGTGCCCGGCGACACCGATCTTCACGGCGTCAGTGTGCTCGGGCGTGAACGCCCAGTCGAGAACGCGCTTGTAGTTGGCGTCGGACGACTGCTTGCTGCCGTACGTCGCAAGCGGCCAGTCGTGGATGGCAGCGTCGACCCTCTCCATGGCCAGGTTGGCGCCTTTCACCACCCGGACCTTCACCGGCGCGCCGCCCTGGATGCGCCGGTGCGTCGCCCACTCGGTCAGCGTCTGCAATGCGTCGAGCGCGTCCGGGAGGTACGCCTGCAGCACGATCCCGGCCTCGAGGCCGAGGAACTGCGGCTTGCTGAGGAGCGTCGTGAACACGGCCATCGTCAGGTCGAGGTCGCGGTATTCCTCCATGTCGAGGTTGATGAACTTGGGGCTGGGTGACGCCGCCGCCACCTCGTAGAGCGGCGTGAGCCGCTCGACCACGCGCTCCACTGTCTCGTCGAACGCCCACATCGACAGCTGCGATGCGATCGACGACACCTTGATGGACACGTAGTCGACGTCGTCCCGCGCGAGGAGCGTCCGCGTGCCCTCGAAGCGCCGCCGCGCCTCCTTCTCGCCCAGCACGGCCTCACCGAGCAGATTGAGGTTGAGCCGCGCGCCGTGCCCGTCGGGGTCGCCGGACTGCCGCAGCTTCGCGATCGCCGGCCCCAGCTTCTCCGGCGTCGCATCCACCACCAGGTGCCCGACCATCCGGCGGAGCACCCTCCGTGCGATCGGGATGACCACCCAGGGCAGCACGGGCCCGAACACGCCACCGAGCCAGATGGCGAACCGCATGTACCAGGGAAGGAACCGCGGGATGCGCTTCGCGACCCGCTGCAGGTTGTACCCCGCGACGAAGAGGTCTTGCGGCCGCGCGACTCCGTCGACGAAACTCACCGCGAACTCCAGCCCGTCGGGATCGCTGAGCACCCCAGCCAGCCGTTCCGCCGCGGGATCCTGGGGAGCGGAGGACGCGTTCCGCGCGCTCTCGGCGAGCCACTGCTGCACCAGCTGGACCGCCTCGTGAGCGATCGCCGCCGGCCGCGTCTCAGCGCCGTCTGTTGCATCGACCATGCTGACGACACTATTACCCGGCGCTGAGCGCTCAGCGGACCGACGTGAAGATGTGGATAACTCGTCCGCCAGTAGAGTCGAGACCATGAACGACCGCTCCACGCCGACCACCGCCGCGACCCACGACGTCGTGATCGTCGGCGGCGGCCACAACGGCCTGACCGCCGCCGCCTACCTCGCCCGGGCCGGCAAGTCCGTCATCCTCCTCGAGCGCCTCGAAGACGTCGGCGGCGCCGCGGTCAGCGCGCAGGCATTCACCGGGGTGGAGGCGCGCCTGTCGCGCTACTCCTACCTCGTCAGCCTGCTCCCGCAGCGCATCATCGATGAGCTCGGCCTCGACATCCGCCTCGCCCGCCGCCGCTACTCCTCCTACACGCCTGTTCCCGGCGACCCGGACGGCGCGGGCCTCCTGATCGACAACACCGACGAGACGGCGACCGCCGCATCCTTCGCCCGCATCGGGGCAGCCGGCGACGTCGACGGTTTCGGCTCCGTCTACCGCAGCACCGGCGAGGTCGCCCAGGCTCTGTGGCCGACCGTCACCGAACCGCTGCTCACCCGCTCGGAGGCGAAGGCCCTCGTCGGCGACGACGAGCTGTGGGAGGCGCTCATCGAGCGTCCCATCGGCGACTTCATCGAGTCCCGCGTGCAGAGCGACCTCGTCCGCGGTGTCGTCGCCACCGACGCGCTGATCGGCACCTTCGCCAGCGTCTCCGACCCTGGGCTCGCGCAGAACCGGTGCTTCCTCTACCACGTCATCGGCCAGGGCACCGGCGAGTGGGACGTCCCGGTCGGCGGGATGGGCGCGGTCACCGGCGAACTGGCGCGCGTCGCGCGCGAGTCGGGCGCCCGGATCGTCACGGACGCCGAAGTCACGCGCATCGATCCGGACGGCACCGTCGAGTACGTCCGCAACGGACACGAGCGCCGGGTGACCGGCGAGAACGTCCTCGTCAACGTCGCCCCGGAGGTGCTCGACCGACTGCTCGGCGAGTCGCCCGAGCCGCCGCGCGAGAAGGCGGAGGGCGCGCAGGTCAAGGTCAACCTGCTCCTCGAACGACTCCCCCGTCTCCGCGACGAGACCATCGACCCGAAGGCGGCGTTCGGCGGCACCTTCCACATCAATGAGACCTACACGCAGCTCGAGGAGGCGTACTCGGGCATGACCCGGGGCGTGATGCCCGACCTCCTCCCCTGCGAGATCTACTGCCACACGCTCGCCGATCCGAGCATCCTGGACCCGGAGCTGGCCGAGTCGGGCGCGCAGACCATCACGGTCTTCGGGCTGCACACCCCGACCGCTGGCTCACCGACGAGAACAACGACGCGACCCGGCAGCGGCTTCAGGATGCGGTGCTCGCGTCCCTGAACTCCGTGCTCGCCGAGCCAGTCGAGGACCTCCTCCTCACCGACGCCGACGGCCGTCCCTGCATCGAGACCAAGACCACGCGCGATCTCGAGCGGGCCCTCAACCTGCCGGGCGGCAACATCTTCCACGGCCCGCTGTCGTGGCCGTTCGCCGAGGATGACGACCCGCTCGACACTCCGGCGCAGCGCTGGGGCGTCGCCACACGGCACCCGCGCATCCTCTTCTGCGGCTCGGGCGCCCGGCGCGGCGGGGCGGTCAGCGGCCTCGGCGGGCACAACGCCGCCATGGCCGTCCTGGAGGGCTGAGAGGACTCGCAGCGTCCCTCTGCCGATCCGCGGGCGGCGTGACTATGGTGAGGTCCACGAGGGTCGAACTCTTGGAGGTCACCATGACGCCGCAGCCGACGGGAAGACTGGTCAGGAAGGACGACGGGGTCTACGTGGTCCTCGATCGGATCGTCCACGCGCCGATCGAGGAGGTGTGGGCGTACTTCAGCCGGTCCGCCTATCTGAGCCGATGGATCGGCGAGTTCACCGGCACGCCCGCCACGGGCGCCGTCAAGTTCCGCATGAATGCGGAGGGTGACGGAGCGCAGTGGGAGAACGTCGCGATCATGCTCTGCGAGGCCCCGCACCGGCTCCACGTCGACGTCGGCTCGGCCCCGGACTCGCGTCGGATGTTCGTGCACCTCAAGGAGTCGAGCGGGCATACGACGATCACCTTCGGACAGCTCCTCCACTCCGTCGCGGAAGGCGCCGACTACGGCGTGGGCTGGGACTTCTACCTCGACCGCATGATCGCCGCGCACGACGGGAAGCCGCTCCCCGTCTGGGAGGACTACTACCCGGACTTCCTCGACCACTACGAGACGCTGTGCCGGGAGCTCGACCGCGAGCTCAAGCTCGAGCACGCAGCGGCGATGAGGAACGGGACCAACGGCTGACACCCGCGGTTCGCGCGGGGCTCAATGCCAGCGGTGATCCTGAAGCGTGATCCGCGGTCCCCGGCGTTGGAAGCGGAACCCGCTCGCCAGGATGAGTCGGACGACGCGTTGGCGGTGGCCGCGCCACGGCTCCAGCAGCTCCAGCATGCCGTCGTCGTCGACGCGTCGGCCGATCAGCGCTTCGCCCACCTGGTGCGCCAGGTGGTAGTCGCCGACGCTGACGAGGTCGGGATGGGCGTGGGAGCGTTGCAGCGTCTCCGCGGCCGTCCACACGCCGATGCCGGGGATGGTCCGCAGCGCGGTTTCGGCGGCGACGAGGTCCGGAGCGTTCTCCACCGCGCGCTCCAGCGAGGGGGCGACAGCGAGCACGGATTGCACGGCGCGCGCCCGACGCGGGTCCACGCCGGCGCGGTGCCACTCCCATGACGGGATGCCCCGCCACTGTTCCAGGGTCGGCACCACGCGCATCCCCTCAGGGGCGGGACCGGGCGCGGCCTCGCCATACCAGCGCAACAGCCGCGCCCACGAGCGATACGCCTCCAGGCTGGTGACCCGCTGCTCGATGATCGCCGGTATCAGCGCCTCCAGCATCCGGCCGGTCCGCGCCAGCCGGAGCCCGGGGTTCCGGTGCAGGCTGTCGCGCAGGAGCCGATGGCCGCTGACATCGAGACCGGACCAGTCGTCGTCGCGCCCGAGCAGGCCGGGCACCGCGGCGATCGCCCACTCGGCGCCCGGTCCCCAGGCATGCACCGCGATTCCCCCGTCGGCGGAACGGCGGTGGATGCGCACGGTCACGGCGCCCTGCGGGGTGCGCCAGGTGCGCCACATCCCGCGGAGGTCCCACACCGTCATCGGGTCGTACGGCCCGCGACCGAGGAGCGCCAGCGTCCCGGCGAGATCGAACGGCCCGGCCGGGCGGTAGACGGTCTCGGCGTCCGGCGCCGCCGCCGACCCTGTCGCGCGGGGGTGGGCAGGACGGCGGTCATGCAGGAATGGTACGTCACCCCACTGACCGCGGGACCCAGGGGGCTACCCGCACGTCGGTGGTCTCCCCTACGTTCTCCACCATGGGAATCGAATTCGACACGTCCGCCGTCGCGCGCCTGCGCGACGCGATCGCCGGAACCGTCTACCTCCGGGGCGACGAGGGCCTCGCCGCGGAGGTCGCCTGCTTCAATACCGCCATCCGCCACGACCCGGACATCGTGGTCGCCGTCACGACCGAGCAGGACGTCGTGGAGGCGATCGCCTTCGCCCGCGACACCAGGCTGCCGGTGCGGGTGCAGGCGACCGGCCACGGCGCGGAAGCCCCGATCGTCGGGGGCATGATCATCTCCACCCGCGGCCTCGACGGCCTCTCGATCGACCCCGACACCCGGTTCGCCCGCATCGGCGCCGGTCTGCGTTGGGCGCCGGTCATCGTCGCCGCGGCGGAGCACGGCCTCGCACCGGTCACCGGCTCGTCCACCAGCGTCGGCGCCGTCGGCTACAGCCTCGGCGGCGGCCTCGGCCCGATGGCCCGCACCTACGGCTTCACGGCCGACTGGGTCCGCGGATTCCGGGTGGTGACGGCGGATGGACGCATCCTCACCGCCGACCGCACCACCAACTCCGACCTGTTCTGGGCTCTCCGCGGCGGGAAGGGCGGGCTGTGCGTCGTGACCGAGATGACGCTTGAACTCGTCCCGCTGCGCTCGCTCTACGGCGGCAGCGTCTTCTTCGAGGGCGGCGCCATCGAGCCGGCGCTGCGGGCCTGGATCGACTGGTCCGCAGAGCTGCCGGATGAGGCCACCACCTCGGTCGCGCTGCTCTCCATTCCCGACGTCGAAGGACCTCCGCCGCCCTTGCGCGGTCGAACGGTGCTCAGCGTCCGCTTCGCCTACCCCGGCGACAGCGCCGAGGGGGAGCGTCTGTTCGCGCCGATCCGGGCGGCTGCCCCGCTGTACCTGGACTTCGTGACCGAGATGCCGACGACAGCGGTCGCGAGCATCCACAACGATCCCGAGCAGGGCACGCCCGCGTGGATCAGGGGCTACATGCTCGACACGTTCGGTCAGGATGCCGGGGATGTGATCCTCGAGTTGGCCGGACCGGGCTCCGGTTCGCCGTTCCTCTCGGTCGAGCTGCGTCAGATCGGCGGCGCCACCGCGCGGGACACCGATGACGGCACGTCGATCGGCGGACGCGATGCCGGTTACACGCTGGCCGTTCTGGCCGCCGACCCGTCGACCTTCGCGGAGGCCGCGCCGGCTCGGGCGAAGGCGATCTCCGACGCGCTGGCCGACCGCATCTCCGCGGTGACGAACGTGAACTTCATCGGGGACCTCTCCGACCGGGCGGCGTTCGAGAGCGGCTGGCCGCCGCCTGTGCAGGAGCGGCTCACCGCCGCACGGCTGCAGTGGGACCCCGAGAAGGTGTTCGCCTTCGGGCCCGCCTGAACGTGCGGGGCGCCGGTCAGTCGCTCCAGATGCTCGGCGCCTCGGCGCGGGTCGACGGCAGCGCCGCGTCCTCGCCCCACTCCACCAGCCACTGCGGAACAGTGGCATCCGTCGGCGACGGGCCCACCGCCTCGAGCAACTCGGCGATACCGACGACCCCTCCGGAGCGCTTGAGGAATCGCCCGCGGATGAACGCCTGTGTATAGATCTCGCCGTCGACCGTGAACCGCTGCTCGACGTAGACCGCCTTCTCGTCGAAGCCGAGGATGCGCGACTCGACGACGAAGGGCTGCCACAGCTCCAGCGACTTGCGGAATGAGATGGTCTCGGACGCGACCACCGGGTACCACCCACGGCGTTTGAAGATCGCCCAGACGCCGTTCCGCTGCAGCAGGTCGAACCTCCCGATGTCGGCGATCGACAGGTACACCCCGTTGTTCATGTGCCTCAGGATGTCGAGGTCGGTCGGCAGCACGCGGAACTTCGTGCGCGCCACGTCCCAGTGGCCCAGCCGCGGGCCGAAGCGCGAGATGATCGCGTGAAGCATCGTCCGGAAGATCATGTGCACGCGGACATGGTAGTGATCCGCAGGAGGATCAGCGCATCCGTTGTGCGGAGTCTCCAACAGCCGCGGTCAGGCCGTGGATGTGCGTTGTGCGCATCGCATCAGGTGATGCGAAGGTCCGCAATCCGACCCTCGCGCAGCTGGAAGCGCATCGGACCCGTCCCGTTGTAGCCGTCACCGGTCACCGTCAGCGTGACCGTGTACGTGTCCGGGTCCGGCCCGGTGGACCAGTCGACCAGCTCGAAGTGGGAGCGGACGCCGATGTTGTCGGTGCTGTCCCATTTGCGGATGCCCTGATGGCCGGCGAATTCTCGCCCCCAGTCGGTGAGAGTGGCGTCGTCGGTGAACGCGTTCACGAACGCGTCCGTGTCGCCGCGGTTGGTCGCGTCGATGAAGGTGCGGATCGCCTCGGGGAGCTCGTCTGCTGTGGTCACGGGACGATTCTGGCCCCGCGACCCTCAGCGCGGGAGGGGCACTTCGAGCAGGCTCACTCCGACGGGCGGCGCGGAGAGCGCCTGGTCCAGCTCGCCCTTGGTGCGGGCGACGGAGTGGTGCCAGCCGTAGGCCCTCGCGAGTGCGGCGACGTCCACGGTCTGCGGCGTGTAGAGGACGCGGTCGAACGCCTCGGCGGGGCCGTCGCGGCGACCTCCAGGCCGTCGAAGATCGTCCCGCCACCGTCGTTGCCGACGATGACCTGCAGGTGCGGGCGTGTCTCGCCGACGCCGAACAACAGCGATCCCGCGTCGTGCAGCAGCGCGAGGTCGCCGAGCAGCACGCGGGTCACGCCGCCCGGTGTGCCCGCCTCCTGTGCGGCCCGCTGGCTGGCGAGGGCGATGCCAGTGGCGGTCGCGATCGTCCCGTCGATCCCCGCGAGACCGCGGTTGGCGTGGACGGCGATCCGCTTCCCCGGGACGATGCGGTCGACGTCCCGGATCAGCCGGGACGCGCCCAGCACCAGCCGGTCATGCGGCCAGGTGTAGCGCCAGACCGCTTCCGCCAGCAGCGCGCGCGTGATCGGCGCACGGACGGCCGCCAGCTCCGCCTTGGCGAAATCGAGGGCGTCGGCGGGATCGAACGAGCGGGCCTTCTCGAGGTCGGGAGCCACCGCCGCGGGATCCGCTTCGCGCTCGGCCAGCTCGGTGATCCGGCGGCTGGCGAACACCCAGCGTCCGACCCAGCCGCGCACCTCGGGCGAGCGGACATCGATCGACTCCCCGGGTCCCACGCCGCCGACGATGGCGGCCCGGTGGGCGGGGTTGTACGCCTGCGCTCCGGTCGGAGCGACGACGATGACCTCGACATCGGGGCGCGTCAGCAGCGCGGGCACTTCGCGGCTCAGTGTCGGGTGGCCGAAGACCACCGCGCGCTCGACGGCCCCTCCGAAATCCTCGTCGCGCAGAAGCTCGCGGTACGACACGACGAGGTTCGGACCGAAGCGCGCGCCGCTCGACACCTCGGCCAGCAGGGGCAGTCCGGCCTCGCGGGCGAATTCCTCGGCGGACGGACCCGCGTCCGCCCCGGCGACCACGACGGTGCGCGCACCGGCCTCGATCGTCAGCACCTCCCGTCCGAGCGCCGCGGGACCGGCCGTCTCGGGCAGCGTCCCCCGGACGGCCTCGGACAATGCGGGCACGGAGACCGAAAGCGGCTCGCGGAAGGCGGCGTTCAGGTGAACCGGCCCCGGGTCGGCGGTCTCGGCGCCGACGGCAGCACGGACCGCCGCCTCGGCGAGTGCCGCAGCGCGCTCGGTGTCGCCAGGATCACCCGTGGGCGCCTGGACGTCGACCGACCATCGGACCGCAGCCGCGTACAGCCCGTCCTGCTGGGTGGTCTGGTTGGAGCGGATGCCGCGCAGCTCCTCCGGCCTGTCGCCGGTGAGGACGATGAGCGGGATGCCCGCCTCGTGCGCTTCGAGCACGGCCGGGTGGAGGTTCGCGGTCGCCGTGCCGCTCGTCGTGATGACGACAGCCGGCGCACCCGACTCGCGGGCCAGGCCGAGGGCCAGGAAGCCGCCCGTGCGCTCGTCGATGCGCACGTGCAGCCGGGCCGATCCCGAACGCTCCAGCTCGGCCGCGACCAGCGCGAGCGCCTGGGAGCGGGAGCCGGGACTGACGACGAGGTCGCGCACGCCGTTCCGCACCAGCGCCGTCAGCAGGGCCAGCGAGAAGTCGGTTGCGGGATTCCCCGTGCCGACCGCCTCGGCGGACGCGGTCGCGCCCGTTTCGGGATGCTCGCCCACTGCCGGGCGGTCACCCATCCCGGCGGCCGGTCTGATCGTTGTTGTCCGGCCCGTTGTCGTCGAGCTCCGCGAGCTCTTTCTCCAGCTGCCGGATGCGCTCCTCCTGGTCGTGGTCGAGCCGCAGCTTGCCGAGGAATTCGGGGTCGTCATCCGGAGCGCTCACGCGGCGGGTCACGTCGGCGCGACGCCGGCCGCGTCCGATCAGGAACCAGAGCACCCCGCCGATGACCGGGAACAGGATGATGATGAGCAGCCACACCGGCTTGGGAAGGCCACGCACCCGCGAACGGTCGAAGAGGGCGCAGTCTGCCACCGAATAGATGTAGAACACCACGGCTGCGACGCCGAGGGCTATCCAGAGGCGAACCATGCGTCAATCGTAACTCTCAGAGACGGTCTCTAAGCTGGGAGGGTGAAGCGGATTCCCTCCTGGATTACCTACACCGTGCTGCGCCTTCTGGTGTTCGCGGTGCCGCTGGTGATCCTGCTTCTGGTCGGCGTGGTGTGGTGGCTCGCGGTGATCGCCGCGGCTCTCATCGGCCTCTGCCTGTCGTACATCTTCCTGAGCCGTCCGCGGAACGCGGTCTCATCGGATCTGTACGCCGTCCGTCACCGTGACAAGCCGGCGACGTCGGAGGACGACGACGTCGAGGATGCCGCGATCGAGAATGCTGCGGCCGAGGATGGCTCCGCCGACCGCCGCGAGCGCGGCGATCAGAAGGCGTAGGCGGCGCCCAGCGCGATCCCGACGAGAAGGCCCGTGATGCTGGTGAGCTGCAGCGCGGTGACCAGCTCCCGCGGCGAGCGCCCGAACAGCGTGATGATGCACGCCGGAATCGCCGCCAGCAGCGCGAACATCCCGAACCAGGCGAACGGGTAGAACACGGCCAGCACTCCGAGGATGGCGAACGGCACCAGCAGCAGCACGCAGAACACGATCCGCGAGGCGACCCGGCCGAGCAGGACGGCGAGCGTCCGCTTGCGCGCCTGCCTGTCGGGCTCGATGTCCCGGATGTTGTTGACCATGAGGACCGCGCACGCGATGAGGCCCGCGATGACGCCTCCGTACCAGGCCTCCTGATTCACGGTTCCGGCCAGCATGTAGGTCGTGCCCGCGGTGGCGACGAGCCCGAAGAAGATGAAGACGAAGACCTCGCCCAGCCCGTAGTACCCGTACGGCCGCCTGCCGCCGGTGTAGAACCAGGCGGCGGCGATCGCCGCGGCGCCGATGAGCAGCACCCACCAGTGCTGGGTGAGGATGACCAGGATGACGCCCGCGACAGCCGCGAGGCCGAAGAACGTCAGAGCGACCGTGAGCACCTTGCGCGGCGCCGCCTTGCCCGATCCCGTCAGGCGACCCGGGCCGACGCGGTACTGGTCGGTGCCGCGCACCCCGTCCGAGTAGTCGTTGGCGTAGTTCACAGCGATCTGGAGGAGCACCGCCACCGCCAGGCAGAGCAACGAGCGGATGGGATGCCAGACACCGGGCCCCTCGGCGACCTTCGCCGCGCCGACGCCGATCAGCACCGGAGCGACCGCGAGAGGAAGGGTGCGCAGACGCGCCCCGGCGATCCAGTCGGCAGTCGTGGCGGGCTTGACGGCTGCCGCGGCTGCGCCCGGCCGCCCGCTCCGGCCGCCGCGCGGACCGCGCGCCATGGGCGGAGCCATCCGCTGCTGACGTGGCTTGTTCTGACTCATCACAGAGCGAATCGTAACAACAACGGCTATGCCTCTCGTTCCCGCACCAGCGCGGCGAGTGCGACCCGGTCCGGCTTCCCGCTCGCCAACCGTGGCAGCCGCCGGACTTCGACGATGCCCGCCGGCGCCGCCGCGCGGCCGAGCGCCTCGGCGACGCGCTCCCGAACCGCCTCCAGCGACAGCGACGCCTCGCCTTCGATGACGACCACCGGGACCTCTCCCCACCGCCGGTCCTCCGTCGCGACCACGACCGCATGACCGAATCCGGGGATCCCCTGCACCGCGCGCTCGACGGCATCCAGCAGAACCTTCTCGCCGCCCGAGATGATGACGTTGTCGGAGCGCCCGAACACCGTTACCCGACCCTCGGCCGATACCGCTCCCAGATCACCGGTTCGATACCACCGAGTGCCGGCGTCCTCGCGGAAGGCGGCCGCCGTCCGCTCCGGATCGTCGATGTACCCCTCGGCGAGCGTGGGACCGCCGATCTCGAGCATGCCATCGATCTCGCGAACGACCGTGGTCCCGATCGGCATCCCGTCGTAGACGCACCCGCCCGCTGTCTCGCTCGACCCGTACGTCGCGATGACGGGCGCGCCGAGCGCCTCGGAACGCTCCCGTAGTTCCGGCATCAGCGCCTGGCCGCCGACCAGAATCCCGTCGAACCGGCGTAGAGCCGCGGCGACCGTCCGTGATCCGCCTTCCGCACTTTCGACCAGCCGTGCGAGCTGCACCGGCACCAGCGAGGTGTACCGCAGGTCGTGGCTCAGCTCCCCCGCTGCCGCCGCGAACCGCTCCGCGTCGAAACGGCCATCCCCGTAGAAGACGGGCTCGGTCTCGGCAGCCAGCGATCGCACCAGCACCTGCGCCCCCGCGACGTAGTGCGCCGGAAGAGCGAGCAGCCACTGTCCTTGGCCCCCCATCGCTCCGGCCGACGCCGCCGCGCTCGCCAACAGCGCGTCGGTGGAGAGCGCCACCCGCTTCGGGACTCCGGTCGACCCCGAGGTCTCGATCACGAGCGCGACGTTCTGTGCGACCGTCTCGCCCCTCCGGGGCCAACGCACTCCAGCATCCCCGGCCCCGGCTGCACCTGGTCCACCGGCCCGCGGCACCACGGCCGGCCCGACGCCCGTCAGCGCATCGCGCAGCGCGACGAAGACCTCCTCCGGCCGCCCCGCATCGACGACCGTCAGCGTTCGCGACATCGCCGGGCCCTCAGTACTGCCAGGGGAACGGCGACCAGTCCGGCTCGCGCTTCTCGAGGAACGCGTCGCGCCCCTCGACCGCCTCGTCGGTCCCGTACGCCAGCCGGGTCGCCTCGCCCGCGAAAACCTGCTGGCCGACCAATCCGTCATCGACGGCGTTGAAGGCGAACTTGAGCATGCGGATGGCCGTCGGCGACTTCGTCAGGATCTCGTTCGCCCATTCGAGCGCCACCGACTCCAGCTGGTCATGCGGAACGACCGCGTTGACAGCTCCCATTTCATACGCGCGCTGCGCCGAGTACTCCCGCGCGAGGAAGAACACCTCGCGTCCGAACTTCTGACCGACCTGGCGCGCGAAGTATGCGGACCCGTACCCGGCGTCGAACGAACCGACGTCGGCGTCGGTCTGCTTGAAACGCCCGTGCTCCGCGCTGGCGATCGTGAGGTCGCAGACCACGTGCAGCGAGTGACCGCCGCCCGCCGCCCATCCCGGGACCACGGCGATGACGACCTTCGGCATGAACCGGATCAGACGCTGCACCTCGAGGATGTGCAGTCGCCCGCTGCGAGCCTTGTCGATCCCCGACGCGGTCTCGCCGTCTGCGTACTTGTACCCGTCGCGCCCTCGGATGCGCTGGTCCCCGCCGGAGCAGAAGGCCCAGCCACCGTCCTTCGGGCTCGGCCCATTGCCGGTGAGCAGCACGACGCCGATCCGTGGGTTCGTACGGGCGTCCTCGAGCGCCGCATACAATTCGTCGACCGTGTGCGGACGGAACGCGTTGCGTACCTCGGGCCGGTCGAAGGCGACGCGCGCGATCCGACCCGAGAGGTCGTGGTGATAGGTGATGTCGGTGAGCTCACCGAAACCGGGGACCTCACGCCACGCGCCGGGGTCGAAGAGTTCTGAGACGTCCGCTTGCATGGATCCAGCCTACGGTTCGGCCTACTGGTCGCCCCCGCGCGTGCCAAACTTGTGGAATGCTGCCGGACCTCGCCGACCTGTTAGCAACTCTCCGGGTCGTGTCCCTACCGATGATGACCCGCTTCCGCGGCATCACCGTGCGCGAGGCGGCGCTGTTCGAGGGGCCGCAGGGCTGGACTGAGTTCTCGCCGTTCCTCGAGTACGACGACGCCGAATCCTCCGCCTGGCTGCACGCTGCGATCGACTTCGGCTGGCGTCCCACGCCTCCCCTGCTGCGGGACCGGATCCCGGTCAACGCCACCATCCCCGCGGTCGCCGCTGATGACGTGCGTGCCGTGCTCGCCCGCTACCCCGGCGCGCGGACCGCGAAGGTCAAGGTGGCCGAGCCGGGCCAGACGCTTGCGGACGACGTGGCGCGCGTGCGCGCTGTGCGCGAGACGCTCGGCCCCGAGGGCCGCGTGCGGATCGACGCCAACGCGCTGTGGAACCTGGACGAGGCCGAGCACGCCATCCACGCCCTCGCCACGTTCGACCTCGAGTACGTCGAGCAACCCTGCGCCACCGTCGAGGAGCTCGCGGAGCTGCGTCGGCGCATCCACTACATGGACATCCCGATCGCGGCGGACGAGAGTGTGCGCAAGGCCGCCGATCCCCTCGCGGTGGCTCGGGCCGGCGCGGCGGATGTCGTGGTCGTCAAGGCGCAGCCGCTCGGTGGTGTGCACGCCGCTCTGCGGATCGTGGCCGACGCCGGACTGCCGGCCGTAGTGTCCAGCGCGATCGACACCTCCGTCGGCATCGCGATGGGCGCTCACCTGGCCGCCGCCCTCCCCGACCTCGAGTTCGACTGCGGGCTGGGGACGGTGGCGATGTTCGTCGACGATGTCGCCGACGAACCGCTGCGGCCAGAACGCGGAAGCATCCCCGTGGTCCGTCCGACAGTCTCCCTTCAGAAGCTGGACGCTTTGCGCGCCGATCAGGACCGCGCCGCCTGGTGGCGCGGCCGCGTCACCCGCTGCCACCGAATCCTCGAACGCTCGCTGGCGCTCTGACCCGACTCAGGCGTACAGGCTCTCCGGGACTTCGAGTCCGTAGATCGCGCGGCCGGAGTTCCAGATCGCTGCGCACGCCGCGCGCAGGAGGTCGGTCCGATCGCTGCCTTCGGACAGGATCCGCACGTCGTTGCCCTCGATCGCGACCGTCGCATCGCGGACGCTCACCGCTCCCGACTTCGCCACACGGGTCTCCGGGTACGGCTCGCTCAACCCGCGCAGATCATCCAGGATGTACGTCGGGCGCGCGTCGGCGTCCGCCGACAGCAACTGCTTGCCGCGGTCGATACCGGTCAGAACGAGCACCGAGTCGATGCCCGCGCGGTTGGCGCCGAGGATGTCGGTGTCGAGCCGGTCCCCGATGAAGAGCGGCTTGTGGGCGCCGAATCGCGCGACCGCTTCGTCGAAGATCGCGCGCTCGGGCTTTCCCGCAACCAGCGGAAGGCGGCCGACGGCGGTGTGGACTGCGGACACGAGCGTGCCGTTCCCCGGGGCGATCCCGCGGGCGACCGGGATGGTCCAGTCCGTGTTGGTGGCGATCCACGGCCGCTCGCTGTCGCTCCGGCCTTGCAGAGCGAACGACGCCTCGGCCAGATGCTCCCACCCGATGTCGGGCGAGAACCCTTGAATGACGGCGGCCGGGTCATCCTCGGCGGAACGCGTGACCGTGAAGCCCGCCTTCTGCACCTCATCCACGAGACCGTCTCCACCGACGACGAGGATGCTCGCGCCGGCGGGAACATGCTGGGCCAGCAGCCGCACGGCCGCCTGCGGAGACGTCACCACATCGGTCGGCTGCACGTGGAGACCGAGCTCGGTGAGGTGTTCGGCGACCGTGGCATCCGTTCGCGACGCGTTGTTCGTGATGTAACCGACCCGGATGGTTTCAGCGGCCGCGTTGAGGCTCTCCACCGCGTGGGGGATGGGGTCAGGGCCTCTGTAGACGACGCCGTCGAGGTCGGCGAGGACGAGGTCGACGCCATCGAGGGGCGCCCGCGCCTCAGTGCTCCGGCGAAACAGCGCCATCGTGCGTGTCGTCCTCTCCGTCGTGCTCTCCAGCGTCCCGGTCGCTCTCGCCGTCCAAGTCGCCGGCGGCATTCGGGGCATCGTCGTCGTCATCAGGGCTGTCGTCGCCCACGTCGAAGACGATGTCCTCCTCGATGATGTCGATGGTCTCGTGCTCGTCGACCGCTTCCGCCTGATCGAACGCCGCCTCCGCCCGCGCGGCGCGATCGCGCCACTCCGCGGCCTCCCCGTCGCGACTCAGCTCCTCGAGGACCTCAGCGTAGGCATGGAACAGGTCCGCACTGTAGCGGAAGGCGCGGTTCGGATCGAGCTGGGGGATCTCGAGCTCGGCCAATGCCGCCTCCGGCTGCCCGAGGTCGAGGCGGGCGCCGGACATGGCGATCGCGAGCGACACCTGGACGTCGTTCGGCAGGGTCGCGCGATCGACCGATCGACCGAGCTCGAGAGCGCGGTCGGGCCGGCCGACGCCGCGTTCGCTGTCGACCATGAGCGGCAGCTGGTCGTTGGACCCCGAAATCCGGCGGTACGTGCGGAGCTCCCGGAGCGCGAGCGCGAAGTCGCCGGTCGCGTACGCCGTGATCGCGAGCGTTTCGCGGACGACAGCGACTCTGCCGGCTCGACGGGATGCCGAGAGCGCATGCTTGTGGGCCAGCTCGGGGTCCTCTTCGATCAGCCGACCGGCCATCACCAGATGCTTGGCGACCCAGTCCGCGTTGTCCTTGCTCAGCGTCTTGAGCTCGACCCGTGCCTCGCCGGGAAGCTCGCGCGCCTGGATCTCGTCCGGGATGAAGGGGTCGTCGTGTCTGGGACGCACCGACTGCAGCTCACGAGCACGCAGTTCGCTTTCGGTGAGCTCCCGCCGCTCATCCCGAGCATCCCGGTCGCCACGCGCCGGACGACCGTCGCGCGTCCACAGCTTCTCATCGCGTCCGCCGCGGCGATCGCCGCTGGATGACCCACCGTCGCGCCCGCGGTAGCCGCCGCGTTCCGTGTTGCGCCCGGCATACCCGCCGCGGTCACCACCGGTACGGCCGCGTGCCTCGCCACTGCGCTCCCCGTCGCGACCGCGGAATCCGCCTCGATCGCTCTGCGGGCGCGAGGCACCGAAGCGGGCTCCATCACGGTCACCACCCCGGTAGCCGCCAGAGCGCTGACCATCACGGTCACCACCCCGGTAGCCGCCAGAGCGCTGACCGTCCCGATCACCACCCCGATAGCTGCCGGCTCCCTGGCCGTCGCGGGATCCGGACGACCGACGATCAGCACTCGAGCCACCGCGATAATCGCCGCGCTCGCCACCGCTCTGTCCGCCGCGACGATTGCCACCCGTGCGCGCGGGTCGCTCACCGCCGGAACGGGAGCCGTCCGTGTTGCCACGCCAACCGCCGTTACCCGCCGCGGACCGGTCACGAGACGCTCCGCCAGTACTCGGTCGGCCGGCGCCGTCCGGGCGGGGACGTCTCTGACCATCGCTAGCGCCATTTGATCGCGCGGGGTTCGAGCGGCGCGGCCGCTGGTCGCGCGAGTTGTCGTCTGCCGGTGTGTCGCTCACGGCTGCTCCTGTCGGTTCGGCGGGGTCACGCCAGCCTATGCTGGGTGCGGTGAAAGACCCCGTTAACGCGAAATGGCCACCCATCACTGGGTGGCCATCTCACAAAGAAGTCCGGCGGTGTCCTACTCTCCCACAGGGTCCCCCCTGCAGTACCATCGGCGCAGAGAGTCTTAGCTTCCGGGTTCGGAATGTAACCGGGCGTTTCCCTCTCGCTATGGCCGCCGAAACACTATTGATGTATCAAAGTGAACGTCGAGCGTTAGCTCGAATCAGTTCTCGACCGTACATCGAGAACCACATAGTGGACGCGAACAATCTTGGCCCCTCATAGCTGCCTTACAACGTTTATGAGAGTGGTGATTATCAAGTTATCGGCTTATTAGTACCGGTCAGCTCCATGGGTCTTTAGTCCCCACTTCCACATCCGGCCTATCAACCCAGTAGTCTAGCTGGGAGCCTCTCGCCCGAAGGCATGGAAATCTCATCTTGAGGCCGGCTTCCCGCTTAGATGCTTTCAGCGGTTATCCATCCCGAACGTAGCTAACCAGCGGTGCTCCTGGCGGAACAACTGGCACACCAGAGGTTCGTCCAACCCGGTCCTCTCGTACTAGGGTCAGATCCTCTCAAATTTCCTACGCGCGCAGCGGATAGGGACCGAACTGTCTCACGACGTTCTAAACCCAGCTCGCGTACCGCTTTAATGGGCGAACAGCCCAACCCTTGGGACCTACTCCAGCCCCAGGATGCGACGAGCCGACATCGAGGTGCCAAACCATGCCGTCGATATGGACTCTTGGGCAAGATCAGCCTGTTATCCCCGAGGTACCTTTTATCCGTTGAGCGACAGCGCTTCCACAAGCCACTGCCGGATCACTAGTCCCGACTTTCGTCCCTGCTCGACTTGTCAGTCTCACAGTCAAGCTCCCTTGTGCACTTACACTCGACACCTGATTGCCAACCAGGTTGAGGGAACCTTTGGGCGCCTCCGTTACTTTTTGGGAGGCAACCGCCCCAGTTAAACTACCCACCAGGCACTGTCCCTGAACCGGATTACGGTTCTAAGTTAGATATCCAGAGTGACCAGAGTGGTATTTCAACAATGACTCCACCGACACTGGCGTGCCGGCTTCAAAGTCTCCCACCTATCCTACACAAGCCACACCGAACACCAATACCAAGCTGTAGTAAAGGTCACGGGGTCTTTCCGTCCTGCTGCGCGTAACGAGCATCTTTACTCGTAGTGCAATTTCGCCGAGTTCGCGGTTGAGACAGCTGGGAAGTCGTTACGCCATTCGTGCAGGTCGGAACTTACCCGACAAGGAATTTCGCTACCTTAGGATGGTTATAGTTACCACCGCCGTTTACTGGGGCTTAAATTCTGAGCTTCGCCGAAGCTAACCCTTCCTCTTAACCTTCCAGCACCGGGCAGGCGTCAGTCCGTATACATCGTCTTGCGACTTGGCACGGACCTGTGTTTTTAGTAAACAGTCGCTTCCCACTGGTCTCTGCGGCCTTCAAACGCTCCCGGAGCAAGTCCGTTCACGCCTCAGGCCCCCCTTCTCCCGAAGTTACGGGGGCATTTTGCCGAGTTCCTTAACCACGATTCTCTCGATCTCCTTGGTATTCTCTACCTGACCACCTGAGTCGGTTTGGGGTACGGGCGGCTGGAACCTCGCGTCGATGCTTTTCTCGGCAGCATAGGATCACCCATTTCGTCAATGAAGACTACGCATCGTGCCTGGGCCTATGTGAGAGACGGATTTGCCTATCTCTCGGCTTACACACTTACACCGGGACAACCATCGCCCGGCTGGGCTACCTTCCTGCGTCACACCTGTTAATACGCTAGCCGCACCAGCATGGGGTCGAGCGTTAGGCCCGGACCTTCACCCCGAAGGGATCCGTGTCCAGGATTAGGACTCTTAGCACCACTGGATTAGCTTGGGCGGTTCTTCGCCGGTACGGGAATATCAACCCGTTGTCCATCGACTACGCCTGTCGGCCTCGCCTTAGGTCCCGACTTACCCAGGGCGGATTAGCCTGGCCCTGGAACCCTTGGTCTTTCGGAGGACGGGTTTCTCACCCGTCTTTCGCTACTCATGCCTGCATTCTCACTCGTGTGGCGTCCACGGCTGGTTTACACCGCCGCTTCACTCGCCACACGACGCTCTCCTACCCATCAACACGGCTGGACCACGAAGGCCTACCAATAGTGTCAATGCCACAACTTCGGTGGCGTGCTTGAGCCCCGTTACATTGTCGGCGCGGAATCACTTGACCAGTGAGCTATTACGCACTCTTTCAAGGGTGGCTGCTTCTAAGCCAACCTCCTGGTTGTCTGTGCAACTCCACATCCTTTCCCACTTAGCACGCGCTTAGGGACCTTAGTTGGTGGTCTGGGTTGTTTCCCTCTCGACGATGAAGCTTATCCCCCACCGTCTCACTGCTGCGCTCTCACTTACCGGCATTCGGAGTTTGGCTGACGTCAGTAACCTTTTGGGGCCCATCGGCCATCCAGTAGCTCTACCTCCGGCAAGAAACACGCAACGCTGCACCTAAATGCATTTCGGAGAGAACCAGCTATCACGAAGTTTGATTGGCCTTTCACCCCTATCCACAGCTCATCCCCTCAGTTTTCAACCTAAGTGGGTTCGGTCCTCCACGACGTCTTACCGTCGCTTCAACCTGGCCATGGATAGATCACTTCGCTTCGGGTCTAGGACATGCGACTGAATCGCCCTATTCAGACTCGCTTTCGCTACGGCTACCCCTCACGGGTTAACCTCGCCACATATCGCTAACTCGCAGGCTCATTCTTCAAAAGGCACGCTGTCACCCCTACAAGGAGGCTCCAACGGTTTGTAAGCAAACGGTTTCAGGTACTATTTCACTCCCCTCCCGGGGTACTTTTCACCTTTCCCTCACGGTACTTGTCCGCTATCGGTCATCTGGGAGTATTTAGGCTTATCAGGTGGTCCTGACAGATTCACACGGGATTTCTCGGGCCCCGTGCTACTTGGGATACTCTTCGCGCCATTGGACCATTTCGGTTACGGGGCTGGCACCCTCTGTGGCTGGCCTTTCAAAGCCATTCACCTATGATCCTTTGTAACGCTTGCTGTTCGGCAGAAGCAGCAGAAAAGTCCCACAACCCCGACCATGCAACGCCTGCCGGCTATCACACATGATCGGTTTAGCCTCTTCCGGTTTCGCTCGCCACTACTAACGGAATCGCTTTTGCTTTCTCTTCCTGTGGGTACTGAGATGTTTCACTTCCCCACGTTCCCTCTACCCGCCCTATATATTCAGGCGGGAGTCACTGGGTCACCCAAAGGGCCCAGCGGGGTTTCCCCATTCGGAAATCCTCGGATCAAAGTTCGTTTATCAACTCCCCGAGGCTTATCGCAGATTACTACGTCCTTCTTCGGCTCCAGATGCCAAGGCATCCACCGTTTGCTCTTAGAAACTTGAAATCACATGAGTTTTAGAATCGATCGACGTCTCGTCTGCCGAAACAGACTTTGACGCAGATTGACCAATGATCTAATAAATCAGATCATCTTTTGTGATCCGAACCCGAAGGTTCGAATCTAAGATGCTCGCGTCCACTGTGTAGTTCTCAAAGTACGGGCGGTACCTTCTCCGCCGGCTATTGATGCCGACTAGAAAAGGTCCAGAGGATTCGGTTCTCATCCGTTCGAATGAGGTCCGGTCCCTCAGGACCCAACAGCGTGCATGTGCGGGGCCTCCGGGTTCGAGCTGTTCCTACCTACGAGAGGCGTACTGAACTCGAGCCGTTCGGCTCCGCACCAATGTCAATGTTCCACCCATGAGCTAACCGGCTGAGACGTTCGCTCAGATCCGGCGCCTGGACACCCGAGGGTGCCAGATGCTCCTTAGAAAGGAGGTGATCCAGCCGCACCTTCCGGTACGGCTACCTTGTTACGACTTAGTCCTAATCACCGATCCCACCTTCGACGGCTCCCTCCACAAGGGTTGGGCCACCGGCTTCGGGTGTTACCGACTTTCATGACTTGACGGGCGGTGTGTACAAGGCCCGGGAACGTATTCACCGCAGCGTTGCTGATCTGCGATTACTAGCGACTCCGACTTCATGAGGTCGAGTTGCAGACCTCAATCCGAACTGAGACCGGCTTTTTGGGATTCGCTCCACCTTACGGTATTGCAGCCCTTTGTACCGGCCATTGTAGCATGCGTGAAGCCCAAGACATAAGGGGCATGATGATTTGACGTCATCCCCACCTTCCTCCGAGTTGACCCCGGCAGTCTCCTATGAGTTCCCGCCATTACGCGCTGGCAACATAGAACGAGGGTTGCGCTCGTTGCGGGACTTAACCCAACATCTCACGACACGAGCTGACGACAACCATGCACCACCTGTTCACGAGTGTCCAAAGAGTTGACCATTTCTGGCCCGTTCTCGTGTATGTCAAGCCTTGGTAAGGTTCTTCGCGTTGCATCGAATTAATCCGCATGCTCCGCCGCTTGTGCGGGCCCCCGTCAATTCCTTTGAGTTTTAGCCTTGCGGCCGTACTCCCCAGGCGGGGCGCTTAATGCGTTAGCTGCGACACGGAAACCGTGGAATGGTCCCCACATCTAGCGCCCAACGTTTACGGCGTGGACTACCAGGGTATCTAATCCTGTTCGCTCCCCACGCTTTCGCTCCTCAGCGTCAGTTACGGCCCAGAGAACTGCCTTCGCCATCGGTGTTCCTCCTGATATCTGCGCATTCCACCGCTACACCAGGAATTCCATTCTCCCCTACCGCACTCTAGTCTGCCCGTACCCACTGCAGGCCCGAGGTTGAGCCTCGGGTTTTCACAGCAGACGCGACAGACCGCCTACGAGCTCTTTACGCCCAATAATTCCGGACAACGCTCGCACCCTACGTATTACCGCGGCTGCTGGCACGTAGTTAGCCGGTGCTTTTTCTGCAGGTACCGTCACTTTCGCTTCTTCCCTACTAAAAGAGGTTTACAACCCGAAGGCCGTCATCCCTCACGCGGCGTTGCTGCATCAGGCTTGCGCCCATTGTGCAATATTCCCCACTGCTGCCTCCCGTAGGAGTCTGGGCCGTGTCTCAGTCCCAGTGTGGCCGGTCACCCTCTCAGGCCGGCTACCCGTCGTAGGCTTGGTGGGCCGTTACCTCACCAACTACCTGATAGGCCGCGAGTCCATCCTTGACCGAAATTCTTTCCACGCACAGGAGATGCCTCCGTGCGTCATATCCGGTATTAGCTTCCGTTTCCGGAGGTTATCCCAGAGTCAAGGGCAGGTTACTCACGTGTTACTCACCCGTTCGCCACTAATCCCCCGGAGCAAGCTCCGGGTTCATCGTTCGACTTGCATGTGTTAAGCACGCCGCCAGCGTTCGTCCTGAGCCAGGATCAAACTCTCCATAAATGTTTAGCTCCACGGTCGCAAGCGACCGGGAAACATAGTGCAGGCTTAGCCAGGAAATGTGGCTTCGCACTGCGAGTTTGTCTTGACTAGTTTCGAATATCTACTGACATTCTGTTTCTAATCCAAAGGAATCTCGCATCGACCGCTAGACTAGGTCTAGATGGTCAATGCCGAGGTTGTTTGGCATTTGACATTGTGCACGCTGTTGAGTTCTCAAGGATCGGACGCTCTCGCCTTTCAACCTTCCGGCTGTCTCTGCGAGGCAACTTCTCTACCTTACCACTCTCAGTCAGTTTGTCAAGTTGGCCGTTTCGCGCTCTTTCGTTCATCCATCGTGGGATACATCCGATTTGCACGACCCGAACCGGTTAGACCTGCTCAGTGAGTGGGGTGTTAATCCTAAGCGCAGCAAGCGAACTTATTCAAGTTCAGGATTGCCGCTAGGCTTTGGATTCGGTCCCGCTTGAGGCCGGGGAGCTCTTCCGCTCTCCCGCACCTTTGGGGTGACAAGTAAGTACTTTACGCAGGCCTCCCGAGGGTCGCAAATTCGGCCCTCATCCCGGGCGTGTCGCGCTTGACTTCCGCGGAATTACGCGGATCTTCCCGCATACGGCGGGCAGCGACTCTCCCCGGAACGAAAAGAACCCCCTCGGAATCTTGGGATCCGAGGGGGTTCTCATTCGGTCGGGCCGGGGTGATCACAATCCCGAGTACGCGTGCAGTCCGTGGAAGAACACGTTGACGATGCCGAAGTTGAACAGCACCGCGGCGAAGCCGATGATCGCCAACCATGCCGACCGCGACCCGCGCCACCCGCGCGTCGCCCGCGCGTGGATGTATCCGGCATAGATCACCCAGATGATGAAGGTCCAGACTTCCTTGGTGTCCCATCCCCAGTAACGGCCCCACGCCTTCTCGGCCCAGATGGCGCCGGCGATCAGCGTGAAGGTCCAGGCGATGAAGCCGACGATGTTGATCCGGTACGCGAGGTTCTCCAGAGCGACCGAGCTCGGAAGGGTCGCGAGGAACCGGAACTGCTGCGGCCGCGACTCCGCGACCTGCCGTTCGCGGCGGTACTGCAGCAGCTGCAACCCCGAGAGTGCGAACCCGAGAGCGAAGAACGCAGTGCCCAGCACGGCCACGATGATGTGGATGACGAGCCAGTACGACTGCAGCGCCGGCTGCAGGGGGACCACCGGGACGTAGTACCGCAGTAGCGCGATCCCCTGCAGGACGAGGACGAGCCCGAGGACGAAGGTGCCGACGTAGGTGATCGGCCACTTCAGGTTCGCGATCAGGAACACCCCGATGATGACGAGAGTGCCCGTCATCGAGAACTCCCACATGTTGGCCCACGGCACACGGGCTGCCGCGATGCCGCGGAGCACCACCGCCACCAGGTGGAAGGCGAAGCCGATCGTCGTGAGCACGAACGCCCACTTGAGGGACGCCCCTCCCCCGGTGCCGTTCATCACGTCGTCCTCGACGCGCGTGCTGATGCGCGACGACAAACGGCCGAGCGCGGACGACGGAGGCGGCGTCGGCTCAGGCGGTGCGCCGCCGATCACCGATGAGGCGGGTGCGCCGACGGGAGTCGCGACCTCGGCGCGGCGTGCCACCGCACTGGGGACCACGGCGGCCTCGACAGCAGTCGCTCGCGCGCCGCGCCGGGCGAGATCGAGCGCGAAGGCGATGAACGCCGCCGCGTAGAGTCCCATCGCCGCGTACAGGAGCACGGTCGACAGTTGAGCCAAGGTTTCGGTCACAATGCAAGCCTAAGTCGTCGAGGGCCTGGTGAGGGCCTGAGAGTGCTGATCGGCCACGGCGGCCACCGCAGCCAGGAGGTTCGGATCCTCACCGCGGGCCAGGCCCGCGTACTCGAGGGTCAGCGATCCATCCGGATTCTCGATCGCCTTCACCCACAGCCGGCGGCGTGGGACGAACAGCGATGTGAGGAGCCCGACGAGGATCAGCACCGCGAACAGCAGCACCCAGATCTGGGCCGGGTCGTGATGCACCTCGAGGGTGGCGAACCGTTTGACCCCGTCGAGGGAGATGGTCCCGAGCCCGTTCGGCAACTCCACCGTCTGGCCCGGCTTGAGCTCGAGCGCCTTCGTCTTGGTCGGCGGGCCCGCCAGCTGCTCGAGCGTGTCGGTGTTCAGGCTGTACACGGACTGCGGCACACCGTCGTCGACGCCGAGGTCGCCGGCGTAGACGTTGAGGCTGAGCACCGGGTCGTCGAGCCCGGGGAACTTCGATGCCAAGGCGCCCTGCGCCGTCTGACTCGCGGTGACGGTCGGATAGAAGAAGCCGATCATCCCGACCTGCTCCTTGAGCCCGTCCGGGATCTTGACGAACCCGAGCGAGGTGAGGTTCGGATCGGCCTGCGGGATGAACGGCACCGAGTCGTTGAAGACGACCTTGCCTGCGGTGTCCTTCACCGTGATGGTCGGCGCGTAGCCGTTTCCGAGGAGGTAGACGTTCGTGCCGCCGATCGCCAGCGGCTCGTTCACCTTGATCGTCGTGTCGTCCTTGGCGTCACCTGGACCGGTCGTCGTCACATGCGCGGTGTAGTCGAGCGGTGTGCCGATCGCATCCTGGTTCTTGGTCTCGTAACGCACATCCAGCTTGTTCACGGCGATCGAGAACGGCGCGAGCGAGGCGTCACTGAAGAAGCGACCCGGGTTGAACGAGTTGTACGAGGGCAGGCTGTTCACGAAGCTCTGCCCCTCGACCACGATCTTCTGGCCGGTATAGCCGAAGCCGCCTCCGACGCCGATCGCCAGCAGCACTCCGAGCAGGGCGACGTGGAACACCAGGTTGCCGGACTCGCGGAGGTAGCCGCGCTCGGCCGAGACCGAGGTGGACCGCGCATCCTGATACAGGGCGACGCGGTAGCGGTTCGCCTTGAGGACATCGCGGGCCGCGAGAATCGGATCGGCACTCGCGCTGCGCAGCTCAGCCGGCAGTACGCGCGCCTGGAAGCCCGCCATGCGGGTCAGGCGCACCGGGGTCTTCGGCGGCTTCGCGCGCATCGCCTCGAAGTGGTGCTTGGTGCGCGGGATGATGCACCCGATCAGTGACGCGAACAGCAGCAGGTAGATGGCCGAGAACCACACCGAGGTGTAGACGTCGAAGAACTGCAGCTTGTCGAGCACCGGCGCGAGTGACGGGTTGTCGGTGAAGTACTTCGTGACGCCGTTCGGGTCGGAGCTGCGCTGCGGGACGAGGGACCCGGGGACGGCCGCGATCGCCAGGAGGAGCAGCAGGAACAGCGCCGTGCGCATGCTCGTCAGCTGCCGCCAGAACCAGCGGAGCCAGCCCATTGGGCCGAGCTTCGGCTGGTTGACGTCCGCGTCCTCCCGAGGGGGAGCAGCGTCGATGTGATCAGAGGGCCGGCTCAAAACCTTGGATCACCGCCAAGAACTGGGACATGAGCTCACTCCACAGGCCCGTCACCATCAGGATGCCGATGACGACCAGAAGCGCGCCGCCGATGACGTTGATGGCCCGGATGTGCCGCTTGAGGAAGGCGACGGAGCCCGCGACCCAGTCGAACCCGAGGGCCACCAGGAGGAACGGGATGCCGAGGCCGATGCAATAGAACAGGCCGAGCAGGGCACCGCGCCAGGGCGAACCGCTGCCGACGCTGAGCGCGCTGATCGCGGCGAGCGTCGGTCCGATGCACGGCGTCCATCCCAGTCCGAAGACGATGCCGAGCAGCGGCGCGCCGATCAGCCCGGTGGCCGGACGCCAGGACGGCTTGATCGTCCGCTGCAGGAACGAGAACTGGCCGATGAAGACGAGGCCCATCACGATGACCAGGCCACCGAGGATGCGGACCACGACGTCCTGCCACCGCACGAGCCAATAGCCCAGCGCGCCGAACGCCGCGCCGTACGCGACGAAGACGATCGCGAAGCCGAGGATGAACAGCGCGACTCCGGTGAGCAGCCGCGATCGGTCGCGCTTCGCTCCCGGGTCGCTGATGCCGCCGACGTACGCGAGGTATCCGGGGACGAGCGGAAGGACGCAGGGCGACGCGAATGACACCAACCCGGCGAGGAGTGCGATCGGCAGGGCCAGCAGGAGCTGACCGCTGAAGACGATCTGACCGACGCCGCCCACGTCAGTTCTCGGCCACGGCGTCGGAGATGAGCGTGTCGAGGATGCTCTTGTCGGGGATGGCGCCGAGGATTCGCGCGGCGACGCGTCCTTCCTTATCGACGACCAGGGTCGTCGGCGTCGCCTTCGGCGGAACCGTCTTGCTGAACGCCAGCAGGACCGAACCGGTGTCGCGGTCGAGCACCGACGGGTAGGTCACGCCCTTGTCCTTCTCGAAGCTCGCGGCGGTCTGCACCGAGTCGTACAGGTTGACGCCGAGGAAGCCGACGCCCTGTGCGGCGTACTTCTCGCTGAGCGACTGCAGGTCGGGCGCCTCGACGCGGCACGGCGGGCAGCCCGCGTACCAGAAGTTGACGACGAGGACCTTGCCTGCGTAGTCCTTCGAGGTCACGGTGTCGCCGTTCTGCAGCTTCCCGGTGAAGGAGACCGGCTCGCCGCGGTTGCCGGCGGCGTACTCGCTGACGGTGCCGTCTCCGGCGATGTAGTTCTGTCCGTTGCCGGACCGGTACTGGTTGGCGAGGCTGTCATTCGCCGTGCAGCCGCTCAGGGCGAAGGCGGCAACGATGACGGCAGCGCCGATTCCGAGGATGCGCGAACGGACGCGGGACGTGGCGCTCATACGGCGCCCACATCCGTCGCGGCGACGAGCAGCGCTGCGGCGGGCTCGACGTACCCGACCTCGGCGTATCGGCGGGACGCCTCGCTGCGACCGGGGTGGACGGCGACAGGGCCGTCGCCGGGACGCGCATCCACCGGCTTCTTCTCGGGCTCGGGAGCGACCTCGAATGTCGTGATGCTGGAGAGTGCGCACCGCCGCCTGCGCGGATCGTGCGGGTAGCGCTGACCAGTGATGGAGAGGTGTGCCACCCAGATCGGAAGCTGGTGGCTGACGAGGACGACGTCGCCGTCGTCGACCGAGGCGAAGGCGTCGTCGATCGCGGTCAGCATCCGACGCTCGATGCTCGTGTAGGCCTCGCCCCAGCTGGGCCGGAGCGGGTTGACCAGGAAGGGCCAGTATTGCGGCTTGCGGACCGCGAGCTTCATCTTGGTGCCCTCGAAACGGTTGGTCGGCTCGATGATCCGCTCGTCGATCCGGGGATCGAGGCCGAACGCCTCGGCGATCGGTGCGGCCGACTCGCGCGTGCGCTGCAGCGGCGAGACGCGGAGGGCGCGGATGGGGCGGTTGCGGGCGACGAGTTCGTCCGCCGCCGCCTGGGCCATGCGGTGACCGAGTTTGGAGAGGCCGAATCCCGGCAACCTGCCGTACAGGATGCCGTCGGGATTGAACACCTCGCCATGACGGACGAGGTGGACCTGGCTCGCTACCACCGCTCCAGTCTACGGAGGGGTTTGCCTTGAATTCACTGAGCGCGGGCGCGCCTGTGGAGGGCGAACTGTCCACAGAGGCGACGGCGCGCGACTTATCCCCAGATTCGTTCCTCGCCGCTCTCTCAGGTTGCGCGGCTTCGTAGCGTCGAGCCATGCCCAACGAGAAAGAAGAGGGAGAGGCTCTTGCAGACATTCCCACCCATGACCGCCCGCGCGAGCGGATGCGCCGTCTCGGGATCGGATCGCTCACCGACGACGAGGTGCTCGCGCTGGTGCTGGGGTCCGGACAGACCGGGCGCAGCGTGCTGGCGCTCGCGCGATCGGTGCTGCGGAGGACCGGCGGTTTCCCGGGATTGGCGACGATGGATTTCGCCCGGCTGGAACGCCTGCCGGGCGTGGGGCCCGCCACCGCGGGTCGGCTGGTCGCCATCACCGAAGTCTGGCGGCGAGCGGGGGCCCCGGCCGCGTGGACGCGGCTGGTCGACCACAAGACGGTGGCGGAAGTCGTCCGCCCTGAACTACTCCACCGCGACAGCGAACGGTTCGTGGTCGTCGTGGCGGACCGTGCGGCGCGACCCATCGAGCTCGTGCTGCTGCGCGACGGCGGGGTGGATGAGACCTCCATCCAGCCGGCCGACGTGCTTCAGGCGGTTCTCACCCGCGGGGGACGCTCGTTCGCCGTCGCGCACAATCACACGTCCGGGCTCCTCGACGCTTCGGTCGCCGACCTCATGCTCACCCGACGCCTCGACCAGGCGGCCGCGACCCTCGGGCTCCGCTTCCTCGGCCACATCCTGGTGGCAGGAGACACCTGGACCGCGCTGGCGACAGCGGGTTCGAGCCCTACGGCGTCAGGCGGGTCGGCCCGCGGAAGAGATAGGTCGTCTCGCGCAGGTTCGAGAGGTGCAGCATGAGCATCAGCACACGGGCGAGGCCCATGCCGAATCCACCGTGCGGCGGGATCCCGTAACGGAAGAACTCGAGGTCGATCTCGTTCGGGTCCAGGCCCTTGTCGCGCGCCTGCGCCTCGATGATGTCGACCCGGTGCTCGCGCTGCGCGCCAGTGGAGATCTCCACACCGTTGAAGATGAGGTCGTAGCTCTTGGTCAGCGACGGGTCGTCTTCGTGACGCATGTGGTAGTACGGCCGGATCGTCGCTGCGTAGTCGGTGAGGAAGACGAACTCGTGGTCGTACGTCTCCTTGACGTACGCCGAGATCTGACGCTCGCCCTCCGGATCCATGTCGTCGTCCGCGCGCGGAACCTCGTAGCCCCGCTCGGCGACGATGCGCTTCGCCTCGGCGAGAGGGATGCGCGGCAAGGGCGTCGTCGGCACTGTCACCTCGACGCCGAACAGCCGCTCGATCTCCTCGCCGTGCTTCTCCTTGACGGCGGTGAAGCCGGCGACGAGGAGCTCCTCGTGCACCTTCATGACGTCTTCGTGGCTGTCGATCCAGCTGATCTCGGTGTCGACACTCGTGAACTCGGTGGCGTGGCGGCTCGTGAAGCTCGGGTCGGCGCGGAAAGCCGGACCGATCTCGAACACGCGGCCGAAGCCGGCGGCCTGCGCCATCTGCTTGAAGATCTGGGGGCTCTGTGCGAGGTAGGCCGTCGTCTCGAAGTACGGCAGTTCGAACAGCTCGGCACGCGACTCGGACGCGGAGGCCATGAGCTTCGGCGTGTGGATCTCGATGAAGCCGTTCTCGACCCAGTACTGGCGCAGTGCGTGCTCGAAAGTGGTCTGCACGCGGAAGATCAGGTTGTGGCGCGGGTCGCGCAGATCGAGGAAGCGCCAGTCCATGCGCTTGTCGATGCCGCTGTCCGCGGCGATCGGCGTCTCCGGGATGGCCGCGGTCTCGACCTCGAGCGAGGAGAGGCGGATCTCGATGCCGCCCAGCTTGACCCGCTCATCGTGCTTGAGCTCACCGGTGGCGCGGACGAAGGTGCCCTGCGAGAGACCGGAGATCGTGACAGCAGGCTCGTCGGCGACGACGGCTCCGTCTTCTCCGACGGTGCGCGGGTTGACCAGCTGGACCGCGCCCGACTCATCGCGCAGTACGACGAACTGCACCTTCTTCTGGTCGCGGACGGTCTCGACCCATCCGGCGACGCTCACGGGGCCGTCCGGAAGGGCGGCGAGGTCTTTGATCAGAACGCGTGCTGTCACGAGCCCCAAGCCTACCCGTGCGCCGGGTGTGAGAATGGAGGGACCAGGCACGAAGGAGTAGCCCATGAGTTCCGACGACGTCGTCATCCTGTCCGCCGCCCGAACGCCGCTCGGCAAGATCAAAGGGACGCTCGCGTCGCTGAGTGCCGTCCAGCTCGGCACGATCGCCGTGCGTCAGGCGCTCGAACGCTCCGGTGTCGCGGCGGACGATGTGGACACGGTGATCTTCGGGCAGGTGCTCCAGGCGGGCGCCGGCCAGAACCCGGCGCGGCAGACGGCGATCGGTGCGGGGATCGGCTGGGATGTGCCCGCCACGACGATCAACAAGGTCTGCCTCTCCGGGCTGGCTGCGGTCATCGACGCGGCCCGTCTGATCCGGACGGGCGAGGCGACGGTCGTCGTCGCCGGCGGCCAGGAGTCCATGACGAACGCGCCGCACATCCTTCCAGGATCTCGGAAGGGGTGGAACTACGGGTCGATCCAGGCGCTCGACTCGGCGGCCCACGACGGTTTGACCGACGCCTTCGACGGGGAGTCGATGGGTGCATCCACCGAGAAGTACACGGAGCGGCTGGGTCTGCGTCGCGAGGCGCAGGACGAGTTCGCGGCGCGCTCACACCAACGCGCCGGCAAGGCGGCCTCGGACGGCACCTTCGACGACGAGATCGCTCCGGTCAGCATCCCGCAGCGCAAGGGCGACCCGATCGTCATCAGCACCGACGAGGGCGTCCGCCCGGACTCGACTGTCGAGACACTGGCCGGTCTGCGGCCGAGCTTCGCGGAAGGTGGAACGCTGACCGCGGGCAACTCGTCGCCGCTGAGCGACGGCGCGGCAGCGCTCGTGCTGACCAGCCGCGAGAACGCCGAGCGGCTCGGACTCGAATGGCTGGCGCTCGTCGGGGCGAGCGGCCAGGTGGCCGGCCCCGACAACTCGTTGCACTCGCAGCCGTCTCGGGCGATCGACGCTGCGCTGCGGCGAGCAGGGTGGAGCGTCTCCGAACTGGATGTGATCGAGATCAACGAGGCGTTCGCCGCCGTCGCGCTGCAGTCGATGTCCGACCTCGGGCTCGACCCGGCGAAGGTGAACATCCACGGCGGCGCGATCGCGCTCGGTCACCCCATCGGGGCGTCGGGGGCGCGCCTGGCTGGGCACGCGGCTCACGAGCTCGCCCGCCGGGGGTCCGGACGAGCCGCCGTCGCGTTGTGCGGCGGTGGCGGGCAGGGAGATGCGCTGCTGCTGTACCGCTGAGCCGCGGCGCCCGGTGCGCGTCGCCCGGAGCGTCGTCAGCGCTCCAGGTGACGCTCCTCCGGGCCGGTGTACTGCGAGAGCGGGCGGATCAACGAGTTGGCGGCGTACTGCTCGAAGACGTGCGCCGTCCATCCGGCCACTCGGGCCGCAGCGAAGAGCGGCGTGAACGTCTCCGTGTCGAAGCCCATCAAGTTGTAGGCGGGCCCGGACGGGTAGTCGAGGTTCGGCTTGATGTTCTTCCGCTCGGCCATCGCGTTCTCGAGGGCGTCGTAGAGGTCGAGCAGATCCTGCCGGTCGTAGTGGTCGACCAGGGTGACGAGCGCAGCGCGCATGGTCGGAACCCGCGAGTCGCCGTTCTTGTAGACGCGGTGGCCGAACCCCATGATCTTGCGCTTCTCGGCGAGCGCGGCATCCAGCCAGTCCGCCGCGCGATCGGCGCTCCCGATCTCGTCGAAAGCGTGCATGACGGCCTCGTTGGCTCCGCCGTGCAGAGGACCCTTGAGGGCGCCGATGGCACCGGTGACCGCCGAATAGACGTCGGACAGCGTGCTCGCGATCACGCGCGCGGTGAACGTGGAGGCGTTGAAGGAGTGCTCCGCGTACAGGACGAGCGAGACACGGAACGCGTCCACGACCACGTCGTCGGGCACCTCACCGAAGGTCAGCCACAGGAAGTTCCGCGAGTAGTCGAGGTCGTCCCGCGGCTCCACGGGCTCGAGCCCGCGGCTCCTGCGTTGGATGTAGGCGACGATCGTCGGAAGCTGGGCGAGCAGGTAGATCGCGCGGCCCTCGTTGAGCTCGCGGTCCAGGATGCCGTCCGTCTGCTGGAGGGTCGCGTCGAGTCCACCCAGCTGACTGACCGCGGTACGGAGCGCGTCCATCGGATGAGCCGACACGGGGATGTCGTCGAGCGCCCGGCGCGTGCGGTCGTCCAGGCGACGGAGCGAACGCTCGAGCGACTCGAAGGCGACGAGGTCGTCGGGCGTCGGGAGCTCGCCATGCCAAAGAAGGTAGGCGACCTCCTCGAAGGAGCAGTACCGGGCCAGCTCCTGGACCGGGTATCCACGGTAGAGAAGGGAGTTGGTCTGCGGGTTCACGGAAGAGATCGTCGTCGTGTCGACGACGACTCCGGCCAGTCCCTTGTGGATCTCCGGGTCGGACATCTGAGCTCCTTCGCTGCTGTCGGAATGGTCGCGCCGATCCTCCGCGCACGGCGGTGGCTAGCGGTGCACCTCGAAGTTGTAGACCGAGGTGTCGAACGCGTTGTAGCCCTCGTAGTCAATCAGGTCGTACAGGTCGGCGCGATGTTGCATCTCGCCCAGCATCGGCTTCAGCGTGCCCTCGGCGAGAAGCTGGTCCAGCCCGCGCTCCGCCGCGCCCATCGCCAGGCGGAGCAGGGAGACGGGCCAGATCACGATGTTGACCCCGACATCGCGCAACTGGTCGACGGTGAAGAGGTCGCTCTTCCCGAACTCGGTCATGTTGGCGAGGATCGGCACATCCACGGCGGCGCGCACCGCCTCGAACTCGGACAGGTCGGCCATCGCCTCGGGGAAGAGCGCGTCGGCGCCTGCATCGACCAGGGCCTTCGCGCGGTCGATCGAGGCCTGCAGACCCTCGACGGCACGGATGTCGGTCCGCGCCATGATGAGCAGGTTCGCGTCGCGCCGAGCATCGACCGCGGCGCGGATGCGCTTGAGCGCGGTGTCCTCGTCGACGACCTGCTTTCCGTCGAGGTGGCCGCAGCGCTTGGGATTGACCTGGTCCTCGATGTGCAGGCCGGCGACCCCGGCGTCCTCGAGCACCTGAACCGTCCGCGCCACATTCATGGGCTCGCCGAAACCGGTGTCCGCGTCGACAAGGGCCGGGAGGTCGGTCATCCGCGCGATCTGCGCCGAGCGGCCTGCGACCTCCGTCTGGGTGGTGAGGCCGATGTCGGGGAGACCGAGCTCGGCCGACAGCACGGCCCCGGATATGTAGACACCTTCGAAGCCCTTGCGCTCGATCAGGCGCGCGCTGAGCGGGTTGAACGCACCCGGCATCCGGATGAGCTCACCCGAAGCCAGCCGGGCCCGGAAGGCGGCGCGCTTCTCGTGCGCCGGGATGGAGGAATAGAGCATGGGTCAGAACAGTCCCCTCGGAGCAGGGACCGCGTCGAGCAGTCCCGGTCGGGCGGTGATGGTGAGAGCGCCGAGTTCCGCGGCGTTCAACTCGGGAAGGCGCTGCGCCAGGGCGAGGAAGCGGTCGATCTCGGGTTCCTCGAGGACGCCGGCGGCGAGAGTGCGGAACTTCGCCACGTAGTCGTCGCGGGCGAACGGGCGCGCCCCGAGCGGATGCGCGTCCGCCACGGCGATCTGGTCCTCGATGACGCGGCCGTCGGCCAGCCGGATCACGACGCGTCCCCCGAACGCCTTCTCATCCGGATCGGTCGAGTGGTAGCGACGGGTCCACTCCGGGTCCTCCGTCGTGGTGACCTTGCCCCACAGCTCGACCGTGTCGGGCCGCGCGGCGCGGCTGGGAAGGTAGGAGTCGACGTGGTGCCAGCCGCCGTCCTGCAGGGCCACGGTGAAGATGTACGGGATGCTGTGATCCAGCGTCTCGCGCGATGCGGTGGGGTCGTACTTCTGGGGATCGTTCGCTCCCGAGCCGATCACGTAGTGCGTGTGGTGAGAGGTGTGGATGACGATGCTCTCCACACGCGACGGGTCGGCGACCTCGGGGTGATCGCGGTGCAGTCTGCGCGCGAGGTCGATCCACGCCTGAGCCTGGTACTCGGCGGAATGCTCCTTGGTATACGAGTCGAGGATCGCGCGCTTCGCCTCGCCGCGGCCGGGGAGCGGCACCTCGTAGGAGGCGTCCTTGCCGTCGAGCAGCCAAGCGATCACTCCGTCCTCGCCCTCGTAGATCGGAGTGGGGCTGGTCTCGCCGCGGAGCGCGCGGTCGATGGCCTCCACGGCCATCTTGCCTGCGAACGCCGGCGCGTGCGCCTTCCAGCTCGAGATCTCGCCCTTGCGCGACTGCCGGGTGGCGGTGGTCGTGTGCAGCGCCTGGCCGACGGCCTGGAAGATCGTCTCGGCGGGCAGGCCGAGCAGGGTGCCGATGCCGGCGGCGGCGGAGGGTCCCAGGTGCGCGACGTGGTCGATCTTGTGTCGATGCAGGCTGATGGCGCGGGCAAGGTCGATCTGGATCTCGTACCCGGTGGCGATCCCCCGGATGAGATCGCGGCCGGTGAGCCCGTACGCACGCGCGGCGTGCTGCGCGACCGCGGTGATCGGCGGGATGTTGTCTCCTGGGTGCGAGTACTCGGCGGCCAGGAACGTGTCGTGGAAGTCGAGCTCCCTCACCGCGACGCCGTTGGCCCACGCCGCCCACTCGGGAGAGACGCGCGTGGAGGGCCACTCGCCGAAGACGGTCGAGCCGTCCTGCGGATGCTGCACGGAGTCCGTCAACTCCTCGAGCTGGCGCGACGGAATGGGGTGCGCCAGCGCTTGCGACCGGGCGGAGACGACCGGCTTCCGGGTCAGCGACGCGGCCGCCACCGCGGCATTGTCGATCACCCGGTTGATCACCATCTCGGTGACGTCGGCGTCCACCTCCACCGGGTCGCTCGCCACCTCGGCGATCTTCCAGGCGAGCTGGTCGTGGCGAGCCAGGTTCTCCTCGCTGCTGTGCACACGGACGTTGTGGAGCTTCACGTAACGAACCTACCTCCCCTACGCTCGGCACATGGTCCCCGGCCCCTCCCTGCTCGCGTTCGCGCTGGCGTCGCTCGCCCTCATCGTCATCCCGGGGCCGAGCGTGCTGTTCGTGATCGGGCGGTCGCTCGCGCTGGGCCGACTCGGTGGATTGCTGAGCGTGCTCGGGAATGCGCTGGGGATGCTGCCGCTGGTGGTCGCCGTCTCGCTCGGAATCGGAGCGATCGTGGCGCAGTCACTGGTGCTCTTCACGATCATCAAGTTCGTGGGTGCGGCCTACCTCGTGTACCTCGGGGTGCAGGCGATCCGGCATCGTCGCCACACGGCGGTCACGCACGAGGCGACCCCGCCGCGGACGTCCCGCTGGCGCATCCTGAGCGAAGGGTTCGTCGTCGGCCTCACGAACCCGAAGTCGCTGGTGTTCTTCGTCGCCGTGCTTCCGCAGTTCGTCGACTATCACGCAGGCGCGATCCCCCTGCAGCTGTTCGAGCTGGGCGTGGTCTTCCTCGTGCTGGCGCTGATCTTCGACAGCGTCTGGGCGCTGGCGGCCGGCACTGCGCGGCAGTGGTTCGGCCGGTCGCCCAAGCGGGTGGAGCGGCTGGGCGCGACGGGTGGCGTGCTGATGATCGGGCTCGGAGGGGTGCTCGCCTTCACCGGCGTCAAGCACTGACAGGCGAGCGCTGTCGAGCGGTGCTGGTGCTCGAGCCGTGCGCTGTCGAGCCGTGCTGGTGCTTGACGCCGATAGGCGAAGGGAGGGCGGTTCTAGATGTCGCCGGCGGTCGCGATCGGGGCCAGGACGGCGCGCCCCAGTGAGTGGAAGTGCGCGTTGAAGCCGAGCACGGCGGGCGTGGACTCCGGGTCCAGGTCCAGATGCTCGACGTCGAGGGCGTGCACGACGATGTCGTAGCGGTGCGTTCCGGTTCCGGGAGGGGGACCCGCTCCGGTGAAGCTCTTCGACCGCATCTCATTCGAGAGCATTGCGGCGCCCTGCGGCAGGTTGGCGCCGCCCTCGGCTCCGGCGTTGGACGGCAGCTCGGTCACCGACGCCGGGATGTTGTAGACCGCCCAGTGCCAGAAGCCCGAGCCGGTGGGCGCATCCGGGTCGTGGATGGTCACGGCGAAGCTCTTCGTCTCCGCGGGGAAGCCGGACCAGGACAGCTGCGGCGAGATGTCGCCGCCTCCGCCGCCGGCGCCCCACTGTTCGCGGGAGAGGGGACGGCCGTCCGCGACATCGTCGCTGGACACGGTGAACTGGGGGACGGCGCCGAAGCGCTCGAGGGGATCCTGTGCCATGGCGCCAGGCTACGCCCGCACTGTGACCGAATCCGGCTACGCCCGGGCAGCAGGCTCGAGCTGGCGCTGCGCCGCGCGCTTGCGGAAGCGGCGCGGGAGGCCGGTCAGGCCCCACAGCGTGACACGAGCCATCGCCTCCACGACGATCCCGCCGCCCATCTTGGACGCTCCGCGCTCCCGCTCGACGAACGTGATCGGCACCTCCACGATCGAGAGTCCGGCGTCGTACGCGCGGCGCGTCATGTCGATCTGGAAGCAGTAGCCCTGGCTGTCGGTGCGTTCGTACTGCAGTGCCCGGAGCGCGTCGGCGGTGAAGGCGCGATACCCGCCCGTCACATCCTTCACGGGAAGCCCCAGGGCGAGACGGGAGTACGCGCTGCCTCCGCGCGAGATGAACCGCCTCCGCGCGGGCCAGTTGACGACTCCGCCTCCCTCGACCCAACGCGAGCCGAGCACGACGTCGGCGCCCGGCAGATCGCCCGCGCCGGGACCCTCGTCCGAGCCGCCGCGGAGAGCATCGAGGAGACGAGGAAGCTGCTCCGGCTGGTGCGAGCCGTCCGCATCCATCTCGACGATCGCCGAGTAACCGGCGTCGAGCGCCCAGGTCATGCCGGCGCGGTACGCGGCGCCGAGTCCGTCCTTACCCCTGCGATGCAGCACGTGGACGTTGCCGTCGGTCGCGGCGAGCGCGTCCGCCAGCTCACCCGTCCCGTCCGGCGACCCGTCGTCGACGATCAGCACATCGGCATCCGGTGCCGACACGCGTACGCGCCCGACGATCGAGCCGATGTTCTCGCGCTCGTTGTACGTCGGGATGATGACGAGGGTTCGCACGACCCGCCTTTCTGTCAGGGGCGAGCCCCACGAATGCCTTCACACTGTCGCACCAGTCTGAACGGCAGGCGAACGAACCTTCGGGCGCTCACAGGTCAACGATCCTACGATCATCGGCCCTCGGGAAGGCTCGCCTACGATGAGGCGGTGGCCGTCCCGAAAGTGCTCCTCTTCTATGCCTTCGCCCCGCTCCCCGACCCCGAGGCGGTCCGGCTGTGGCAGCGCGAGCTCTGCGAGCGTCTCAACCTGCGCGGCCGGATTCTCCTGTCCCCGCACGGGATCAACGGCACGCTCGGCGGCGAACTCGGCTCTCTGAAGCGCTACGTGCGGGTGACGAAGGAGTATGCAGCGTTCCGCGAGCTCGACGTCAAGTGGAGCGAAGGTTCCGGCCTCAATCCGGACAATTCGAGCGTCGACTTCCCGCGGCTCACGGTGAAGGTCCGCGACGAGATCGTGTCGTTCGGCGCCCCCGACGAGCTCCGCGTCGACGACCGCGGTGTCGTGGGCGGCGGCTCCCGGCTCGACCCCCGGGCGCTGCACGCGCTCGCCGCCGAGCGAGACGACCTTGTGTTCTTCGACGGCCGCAACCGGTTCGAGGCGGAGATCGGCCGGTTCAAGGATGCGGTGGTCCCCGACGTGGCGAACACCCGTGAGTTCGTGGAGGCGCTCGACAGCGGCGTGTACGACCACCTGAAGGATCGACCCGTCGTCACGTACTGCACCGGTGGAATCCGATGCGAGGTGCTCTCCTCCCTTATGCTGTCGCGCGGGTTCCAGGAGGTCTACCAACTGGACGGCGGTATCGTCCGCTATGGCGAGGCGTTCGGCGACGACGGTCTGTGGGAGGGGTCGCTCTACGTCTTCGACGGGCGCGGGTCGATGACGTTCAGCGACCATGCGGCCGTGCTGGGCCGGTGCGAAGGATGCGGCAGCCCGACGAGCAGGATGCGCAACTGCACCGACCTCTCGTGCCGCGAGCAGCTCGTCGTCTGCGAGGACTGCGGCCAGCGCTCCTGCGCGTCCCACGCGGCCTGACTGCACTCCGCCGACAGGGCGGAATCGTCCACATCGCCGACAGCGAACGGGTTCTCCACGGCCTCGCGGAAATCTTGGCGCGGGTCTTGCGTTGCCGCCATCATGAACAGCATGGATCCGGTAGCCACCATCGTCTGGATCGTGTCGTTCGTCGTCGTCACGGTCGCCGTCACCGGCCTGTCCCGCAGGGTGGGCTGGTCGGCACCCGTCGTGCTCGTCTTCGTCGGCGCGGCGGCGTCGTTCATCCCCGGTGTCCCCGAGGTGGTGCTCGAGCCTGAGGTGGTCCTGTTCGGGCTGCTGCCGCCGCTGCTGTTCGCCGCCGCGATCCAGACGTCGATCGTGGATGTGCGAGCCAGGCGCGACGGCATCCTGCTGCTGTCCGTCGGACTGGTGGCATTCACCGTGATCGTCGTCGGCTTCGCGACATTCCTGGTTGTGCCGGCGATCACGCTGGCCGCGGCCTTCGCGTTCGGGCGGTCGTGGCGCCGACGGACACGGTGGCGGTTCAGGCGATCGCCGGTCGGGCACGGCTCCCACGACGACTCATCACCGTCCTCGAAGGCGAGAGCCTGCTCAACGACGCGACGGCGCTGGTCGCGCTGAACGCCAGCATCGCGGCCATCGTCAGCGTGGTCAACCCGTGGGCGATCGGCGGGGACTTCGTCCTCGCGGTCGTCGTGGGGGTCGGCGTGGGACTGGGTGTGGGACTGCTGCTGGCGATGATCCGCAAACAGCTCCGGTCGCCGGTGCTGGACACCTCGCTGGCGCTCGTCACACCGTATCTGGCGTTCATCCCGTCGCAGCTGCTGCACGGGTCCGGGGTGCTCGCGGTGGTCGTCGCGGGCCTCTACCTCGGCTACCGCTCCCCCACGATCCAGACGGCCGAGGCGCGGATCGCGGAGACGATCAACTGGCGCACGATCAGCTTCCTGCTCGAGAACGCGGTCTTCCTCTTCATCGGGCTCGAACTGCGGTCGATCCTGACCGGAGCGTTCACATCGGGCATCACGGTGCCGCAGACGATCGTGATCAGCATCGTCGTCCTGCTGGCGATCTTCCTCGCGCGCTTCGTGTGGATGATCGGCACGACGTGGCTCTACCGCAACGGTCCGCAGCGTCTGCGGGAACGCGGATGGTCCTGGCCGACGGGTATCGCGGTGTCGTTCGCGGGCATCCGCGGGGTGGTGACGCTGGCCGCCGTGTTCCTGTTGCCGACGGTGACGCCGCACCGGCAGTTCCTGCAGTTCCTGGCGTTCGTCGTGGTGGTGGCGACATTGCTCGAAGGGTTGGCGCTGCCGTGGGTGATCCGCCGGCTGAAGTTGCCGCCGCCCGACTTCGCCCAGGAGGCCAGCGAGATGCAGCGGCTGCTGGCGGAGGCGCAGTCGGCGGGGCTGGAACAGCTGGAGGCGCAGGTCACCGGCGACGAGGACGAACGGGTGATCGAGCGGTTGCGGATCAACGCGCTGTTTCTGTCGGACGCGCTCGAGAATCCGTCCCCGGATGAGAGTGCCGACCTGCCGATGGAGTACCGCAAGCTGCGCCGGACGATGATCGTCGCCGAACGGCAGGCGGTGCTCGAGGCTCGGGCGGAGGGGCGGTATCAGGAGCCGGCCGTGCGCTCGGTGCTCGCCTTCCTGGATGCGGAGGAGTCGGCGCTCAAGGCGGGCGGGACCGACGGGAAGAAGTCGCTCATGTAGGGCGCGACGGCGACCGGGCAGGGCGTCAGCGGACGATCGTGTCGTCGTCGGGGCCGCCGACGGCGGCGCGCGCGGCCGGGTCGAGCAGGAGGGCGGCTCCGCGTCCACGCTGCGCTCGCGGGCGGCGAGCCCAGAGGCGGGAACGTTTGGAGGAGAGCGCGAGCAGCACCAGGATGTCGAGCGCGAGGCCCAGCAGGTTGTTCTTGAGCGAGATCTGCGGGCCGCCGTCGAAGAAGTCGATCGCCGAGAACAGGATGATCAACGAGCTGTACGACATCGCCGCGATCCGCGCCCAGTTGCTGCCGAAGAACACCAGCAGAGCGAGGAGGAAGTACAGCACGAGCCCCGCGCCGAACACGCCCATGGCGATTCCGAGCACCAGGCTGAAGGTCGCATGGTCCACGCCGTCGACCTGCTGCGCGCCGCCCATCTGCGAGGCCACGAACCGGTTCCACTCGATGAGGTTCAGCGCGATGTAACCGACCCCGGCGATCACCCGCAGCATCATCAGGAGCACCCCGAGCGTGGTGGGTACGGGCCGCCGTTCGGCGAGCGCGATGCGGCGGGCGTCCGCGTCCGCGGCGACCGACACGCCCTGCGCATCCACCTCGACGCGCGTCAGGTCCAGGATCGGGAGGTCACCGTCCGTCTCGATGGTGTCGCCGCCGCCGTTGCGGGAGTGGTAGCCGGTGGAGAAGTCGCGGATCACCGTCACGCCGACGCCGATGTCCGCATCCACCAGGGTCGAGACGATGTGGTCCCGCTCGATGTCCGTGTTCGCGTCGATCTTGTGGGTGATCTGGAGTGTGAACAACGAGAAGCCCACGGAGCGGTCGAAGGTCCCGGCCGCCAGCCACTCGACGCGTCGGCCGCCGGGCAGCAGCCAGCCGTCCGGGCACCGCCAGAACCGGACGTGGTGGCGTTTGGCGGGATTGCCCTTCACCTCCTGCTGGTACGCGACATCCTGCTGCCGCCCGAACAGGAACAGCGGGCTCACCGGCGCCTCGTCGTAGCTGCGCCGCAGCAGCGTCGAGGAGATGATCCGCCCGCTGGAGCGCGCGGTCACGTCGTCGGCTCGCGTCCACCCCGCCGCGCGCATGGCGTCGTCGAGCTGGGCCTCCGAACCCAGAAGCGCCAGATTGATCGGGTCCCCGAGCAGCCCGTCGCTGGTGCGGGCGCGGCCGATGAAGTAGTCGGGCACGTAGATCTCGGTGAGGATGCGATGCAACCGCGGCAGCACCAGGTACGCCAGCACGATCCAGAAGACCAGGAAGAAGACGATCAGGAACCAGCCCCACTCGAAGCTCTCCGTGAGCACGAGCCAGGCCAGCCACACCGCCGAGAGACCGCCGAACAGGAAGAAGACGTAGTCCAGGACCGAGCTGACGGTCGCGCGACGACGCGGTGCCGAACGGCTCTTCGGCACCTCCAGCGGCTCCCCCGTGCGGGCCATGGCGCCATCCTAGAGCGCTGGGCCGCTCCGTCGTAGGGTGAGCACATGACCGACATCCAGGCCCGCGGCGCCGAGCTGCGCCGGCTCCACGAAGCACCCGAGCTCCTCCAGGTCGTCAACGTGTGGGACGCGATCAGCGCCCGCGTGATCGCCGACCTGCCGGACACGCGCGCCCTCGCGACCGCGAGCCACTCCATCGCCGCGACCCTCGGCTACGAGGACGGCGAGAAGATCCCCCTCGACCTGATGCTCGACATGGTGGGCCGCATCGTGAACGCGACCGACCTGCCGGTCAGCGCCGACCTCGAAGGCGGATACGGCGACACCGGCGAGACCATCCGCCGGGCGATCGGCGTCGGGGTGGTCGGCGCCAACCTCGAGGACCGGATGCGTCCCTTCGACGAGGCCGTCGCCTCCGTGCGGGCCGCCATCGCCGCCGCGGACGCCGAGGGCGTGCCCTTCGCTCTGAACGCGCGCACCGACGTCTTCGTCCGCAACGCCTTCCCCACCGACGACGAGAAGATCGAGGAGGCCGTGCGCCGGGGCCGCGCGTTCCTCGACGAGGGCGCCACCTGCGTGTTCGTTCCCGGCAAGCTCGACGAGCGGACCGTGCAGCGCCTGATCGGCGGCCTCGGCGAGCGCCGCCTCAGCGTCATCGCGGTCCCCGGTTCCCTGTCGCCGGCCCGGCTGCAGGAACTCGGTGTCGCGCGCGTCTCGTACGGTCCCTGGACACAGCGCGTCGCCCTCACGGCGCTCCGCAACTCGGCCCTGGAGCTGTACGCCGGCGGCGCCCTGCCGGAGGGCACGCAGCCGCTCAACTGACGCGAAGCAAGCCGAGAGCCCGGCGTAGGGTGAGCCCATGAGCGACTTCCGGGCGATCGTCATCGAGCAGCAGGTCGACGGGGGGCGGATCACCGCCCACACCGCGGAGGTCCGGCGGGTGACCGACGCCTTTCTCCTGCCCGGCGACGTGACCATCGCCGTGGAGTTCTCCGACCTCAACTACAAGGACGGCCTGGCGATCGCCGGGCGGCCCGGCGTCGCCCGTACGTCACCGCTGATCCCGGGGATCGACATCGTCGGCACCGTGGAGGAGTCGGCGGACCCGCGGTGGCGTCCCGGGGATCGGGTGGTGCTGAACGGCTCCGGCATCGGCGAGTCGCACCACGGCGGCCTCGCCGAGAGGGCGCGCGTCGGCGGCGACGCGCTCGTCCGCATCCCCGACTCGATCACCTCCGAGCAGGCGGCTGCCATCGGCACGGCGGGCTTCACGGCGATGCTGGCCGTGCTGGCGCTGGAGCGCCACGGCGTCGACCCGACGGAGGTCTCGGAGAGCGGCAGCAGCATCCTCGTCACCGGCGCGGCGGGCGGCGTCGGTTCGGTGGCGGTCGCCCTGCTGGCGAAACTGGGTTACCCGGTCACGGCATCCACGGGTCGCGTCGAGGAGGCGTCCGACTACCTGACCGACCTCGGCGCCACCGCGGTGATCGACCGCTCGGAGCTGGATGCGCCGGGCAAGCCGCTCCAGTCGCAGCGATGGGCCGGCGCGATCGACTCGGTCGGCAGCCAGACCCTCGCGACCGTGCTCGCGCAGACCCGCTACGGCGGGACCGTCGCCGCGTGCGGCCTGGCGCAGGGGCCGGACCTGCCGACGACGGTGCTGCCGTTCATCCTGCGCGCGGTGACGCTGGTGGGCATCAATTCGGTGGAGGCTCCGCCCGCGCTCCGCGAGACGGCGTGGCGCCGGCTGGCGACCGACCTCGATGAGGAGGCCCTCGCGGCGATGACCCGCTTCGTCACCCTCGCCGAGGCCATTCCGGCCGCGGACGACATCCTCGCCGGACGGCTGCGCGGACGGACCGTCGTCGACGTCCGCGCGTGAGCGGGTCCGGCGTGGACCGATCGGTATGCTGACGCCATGATCCTCCTCGCCACCGTCGTGGTCACGCTGGCCGCCGCCCTCCACATCGCGATCTTCTTCATGGAGAGCGTCGCCTGGACACGGCCCTCGGTGTGGAGGCGCTTCGGCCTGCGAAGCCAGGAGGCCGCCGAGACCACGCGTCCGCTGGCCTACAACCAGGGCTTCTACAACCTGTTCCTGGCGGTCGGGGCGATCGTGGGCCTGATCCTGTACGGCGTCGGCCAGCACCCGGCGGGCATCGCCCTCATCATCTTCTCCGCCGCAAGCATGCTCGCCGCCGCCATCGTCCTCGTCACGACGGGACGCGGCTACCTGCGGCCGGCGATCATCCAGGGCATCCTGCCGCTGATCGGCCTGGTGCTGCTGCTCATCGGCCTGGTCAACGGCGAGAGCTGAACGGCGTATCCTCCGGGCATGGCCATCGTCGGCAGCATCCTGATCGCGGCAGCGGCGGTCGTGCATCTCGTGTTCTTCGCGATGGAGAGCATGCTGTGGTCGACGCCCGGGGTATGGCGCCGCTTCGGCCTGGGGTCGCAGCGGGACGCGGACGTCGTCCGGCCGATGGCGTACAACCAGGGCTTCTACAACCTGTTCCTCGCCGGTGGCGCGGTTGTCGGGCTGGCCCTCTACTGGACGACCCTCCACGAGGTGGGCTTCGCGCTCGTCTTCTTCTGCGGCGTCTGCATGGTGCTCGCCTCCCTGGTGCTGGTGACGACCGGCCGCCGGTTCTGGGGCGCGGCCCTGCTGCAGGGCGCGCTGCCGCTGGTGGGACTCATCCTCTTCGTGATCGCGGAGAACGGGTAGCCGCAGGACGCACGCCGACGATCAACCGGCGACCCGCCGCCACGACGTGGTCGAGCCGACCGGTGGCGCACTCCTCCATGACCTCGGCCATGGTCAGGCGAGCGCACCGGGCGTAGTCGCGGACGGTCATCGCGGGAGCGCCGAGCGGAGGAAGGGCGTGCGGACGAGTCATCATGCCCGTTAGTGTCTGCGCACCGGTGGGCGCGACGGATCGGTGGGGCTACGCAGCCACTACCGAAGCCGGCAGCGTCAGTCGATGACCTCGCCGTCGGCTGTCAGCTCGCTGCCGTCGACACGCAGGGCCTCCACCAGCCGTGCCGCATGCGGGGTGGTGACGATGATGCGGCTGTACTCCTCGCCGTCGAGGTCGATGACCACGGCGGCGCGCTGCTTGCCCTTGATGAGCAGGAAGTCCTTGCCGCCGTGGAACTTCCACGTGCCGATCGACAGGGTCAGCGGGACGGCGGCGCCCGGGGCGCGGATGCCGCGGATCCAGATCCACGGGTCCTCCGTGATGGCGACCGAGCGGATGCTGTCCCGCGGCACGGTCAGGTCGTCGCGCTTCATGGCCAGCACCTTCTCCGCCCGCGTGAGGTGGATCTCCAGGCGATCGGGGTGAACATGCAGGTCGGCCATAGCTCTATCCTGCCAAGCCGGACGCCCCGGCGGGCCGTGGGAACCTCACAAACCCATCACGTTCACATTCGCGAAACGCTTCATGCGCCGCCATGTATCCTTCTCGACGTGGCAACGCAGCGACGAACTCCGGGTTCGCAGACTTCACTTCGTGAAGCCAACCGAGCCCGCATCGTCGACGCCATCAAGAAGCACGGCGGCCTGACGCAGGTCGAGCTCGCGGGCGCCACGGGACTCTCCGCGGCGACGGTCTCGAACATCGTCAAGGAGCTGTCGACCTCCGGCGTGCTGCATACGACGCAGAGCATCCGCTCCGGCCGGCGCGCCCAGCATGTGACGCTGGCGCACGCGCTCGGTCTGGTCGTCGGCGTCCACTTCTCCACCCGCCACCTGCGGGTCGCGCTCGCCGACGTCGCGCACACGGTCGTCGCCGAGAACCACATGCCGCTCGCCCGCGACCACCGGGCGGACAACGAGCTCGACAAGGTGTCGCTGCTGCTCGGCGACATGCTGGAGTCGGTGGACGCGTCCCGCGACGACCTGCTCGCCGTGGGTATCGCCGTGCCCGCGCCGATCGACCGCGCGACCGGGACGATCGCCCGCAGCGGCATCATGCGCGGCTGGGACGGCGTGACCATCGCCGAGTCGATGGAACGGCGCATCAAGCGCCCCGTGTTCATCGACAACTCCGCCAACCTCGCGGCGCTGGGCGAATCCCGATTCGGCGCCGGGCGCGGCAAGCGCAACACGATCACGCTCGACGTGGGCGACGGGATCGGCGCGGGCCTCATCCTGAACGGCCAGGTGTTCCGCGGCAATCACGGCGTCGCCGGCGAGTTCGGGCACACCACGATCCGCGAGAACGGACCGCTCTGCCGCTGCGGCAACCGCGGGTGCCTCGAGGCGCTGGCGGGCGGCCCGGCCATCCTGGACGAGCTGCGCGACCACCTCGGCAGCCTGAAGCTCGGAGACGTGGTGATCCAGGCGATGGCCGGGGATGCTCGTTGCATCCGGGCGATCGCCGACGCCGGCCGCCACATCGGCGTGGCGACGGCCAACCTCTGCAACCTGCTGGACCCCGAACGGGTCATCGTCGGCGGCGAGCTCGCTCGAGCCGGTGAGCTGCTGCTCGGCCCGATGCGGCACGCGGTCGAGCGCTCGATCATCGTGAACCCGGACCTGATGCCGGACATCGTCCAGGGTCAGCTCGGGACCCGTGCGGCGGCTCTCGGCGCTGTCGCCTACGCCGTGGACTCCCTCTCGATCACCTCCGACGGTGTCTCGTACTGAACGCGCTCTCATCGCGTCCCCCGAAAACGGGCGGGAACCGTTACCGAATCCATTGTCTTCAAGTCTTGACGCCAAATCCCCCACCTGGGACACTCAACCCAGCCGCCAACGAAGGCGGTCCCGAATCGGAGGTTTTTCAATGAAGATCGCCACCAAGAGAGCGGTCATCGCGTCCGCCGCGATCCTGCTCACAGCCGTCACCCTCACAGCGTGTTCGAACGGCTCCGGAAACAGTTCGGGCGGAAGCACGAAGGATGCCGCCAACGCCCAGATCGGCCTTCTCCTTCCCGACTCCGTGACCGCCCGCTACGAGGCCGCGGACAAGCCGTTCTTCGAGGCCAAGGTCAAGGAGCTCTGCTCCGGCTGCAAGGTCCTCTACGCGAACGCGGACGGCGACGCCAGCAAGCAGCAGCAGCAGGCGGAGTCGATGCTCACGCAGGGCGTCAAGGTCCTCGTCCTCGACCCGTTCGACGGTGAGGCCGCCGCCTCGATCGTCGGCGAGGCGAAGGCGAAGAACGTGCCCGTCATCTCCTACGACCGTCTGATCAACAGCAAGGACAGCGACTACTACATCTCGTTCGACAACGAGAAGGTCGGTCAGCTGCAGGGCCAGGCGCTGGTCGACAAGCTGAAGAAGGACGGCGTGCCCTCGGGCGCCGGCATCCTCATGGTCAACGGCTCGCCGACGGACAACAACGCCACCCTGTTCAAGAAGGGCGCGCACAGCGTCATCGACTCGAGCGGCTACAAGGTGCTCGCCGAGTATGACACCCCGGGATGGGACCCCGCGAAGGCCCAGGACTGGGTGGCCGGCCAGGTCACGCAGTTCAAGGACCAGATCAAGGGCGTCTACGCTGCGAACGACGGCACCGGCGGTGGCGCGATCGCGGCCATGAAGGCAGCCAACGTCAGCCCGCTGCCCCCGGTGACCGGTCAGGACGCCGAACTCGCGGGTATCCAGCGGATCCTCGCCGGCGACCAGTACATGACCGTCTACAAGGCCCTGCAGCCGGAGGCCGAGAAGGCGGCCGAGCTGGCGGTCTCGCTCACCAAGGGCGACAAGCCGAAGGGTGACACCACGGTCAACACCGCCGGCGGCGCGGCGATCCAGTCGTTCCTGCTGACCCCGGTCGCGGTGACCGTCGACAACATCGAGAGCACGGTCGTGAAGGACAACTTCTACGGCTCGGACTCGGTGTCGAAGATCTGCACCGCCGACTACAAGGCAGCCTGCGACAAGGCCGGCATCAAGTAATCGCGAAGGACGATCCCGGCCCGGGTCGCGCCATCCTCTCGGATGGCGCAGCCCGGGCCGGGTGGTTCCGCTCTAGCCTGAGAAGCAGGAACATGCTCCGCACAGCTCGAAGGAGAACGCCGTGACCATGGAATCCCCCACCCTGGACGAGGAGCGGTCGACCCGCCGGCCCGTCCTCTCGCTCCGCGGGGTCTCGAAGGGGTTCGGCGCCGTCCAAGCGCTCACCGACATCCACCTCGACGTGTACGCCGGAGAGGTCGTCGCCCTGGTCGGCGACAACGGCGCCGGCAAGTCGACGCTCGTCAAGATCCTCGCGGGCGTGCACCCGCAGGACGCGGGAACGATCGAGTTCGACGGGCAGGAGGTGAGCATCCCCTCCCCCGCCGCTTCGCGCGAGCTCGGCATCGCGACCGTCTTCCAGGACCTCGCGCTCTGCGACAACCTCGACGTCGTCTCCAACCTGTTCCTCGGCCGCGAGATCGCCCGCGGGACACTCGACGAGGAGGAGATGGAGAAGCGCTCGTGGAGCCTGCTCCGCCAGCTCTCGGCGCGCATCCCCTCGGTCCGCATCGCCGTCGCGTCGCTGTCCGGCGGCCAGCGGCAGACCGTCGCGATCGCCCGCTCGCTGATCGGCGAGCCGCGCGTCGTCATCCTCGACGAGCCGACCGCCGCGCTCGGCGTCGCGCAGACCGCCGAGGTGCTCAACCTGATCGAGCGCCTGCGCGAGCGCGGCCTCGGCGTCATCCTGATCAGCCACAACATGGCGGACGTGCAGGCGGTCGCCGACCGGGTCGCCGTTCTGCGGCTCGGTCGCAACAACGGCGACTTCCGGGTGCCGGACGTCAGCTACGAAGAGATCATCTCCGCCATCACGGGCGCCACGGACAACGTCGTCGTCCGCCGGGCCGAAAGGCTGATGGAGGCCGAAGAAGCTACGGAACGGAGCCCGGAAGCATGACCAAGGCAGACCAGCCCACCGGGGCCGCCGAGCGCATCGACGGCGAGACGCCCGGCCAGCTCGCGAGCGACCTCCAGGACGAGCGCCTGATCCGCGAGGAAGGGCTCCTCGGCGCCGTCCGCACCTTCGGGCGACGCGTCCGCGTCGGCGACCTCGGATCCCTTCCGGTCGTCATCGGACTCGTCGTGATCTGGGTCGTGTTCCAGATCCTCAACCCGAACTTCCTCAGCGCGAACAACCTCGTCAACCTGACCCTGCAGTGCGCGGCGATCGGCACGATCTCGATCGGAATCGTGCTGGTGCTGCTCCTCGGCCAGATCGACCTGTCGGTCGGCTCGGTGAGCGGTGTCGCGGCAGCCATCCTCGGTGTCGGCTTCACGCAGCTCCACTGGCCGCTGTGGCTCACGGTGATCGTGGCCATCCTCGCCGGATCGGCCATCGGCCTGCTCTACGGGTTCCTGTTCACGCGGTTCGGCGTCCCGAGCTTCGTGATCACGCTGGCCGGCCTCCTCGGTTTCCTCGGCCTGCAGCTGTGGATCCTCGGCGCGAACAGCTCCATCAACATCCCCTACGACTCGTGGATCGTGCAGTTCGCCCAGCAGTGGTTCCTCCCGCCGTGGGCGGCGTACGCGCTCGCGGTGATCGCGGCCGCCGCGATGTTCTACTCCGACTTCCGCCGAAACGTCCGGCGCCGCAAGGCCGGGCTGTCTGAGGGGTCGATGGCGGTCGTCGCGGTCAAGGCCGTGCTGCTGCTGGTGGGACTCTGCATCAGTGTCTGGTACCTGTCGACGGACCGCGGCACGGGTGCGATGTTCCTGTTCTTCGTCATCCTCGTGATCGTGATGAACTTCCTGCTCACCCGCACCCGGTGGGGCCGCTCGGTCTTCGCCGTCGGCGGCTCGGTGGAGGCGGCCCGTCGCGCCGGTATCCGCGTCAACCGCGTGTTCATCAGCGTGTTCATCCTTTGCTCGACGTTCGCGGCGGTCGGCGGTCTTCTCGCCGCCGCACGCCTGGCGTCGGTGGGCGCGGGCTCGGGCGGCACGGACACCAACCTGAACGCGATCGCGGCGGCGGTCATCGGCGGCACGAGCCTCTTCGGCGGCCGCGGATCGGCGTGGTCCGCGCTGCTCGGCATCCTGGTCATCCAGTCGATCTCGAACGGCCTGACGCTGCTGAACCTGGACTCGTCGTACCGCTTCATGATCACGGGCGCGGTGCTGCTGCTCGCGGTGATCATCGACTCGCTGTCGCGGCGGTCGCGCGAGTCGCACGGCCAAGCCTAGGGACGCGGTCCCGCACGAGAGGCGGGCGTGGGAGAGTGGTGGGGTGACCCGGACCACCACCTTCCGCGCCCGCCTTCTGCGTTCCGACGCCGAACCGCAGACGGTCACTGTCCGCTCGTCGTCGGACGCGCCGCCGCGCACCCTGCGCCGCGCGGCCGGGGGCGGAGGGACGCTGAACTTCGACGTCTACGCGCTCCTCGACGCGGACGGCTGGCCCGCGTCCGCGACCTACACGTACGTCGAGTCCCTCTCCCGGGAGCCGGCCGCCCCCGACGTCTGAGCTCGCGCCCTCCTCCCGCGCCCACCCCGCTCCCTCCCCCGTGAAGTGCAGCTTGTTGCGCACTTGGCCGGCGTGTCGACCGCAAGAAGCTGCACTTCGACGGGCGTGGGTGGGTGGGGAGAGCGGGGGTGGGCGCGGAGACGGGTCAGGAGGGGGTGGCGGAGGCGGCGGCGCGGGCTGCGGCGGGGAGGGCGTCCAGGATGCGGGCGACGGCCGCGTCGTCGTGCGCGGCCGTGACGAACCACGCCTCGAAGACGCTCGGCGGCAGCGAGACGCCCGCGTCGAGCATCGCGTGGAAGAACGCCCGGTAGCGGAACGCCTCCTGGCGCTGCACCTCGGCGTAGGTCCTCGGGGCCTCGGAGAAGTCGCCGAACACGAAGCTGAACAGGTTGCCGGCGTGCTGCACTCGGTGCGCGACGCCCTCGGCCGCCAGGGCCTCGGAGACGCCTGTCGAGACGGTGCCGGCCACCGCGTCCAGCCGCTCGTAGACGCCCGCGTCGGCGTGCGCCAGCGTGGCGAGGCCCGCGGCGACGGCGACCGGGTTCCCGGAGAGGGTCCCCGCCTGGTACACCGGGCCGGCCGGGGCGAGGAAGTCCATGATCTCGGCACGTCCGCCGAGGGCCGCCAGCGGCATCCCTCCGCCGATGACCTTGCCGAACGTGACGAGGTCGGGCGTGTAGCCGCGGTCGAGGCCCCAGTAGCCGGCGGCGCTCACCCGGAAGCCGGTCAGCACCTCGTCGAGGATGACCAGCGCCCCGTACTCGTGCGCGAGCTCCGTGAGGGCGGCGTTGAAGCCCGGCTCCGGCGGGACGACGCCCATGTTCGCGGCGGCGGCCTCCGTGATGACGGCGGCGATGTCCGGCCCCTGCGCCTCGAAGACGGCGCGGACCGCGTCCAGGTCGTTGTAGGGCAGGACGATGGTCTGCGCCGCGGTGGCCTCGGTCACACCGGCCGAACCGGGGAGGGCCAGGGTCGCAAGACCGGAACCGGCCTGCGCCAGGAGGCCGTCGGAGTGGCCGTGGTAGTGCCCCGCGAACTTGATCAGCAGCGGACGGCCGGTGAAGCCGCGCGCAAGGCGGATCGCGCTCATCGTCGCCTCGGTGCCCGTGGACACCAGGCGCAGCTTCTCCACGAACGGGACGCGGCCGATCACGGCCTCCGCGAGCTCCGTCTCGGCCGGGGTGGACGCGCCGAACGACAGGCCGCGCGCGGCCGCCTGCTGCACCGCCTCGACAACGGCGGGATGGGCGTGGCCCAGGATGGCCGGACCCCACGACGCGACGAGGTCGACGTATTCGCGTCCCTCGGCGTCGGTGACGTACGGCCCGCGGGCCGAGACCAGGAACCGCGGCGTGCCGCCCACGGAGCCGTAGGCGCGGACCGGCGAGTTGACCCCACCGGGGATGACACGCTGGGCGCGCGCGAACTGCGCGGCGTTCACATCGGTCGTCGTATCGGTCATCGCAGCCACCCCGCCACCTCGGTCGCCCAGTAGGTCATGATCGCGTCGGCCCCCGCGCGCTTCGCGCCGACCAGCGTCTCCTCGATGATGCGGTTCCGGTCGATCCAGCCGTTGGCGGCCGCCGCCTCCACCATCGCGTACTCGCCGGACACCTGGTACGCCCAGACCGGCACATCGCTGATCGCGGCGACGTCGCTGAGCACGTCGAGGTAGCTCAGCGCGGGCTTCACCATCAGGATGTCCGCGCCCTCGTCGAGGTCGAGGCGCGCCTCGCGCAGACCCTCACGGCGGTTGGCCGGGTCTTGCTGGTAGGCGCGGCGGTCGCCCGAGAGCTGCGAGTCCACGGCTTCGCGGAAGGGGCCGTAGAAGCCGGAGGCGTACTTGGCGGCGTAGGCGAGGATCACGACGTCGGAGTGCCCCGCGTCGTCGAGCGCCTCGCGCACGGCGGCGACCTGGCCGTCCATCATGCCGCTGAGGCCGAGCAGCTGCGAGCCGGCCTCGGCCTGGGCGACGGCCATGTCGCGGTAGCGGAGCAGGGTGGCGTCGTTGTCGACGTGACCCTGCGCGTCCAGCACTCCGCAGTGGCCGTGGTCGGTGAACTCGTCGAGGCACAGGTCGGTCTGCACGACCAGGGCGTCGCCGACCTCGTCGGCGAGCACGCGCGTGGCGACGTTGAGGATGCCGTCGGGGTCGGTCGCCGCCGATCCGACCGCATCCCGGGTCTCCGGGACGCCGAAGAGCATGAGCCCGCCGACGCCGGCCTCGGCCGCCTCGTTCGCGACCCGCTTCAACGAGTCGAGGCTGTGCTGCGAGACGCCGGGCATCGAGCCGATCGGGACGGGCTCGGCGGCGCCCTCGCGCACGAACAGCGGAAGGATCAGCTCAGCGGGGTGGAGGCGGGTCTCGGCGACCAGCCGGCGCATCGCCGGGGTCTGCCGCAGCCGTCGGGGGCGGATGACGGGGTGCAGTTCACTCACTCACATCAGCCTACGCCTGGCTCGCTGAGCGGTGCCCGAACGCTAGTCGCGGTCGGCGGACCGCGCGACCGCGACCTGGACGACCGCGTCGATGAGGGAGGCGGCCGTGCGCTCGGCAGCGATCACATCCACCCGCAGACCGAAGGCGCGAGCGTCGCGCGCCGTCTGCGGGCCGATGGCGGCGATGATGGTCGACTCGGGTACCGGGCCGAGCTGCTCCTGCACCTGCTCCGCGACCGAGCCGGACGTGACGAGGATGGCCTGGAACAGCCCGTCGTGGACGTCGGAGACGGTCCTTTCGGGCACCGGGACGCCGACGGTGCGGTACGCGACCACCGACTCTACCTCGTGCCCGATCCGGCGCAGTCCCTCGGTGAGCAACGGCTTCGCGATCTCGGAGCGGAGGGTGAGGACGCGCAGCGGGAATGCGCCCTGGGTGGCGGCCTCCCATTCGGCGAGCAGGCCTCGCGCGGAGTTGTCCTCCGAGGGCACGAGATCGACGTGGTAGCCGGCCGCAGCCAGTGCGGCGGCGGTCGTCTCGCCGACGGCGGCGACCCGGGTGGTCGGCGGGACGACGGCGCGCTGGGCACTGAGGACGTCCACTGTGGTGGCGGAGGTGACGGTCATCCAGTCGAAGCCGCCGTCCGCGAGACGGGCCAGAGCCGCCTCGAGCGCCGGGGCGTCGGCCGTGGGCGCGAAGTTGATCATCGCGGCGACGACCGGCGACGCGCCTTTCGAACGCAGATCGGCGGCGACGGAGTCGCCCCACGGGCCGCCGCGCGGCACCAGCACCCGCCAGCCGGCGAGCGGTTTCGGGGTCGGCGCCGTGTTGGTCATCGGGTGCTCCCCAGCGGCGCCAGGTCGGCGGCGCCGGCCTGCAGCAGCTCGGCCACCACGCGGGCGCCGACGTCCGTCGCGGCCTCCTCGAGGTGGGCGGCGCTCAGCGAGTCGGGGGTCGCGGCGTGGGATGCGGTCAGCTGCGCCGTGCCGTCGGGCCGGTAGACGGTCGCGGTGAGGAACAGCAGTCCGTCGTCCACGAGCGCGGTGGCGCCGATCGGGGCGGCGCATCCCGCCTCGAGACCGGCGAGCACGACGCGCTCGGCCACGACCGAGGCGTGACTGGTCACATGGTCGACGGCCGACAGGGCCCGGGCGACGGACCCGCGTCCCTTTTCGTCCCCGGCGCGCACCTCGAGCGCGAGCGCGCCCTGTCCGGGAGCGGTCGGCATGGTCGAGAGCGCGAAGTAGTCGGTCACGGCGTCGAGCCGGCCGAGACGGGTGAGCCCGGCGGCGGCGAGGACCACCGCGTCCAGTTCACCGGCGGCGACCTTGCCCAGCCGGGTGTCCACGTTGCCGCGCAGGTCGACGACATCGAGGTCGGGACGCTGCGCCTTCAGCTGCGCGACGCGGCGCGGGGAACCCGTGCCCACCCGCGCGCCCTCGGGCAGCGTCTCCAGGTTCAGGCCATCGCGGGCGCAGAGCGTGTCGCGGGCGTCGGCCCGCTTGGGGACGGCGCCGACGACCAGCCCCGGAGCCGGGGCGGTCGGCAGGTCTTTGAGCGAGTGCACGACGAGGTCGACCTCGCCGGCGCGCAGCGCATCCCGGAGGGCCGTCGCGAACACACCGGTGCCGCCGAGCTGCGCCAGCGACTCACGGGAGGTGTCGCCCTGCGTGGTGACCGTGACGAGTTCGACGTCCAGGCCGGTCGCCCGGGCGATCGACTGCGCGACGGCTGTCGTCTGCGCCACAGCCAGGGCGCTCCCGCGCGTCCCGATGCGCAGCACCCCGTCGCGGCGCTCGGCGGCGCCGTCGACTCTCGTCACGGTCCCGGTCACGGCGCCAGCCCCGCAGCCGCGGGCTTGAAGCCGAGGCGCACGTTCTCGCAGCAGCCCGGACGGCACACGTCGTACCAGGGACCCAGCGAGGTGACGGCGGGACGCTGGTCGACCGGGACGCCGTCGCGGCGCTCCAGGACCAGGTCGACGAGGCCCTTCACGAAGGTCGCGTGCGTGCCGGGGGTGGGGACGCGGACGGCCACCAGCCCGTTCTCGTCGCTGGTCTCGATGGCCTCGTTGTCGAGGTCCCAGAGCACCTCCATGTGGTCGCTCATGAATCCGAGGGGCACGATCACGACGGCCTTGACGCCCGTGGCGGGCAGCTCGGCGATGCGGTCGTTGATGTCGGGCTCCAGCCACGGCATCGAGGGCGGGCCGGAGCGCGACTGGTAGACCAGATCCCACCCGACAGTGCCGCCGGTGGCAGCGTGCGAGACGACCTCGGCGACGGCGAGGTGCTGCGCGGCGTACGCGCCGCCCTCCCCGAATCCGCGCTCGGCGGGGCCGGACTTCGCGGCGTCGCTCGACGGGATGGAGTGCGTCGAGAACAGGATGCGCACCTCCTTCGCCGGGTCGAGGCCGGGCAGCTTCTGCTGCAGCTCATCGATGGCGTTCTTCACGCCCTCGATGAACGGCTCGACGAAGCCGGGGTGGTCGAAGAACTGGCGCACCTTGTCGATCTCGATGCGGCCGAGCAGGCCGGTCGACTCGAGGGCGGCCGCGTAGTCCTCGCGGTACTGGCGGCAGCTCGAATAGGAGGAGTAGGCGCTCGTGGCGATCGCGATCAGCTTGGTGAAGCCGCGCTCATCGGCCTCGCGCAGCGCGTCGGCGAGGTACGGGTCCCAGTTGCGGTTGCCCCACAGCACCGGCAGGTCGATGCCGCGCGAGGCGAGCTCCGCCTCCAGCGCGGCCTTCAGCTCGCGGTTCTGGTCGTTGATCGGGCTGACGCCGCCGAAGTGGCGGTAGTGGTGGGCCACCTCCTCCAGGCGCTCCTCCGGGATGCCGCGGCCGCGCGTGACGTTGCGGAGGAAGGGAATGACGTCGTCCTGGCCCTCGGGGCCGCCGAAGCCGGCGAGCAGGATCGCGTCGTACGCGACCGGCTCGGTCACGTGCTCCGGACCCGAGGCCGCGGCCGGGGTCGCGCCCAGCACACGCTGGGCCGTCTGTGCGTCCGTCACTGCAGGACCTCCACGAGCTCGGCGGCCGTGATGCGCCGGCCGGTGTAGAACGGGACCTCTTCGCGGACGTGGCGGCGGGCCTCGGTGTAGCGCAGCTCGCGCATCATGTCGACGAGGTCGGTCAGCTCGTCGGCCTCCATCGGCAGGATCCACTCGTAGTCGCCGAGCGCGAACGACGCGACGGTGTTCGCGAGCACGTTGCGGAACGCGGCGCCCTTGCGGCCGTGCTCCGCGAGCATCTTGCCGCGGTCCTCATCCGGGAGGAGGTACCACTCGTAGCTGCGGACGAACGGGTAGACGCACAGCCAGTTGCGCGCCTCCTTGCCCCGCAGGAAACCGGGGACGTGGGACTTGTTGAACTCGGCGTCGCGGTGCACGCCCATGGCGTTCCAGGTCGGTAGGAGCGCCTTGAGCAGGCGGGTGCGTCGCAGCTGGCGGAGACCCCACTGCAGCGTCTCGGCCTCGGGGCCGTGCAGCCAGATCATGACGTCGGCGTCGGCGCGCAGGCCGGAGACGTCGTAGAGGCCGCGAGTGGTGACGCCCTGCAACTCGATGTCGGCGATCACGCCGTCGAGCTCCTGCACGGCCTTGGGCACGTCGGTGCCGTCGAGGTCGTCGGGACGGGCGGGGTCGCGGCGCAGGACGGCCCAGAGCGTGAAGCCGGAAGGGGTGTCGTTGGGGGTTTCGGGGGCGGACGACTCTGCCGGAGCGGCAGCCGGGGTACTCATACCCACAGTCTCCCTCGCAAACCTGGGAAGGCCAAAAACGAGCGGCGGCTCACCGGCGGACGAGGCTCACGACGCCCCAGACGATTCCGGCCACGGCGACCGCCGCACCGGCGGCGATGCCTGCCAGCGCGACCGGGTTTTCCTGGCGGAGCCGCTGGATGCGCTCGGCCGTGCGCTTCGGCACGTTGAGCTTGTACTCGATGGCGTCTACCGTCGCGGCGAGCTGCGCCCGCGCCCGCTCGACGTCGCTGCGGTCAGTTGTCATACTTGCCCAGTCCCTTCAGCGCGTCGGCGTCCAGCTTGACGCTGTCGATGGTCTGCGAGGGCGCTACGCCGTCCATCTTCTTGAACGACCGGATGCCGATGAGCGCGAGGACGACGGCGATGAACACGAGGGCGCCGAAGACGATCAGCGCCGCGGCCCACCCGGGCAGGGCGACCGCGATGCCGAGGATGGCCGCTGCGATCAGCACGCCCAGGGCGTAGAACGCGAGCAGCGCGGCGCCGACGAGGAGGCCTATGCCGACCCCGGCATACTTCGCCTTCTCGGCGAACTCCGCCTTGAGGTGGTTCAGCTCGGCCTTGAAGAGGCCGACGACGAGCTTGGGCAGGTCGGAGACCAGCTGGCCCAAGGACTTGGCTCGCGCGCTCTCGGCGCGTTCGCGGTCGGTCATCGCGTCTCCCCTCGTCGTTTCCGTACAGTACCCCCGTCAGGGCGTGGTGTTGCTGCGTCCCTGTGCGGAGGCCACCGGCGGCGCCTGGTACGGCGCCTTGGCCTCGCGGCGGCGGTCGTTCGCCTTGACGATGAGCTTCTTGACCGTGATGTACGCGGTCTCCGGGAACTCGCCCACCTTGTCGGCGACGAAGTCCTGCGCCGTGTGCACCTGCTTCTGCACGGTCGGCGACTCCCAGACCTTGACGGCCGCGGCCTTGATCTGCTCGTAGCGCTCGCGTCCCGCGCGGGCGCCGAGCACGAAGCCCATCGCCGCTCCGGTGACGAAGAGGATCTTGCCGCGCATCGCGCCTCCCAGTGTCTCGGTCAGTCCGTGTCTCGGTCAGTCCGTGTCGATCAATCGGTCTGCGGGTCGTCCGCCGCGAGGGCGTCCGTGAGGCCCTTCCAGCGGACTCCTCGCACGCGCTCGGCGGTGCGCCGCGCATCCGGGATGACGGAGGCGAGGCCCGTACCGGTCAGCCAGGACCCGGTGACCTCGAGACCCTCGACGCCGTCGACCTCGGAGCGGACGCGCTCGATGCGTTCCCGCTGCCCCACTGTCGCATACGGCAGGGCGTTCGTCCAGGGGGTGCGCGCGAATGCGGTCACCGCGGATTCCGCGATCGGAATATTGAGCAGGCGGGAGGCGTCGGCGATCGCCTGGGCGCGGAGTTCGGCGTCGGCCAGCGCGACCGTCTCAGCTTGGCGTCCGGCGCGTCCATAGGAGAGGCGGACCACGTGGCGTCCCGGACCGGCGGCCTCGGCGACCCACGCCCACTTGGCGCTGGAGTGGGTCATCGCCTTCGCGCGAACGTCGGCGCCCGGCACATCCGCCACGAGCACGCCGGTGCCGACCGGGGTCGACGCCAGGCGGTCGTCCTCGATGACCAGGGTGACCAGCTCGACACTGGAGGCGGCGGGCCAGGCCAGCTCGGAGAGGTCACCCAGGCCGACGGATGCGAGCAGGGGCAGAGCGGCGTCGGCCGGGGCGGCCAGCGCGAGGGCGTCGGCGACCAGTTCCTCCCCGTCGGCGGTTCTGACGATCCAGCGGCCGGGCCTCTCCTCGTCTTCATCGTCGCGGGGCGTCCACGGCTCGATCGTCACGGCACCCGTTCCGGTGCGGATGATTCCGCCCCGCGCCTGGATGTCCGCGGCGAGCGCCTGCGGCAGCCGCCACATCCCTCCGCGGAGGCCGCCGACCGCGCTGCCCGCCTTGGAGGCCGACCGCAGCTCCCCGACCGCGCCCGAGAGCGAGCCCAGCCGGGTCAGCGCCGCGTTGAGGCCCGGGGCGACGACGTCGACATCCAGGTCGTCCGGCGAGGCCGAGTAGACGCCGGTTGCGACCGGCGCGACGAGGAGTTCGAGCACCTTCGTGCCCATCCGCTTGCGCACGAGAGTGCCGAGCCGTCGCTCGGTGCCGATCTTCAGCACCGGCATCAGACGGTCGAGGTACGCGCGGAACGCGCCGCCCGCGCCGATGGCGGCCACCACGTCCGAGGCGAGCGGCGAGCTCGGGATTCCGAGGAGACCGGCCTTGGGAAGCGGGACCGAGGTCGAGCCGTGGCGCACCCACGCGCCGGAGGGGTTCGGCTGCACCACATCGTCGTCGAGCCCGAGGTCGTGGAGCAGCTCGGCGACGTGTCCGCCGCGGGTGGCGAAGCTCTCGGCGCCGGCGTCCAGCGTCATCCCGCCCAGGTCGAGCGGGGCGACACTGCCGCCGACGCGCTCCGCCGCCTCCAGCAGGGTCACCTCGAACCCCGGCCGGGCGCATTCGCGAGCCGTGACCAGGCCGGCCATGCCGCCGCCGATCACCACGACGCGCGTCGGGGGCGCCTCGACGGCGTGCCGGATCTCCTCGCCGAGCTCGTCGTGCGTGAGCGGTTCGCCGGGGAGGATCGGCTCGTCGCTCATTCCGGGCGCCACCCGTGCACGAGCGCGACCACGCGGGTCAGCACCGTCGGGTCGGTCTCCGGCGGCACGCCATGGCCGAGGTTGAGCACGTGGGCCGGCGCCTCACGTCCGCGGTCGAGCACGTCGAGCACGTGCGCCTCCAGCACCGGCCACGGCGCGTCGAGCATCGCGGGGTCGACGTTGCCCTGCACGGGCACCACGTGACCGAGCCGGCGGCTGGCCTCGTCAAGCGGGATGCGGTAGTCGACGCCGACCGCGTCCGCGCCCGCCTCGTGCATCGCCTTCAGGAGCTCGCCCGTCCCGACGCCGAAGTGGACCAGCGGGACGTTGCGGACGTCGGCCGGAGCCTCGGCGCCGTCGGGGTCGACGGCCCCCGGGACCTCGTACGTCACGTCGCGGACGTGCGACAGCGCCCGGGCCGACGCCGGCGCGACATGCGCCACGTAGTCGTGCAGCGACAGGGACCCGGCCCACGAGTCGAACAGCTGCGCCGCGCTGGCGCCGGCCAGCACCTGCGCACGGAGGAACGCTCCGGAGATGTCGGCCGTCCAGGCCATGAGCCGCTGCCAGGCTTCGGGGTCGGCGTGCATGAGCGTGCGGGCGCGGATGTGGTCCTTGGACGGGCCGCCCTCGACGAGGTAGGCCGCAAGTGTGAAGGGAGCCCCGGCGAAGCCGATCAGCGGGGTGTCTCCGAGCTCGGCGATGGTCAGCCGCACGGCCTCCTGGATGGGCGCGAAGACGTCGTCGCCCAGCGAGGCCGGGTCGATCGCGGTCAGCCGGTCGACATCCGCCGAGGTGCGCACCGCCTCCGCGAACACCGGGCCCTTGCCCGGCTGGATCTCGACGTCGACGCCCGCCAGCTTGAGCGGCACGACGATGTCGCTGAAGAAGATGCCCGCATCCACCCCGTGGCGTCGCACCGGCTGCAGCGTGATCTCGCTCGCCATCGCCGGGTCGAGGCAGGCGTCGAGCATGCGGGTGCCGACCCGCAGCTCGCGGTACTCCGGGAGCGACCGTCCCGCCTGGCGCATGAACCAGACCGGCGTCACCTCCGTGCGCTCGCCCTGGTAGGCGCGGACGAGAGGGCTGGACGCGGTGCGGCCGGCGGCGAGGGGATGCTGGGGTGCGAGGGTGGTCACCCCACGATTCTGCCAGGGCCGTCCCTGACAGCCGCCTGGGGCCGATTCGAGGTTGCCGAAACGCAAGCGTAGGCTTCGTCTGTGCTTCTGTGCTTCTCGTCGAGTCACCGCACGGCTGACTTCGACCTCCTGGAACGGCTCGAGCGTCACGCTCCGGCCATCACCGCCGCACTCTCGGAGCACAGCGACATCGTCTCGGGCTCGGTGGTCCTCGCGACCTGCAACCGCTTCGAGGCGTACCTCGACATCGACGAGCCGCTCCCCGCCGCCCGCGCCGTCTCGGCCGAGGCCGTGCTGGATGCGGTGAGCGGCGCCGCCGGGATCGACCCCGACCGGCTCCGCGCCGCGAGCGCCGTCTACAGCGAGCACGCCGTGGCCGAGCACCTGTTCGCCGTGACCAGCGGACTGGAGTCCGTGGTCGTCGGCGAGGGCGAGATCGCCGGCCAGGTACGCCGCGCGCTCGAAACGGCGCGCACGTCGGGATCGGTGACGAGCGAGCTCGAGCGCCTGTTCCAGGTCGCCGCGCGCACCTCGCGCGGCGTCAAGAACCGCACGGGCATCATGACCGCCGGCCGCTCGATGGTCCGCCTCGCCCTCGACCTCGCCGAGAGCCGGGTCAGCGACTGGGCGCAGACCCGCGTGCTGCTCGTCGGCACCGGCAAGTACGCCGGCGCGAGCCTGGCGGCGCTGCGCGACAAGGGCGCGACGGATGTGCGGGTCTACTCCCCGTCCGGGCGCGCGCCGAAGTTCGCGGCCTCGCACGACATCCTCCCGGTGGCGGCCGACGGGCTCCTCGATGCCCTGGCCGAGAGCGACCTCGTCGTCACCTGCTCGGCGGTCACCGACCACGTGCTGACCAATCCCCTCCTCGGCGAGGCCCTCGCGCTCCCGGGCGCGGTCGAGCGCCGCCTGATCGTCGACCTCGGCCTGCCCCGCAACGTCGACCCCGCGGTCGCCGAGCTCGCAGGCGTCGAGCTGCTCGACCTCGAGACCATCAGCCTCCACGCGCCGCTGAAGGAGCTGCAGGCCGCCGACGATGCACGCAGCATCGTGGACGCGGCCGCCGCCGAGTACAAGGCGCAGAGCGCCGAGCAGGAGGTCACCCCTGCGCTCGTCGCGCTCCGCAAGCACGTGTTCGACGTGCTGGACGCCGAGATCGAGCGCGCCCGCAGCCGCGGCGACGCCAGCGAGCAGACGGAGGCCGCTCTCCGCCACCTCGCCGGCGTGCTGCTCCACACGCCGTCCGTGCGCGCGCGCGAGCTGGCCCGCCAGGGCGACGCACAGTCGTTCATCGAGGGCGCGGCCGCGCTGTTCGGCGTGGACGTCGACGCCGAGGCCGCCGCCCGCCCCCGCCTGACCGCCGTCGACGACGAGTCCGCGGCATCCTGACCCGACCTGAAGGAGCGACCGTGAGCGACGAAGCCACCACGACCGCCGTCGAGCCGCACGGCGCGACCAACCTCCCCTACGCCGCCGAGGCGCTGCACACCGAGCGGCTGCTGCTGCGCCCGCTCAACACGGGCGACCTGGAGGACGTGCACGCCTACCAGAAGCTCAAGGACGTCGTCCGCTACCTCTACTGGGAGGTGCACGACCACGACGAGTCGGCGGAGCACCTGCGCAAGCGCATTGCGATGAACCGCCTCGCCGAGAACGGCGACGGCATCGTCTTCGCCGTCGAGCTGGCCGACCCGGCGGGCGGCCCGGGCCGCGTCATCGGCGACATCAGCCTGTTCCTCAAGAACGCGAACTGGGGCAAGTTCGAGATCGGATGGGTGTTCCACCCCGCCGTCCACGGCCGCGGGTACGCGACGGAGGCGGCCCAGCGCGTCCTCGAGCTATGCTTCGACGAGCTCGGCGCCCACCGCGTCTTCGCCCAGCTGGACGCACGCAACGACGCCTCCGCCCGCCTCTGCGAGCGCCTCGGGATGCGGCAGGAGGCGCTGCTGCGCGAGACCGAGATCTTCAAGGGCGAGTGGGCCGACACGGCGGTGTACGCGATCCTGGAGCAGGAGTTCCGTTCGCAGTAAGACCGATTGACATACTGGATGGATGCATCTTTGCTATGTCGATGACTCCGGCGACTCACGCCGCGGTGTACTGCTGACGGCGCTCATCATCGAGGACGTTCAGTGGACTCGATGCCTCCAGGCCTGGCTCGAAGGGCGGCGAGCCATCCACCGGGCGTTCGGTGTGCCGAAGGCGCGTGAGCTCCATGCGAGCGAGCTCTACAAAGGTCGCGGGCGATACTGCGAGACCGACCATCAGAACGCCGCCTTTGGGACGGCTCCTCGGGCAGCCGTCGGACGGATCATGATGAGCCACCTCAGCAAGCGCAGTTCGTTCACCGTGATCACGGTCGGCACATCCGATCGCTCGCCGGCTAACGCCTACGCCCGACTGATCGCCTTTCTCGAGGATTGGGCCGAGGCTTCGGCCACGCAACTGCTGATCTTCTACGACGGCCAGGACGGGATGACTCTCGCGGACAACGCGACGGTGGAAGAAAGTGAAGAGATCTGGCAGCGGGCCATCCGGGCAGCAGCTCCCTACCGGCACGTCCATCGCTCGCTCGATTTGAGCAATCGCCGCATCATCGAGGACGTCATCATGCAGGACAGCCGGCACAGTCAGCTGATCCAAGCAGCTGACCTTCTCGCTTATGGTGCGTACCACAAGCACGCGCAAATACATCCGGAGATCTGGGGGCCGGAATGCTCGTCGAGTCCAGCTGCGATCCGCGCGTATATGCAGGCGGCCGGACACTGGCCGGATGACAGCGACTTCGGCGTCTATTGGCTCGGATAACGCAAGAACCCCCAGCTCAGCCGGGGGTTCGCGAGGTGCAGGACCCCGTGGGCGGCCACACAGACCGCATGGGACCCTGCTCAGTCCACAATACTGCACCTGAGCCGCCCGCGACGGCGCGCGCCGCTTCCTCAGTAGGATGGATGGGTCCCACCTACCCGCATCGCACAGGGAGCACCATGGCCGCACCGTCGAGACTGGATTCCGTCATCACGCTGGCGCAGCACCGCGGATTCGTCTTCCCCTCCGGCGAGATCTACGGCGGAACGCGCTCGGCGTGGGACTACGGTCCCCTCGGCGTGGAGCTGAAGGAGAACATCAAGCGCGAGTGGTGGAACTCGTTCGTGCGCGGCCGCGGCGACATGGTCGGCCTCGACTCGGCGATCATCCTGCCCACCGCGGTGTGGCAGGCGTCCGGTCACGTGCAGGTCTTCAGCGACCCGCTGACCGAATCGCTGATCACCCACAAGCGCTACCGCGCCGACCACCTGTTCGAGGCGTACGAGGCCGAGCACGGCCACCCGCCGGCGAACGGCCTCGACGACATCCCCGACCCGGACCACCCGGACAAGGTCGGCCAGTGGACGCCCATCCGCCAGTTCTCCGGCCTCATGAAGACCTACCTGGGCGTCGTCGACGACGAGTCCGGCCTGCACTACATGCGCCCGGAGACCGCTCAGGGCATCTTCACCGACTTCGCCTCGGTGCTGCAGACCTCGCGCAAGAAGCCGCCGTTCGGCATCGGCCAGATCGGCAAGGCGTTCCGCAACGAGATCACGCCGGGCAACTTCATCTTCCGCACGCGCGAGTTCGAGCAGATGGAGATCGAGTACTTCGTCGAGCCGGGCACCGACGAGCAGTGGTTCGAGACCTGGATCGACCTCGCCTGGGACTGGTTCACCGACCTCGGCATCGACCCGGAGCACATCCGCCGGTTCGAGCACCCGAAGGACTCGCTGGCCCACTACTCGAAGCGCACCATCGACATCGAGTACAAGTTCGACTTCGTCGGCAGCGAGTGGGGCGAGCTCATGGGCGTCGCGAACCGCACCGACTTCGACCTGAAGACGCACATCGAGCACTCGGGCAAAGACCTGAGCTACTTCGACCAGAACAAGAACGAGCGCTACGTGCCGTACGTGATCGAGCCGTCGTTCGGTCTCACGCGCGCGCTGATGGCGTTCCTGGTCGACGCGTACGACGAGGAGCAGGTGCCGAACGCCAAGGGCGGCACCGACAAGCGCACCGTGCTGCACCTCGACCCGCGCCTCGCGCCGGTCAAGGTCGCCGTGCTGCCGCTGTCGCGCAACGAGGCCCTGTCGCCGCTGGCCCGCGGGCTAGCCGACCGGCTCCGCAAGCGCCGCAACGTCGACTTCGACGACTCGGGCGCGATCGGCCGTCGCTACCGCCGGCAGGACGAGATCGGCACGCCGCTCGCGGTCACGGTCGACTTCGACTCGCTCGAGGACGACGCCGTGACCGTGCGCGACCGCGACTCGATGCAGCAGGAGCGCATCCCGCTCGAGGGTCTCGACCGGTACCTGGCGGAGCGGCTCAAGGAGATCTGAGCCGCGGGGCCTGCGGGAGGTCGATGACGTGGATGCGCTCGGTATCCGCATCGTCGACGGGCCTGTGCTCCCGGTCTGCCTCGCCCTCAGCGCGGCCTTCGCCCTCTACCTGCTCATCCGCCCGGTCACGGTCCGGTGGGTGCTGACCGTACTGCTCGGCATCCTGGGCGGCGCCGTCGTCGCCGTCGGTCTCTACGCCCTGCTGAACGGCATGGATGCGTTCGGCAGCCCGCTCCCTCCCGAGGTCGCGTTCTGGGCGATGGGGACGTTCGCCGCGATCGGACTCGCCGTGGTCAACCTGTGGCGATCGCGGTGGTGGAGGAAGCTGATCGCGTCCGTCGGCATCGTGCTGTTCGCCGTCACGGGAGGGCTCGGGATCAACGCCTACTACGGACTCGACCCGACGCTGGGTTCGCTGTTCGGCATCACCGACGCCGGGCGCATCCACGTCGTCCCCAACACGAGCACCGCCGACCCGACGCGGCCGCTGTACGAGACGTGGACGCCGCCGGCCGACATGCCCGCGAAGGGAGAGCAGGGCAGCGAGGTGATCCCGTCCGCGGGCTTCGCGGCCCGACCCGCGGGCATCTACCTGCCGCCGGCCGCCCTGGTGAAGGACCCGCCGCTGCTCCCCGTCGTGCTCTTCATGATGGGCTACCCCGGCAACCCGGACCCCAGCTACATCGGGGGCGTGCTCGACACGTACGCGGCGCAGCACGAGGGCCTGGCGCCGATCGCCGTCGTCGCGGATCAGATCGGCACTCAGGGCGACCCCGCCTGCGCAGACTCGACCACCTTCGGCACCGCCGAGACGTACATCGTCGACGAGGTGCCTGCCTGGATCCGCAGCCACCTCGGTGTGCTGCGGGACCCGAAATACTGGACCATCGGCGGCTACTCCAACGGCGGCGCCTGCGCCTTCAAGTACGCGGCGCAGTACCCCGACCGGTTCGGCAACCTGCTGGTCGTGTCCGGCGACGAGTACCCGGGGGTGGAGATCCAGCAGCAGACGATCGACCAGGTGTTCGGCGGCAGCGCGGCCGCGTTCAACGCCGCGAAGCCGACATCGATCCTCGCGGCGCACCCCGGCGCGTACTCCACGATCACGGCGGTGTTCACGGTCGGCGGTGACGACCCGACGTTCCTCCCGGGCGTGCAGCGGATGTCGCAGGCCGCCCGGGCGGCGGGGATGCAGACCACCTACGACGTCGTCCCGGGCGCGGGTCATGTGGTCGACGCGCTGGAGGGCGGACTCACCAAGGACTTCTCCATCCTCTACCCTGTGCTGGGACTGAGCCCACCGTGACGGAGGCCCGCATGAGCACCGCAGACACCGCCAACGCGGCGGCCGCGTCGTCCTCGTCGACGCCGCCCGCGCAGAAGGGCGACCGCGGCGACGGCTTCGGCCGCGCGGTGCTGCGGTACGCGCGGATCGCCCCGGCGAGCATCGCGCTCGCCGTCGTCGTGCTGATCACCTCGATCGTCACGGGGACGCTGTGGAGCGCGGCGACAACCGGTGGCGACTCGCTGGTCTGGGCGGCCGGCGTGACCACGACGGTCCGCGCCGGCTTCTGGTGGACCCCCGTGACGGCGCTGTTCGTGCCGGAGGACCCCATCCAGCTCCTCATCACGATCGTCCTGGCGCTCACGGTCATGGCGGCGGCGGAGCGGCTGCTCGGCACACCCCGGGCGATCCTCGCGTTCTTCGTCACCGGCGTGCTCGCCGTGCTCGGCGGGGTGCTGCTGCAGTGGGGCGCGGCGAGCGCGGGCGAACTCTGGGCGACGGTCACCGAGTTCGACTTCACCCTCGATCCCACTGTCGGCATCGTCGGGACCCTCATCA